>JAVEUP010000019.1:0-17022 GCA_034005525.1 Thermoguttaceae bacterium | reverse complement strand
TTGTTCGGTTCGGCTCCATCCATGCCCCATAAGAAACACCAAACCCGCCCTCCGAGTCAACACCATTTTCACGGGGTTATTGAGAACTTACACCGGCACGAGGCCCGCACCTTGGCTGAACTGCTGATCGTCATGAAGAACCACCAGTGCGTTCAAGGTTCGCAGGCGCGCGACTTCCTGGCAGACACCGACGACGAGATGTGAAAAAAGCCCTCCGCGGCTCCCATGCTATCCTGGAATATCCACGTAGGGTGGGACAAGGTCGCGTAAGTTCTTGGTGGGCCTGCGCAAGCCACGCCTGCGGTGGTTTGCACGTCGTGCGCTGGAAGCAGGCCAGGCCAAGCGACCGCGGGCCCACCAGCGTTTTGGCTTGCTGGTCACCACCCTACATCGTCATGAGTCCTTGGTGGGCCTGCGCAAGCCACGCCTGCGGTGGTTTGCACGTCGTGCGCTGGAAGCAGGCCGGGCCAAGCGACCGCAGGCCCACCAGCGTCTTGGCTTGCTGGTCACCACCCTACCTATCGTGAATGCCGAGCTGCCTCACCGCAAACGGGGCAGCCGGGGCGGCGCCGCACTTGGCGCGTCATGATGTTCATGGAAGCGAGGTCCATCAAGACCATGCGTCCGTCGAGCGGCCGCCCGACGCCGCCGAGCATCTTGATTGCCTCGACCGCGGCCAGGCAGGCCGCCGCGCCGGAAACGGCCCCGAACACCGGAAACTCCCGCTGCCAGGCCGGTGGAATCTCCGGATACAGGCATGCCAGGCATGCAGTGCGGCCGGGCAGCACGGTAACAACCTGGGCCGTCATGTCGTACATCGCGGCATCGACCAGGGGCTTCCCCTGCCGGACTGCCTCGCGGTTCATCAACAGCCGCTCCTCGAACAGCGGCGCGCAACCGGCCACCAGGTCGACGCGCGATACCAGCTCGGCCGCGTTCTCCTCGCTGATGTTCTCCGGCACCGCCTCCAGGACGACGTTGGGGTTCAGCTCGGCCAGCCTTCGCACGGCCGACTGCACGCGCGATGCGCCCAGTGCGCCCGTGGTCATCAGCAGTTGGCGGTTCAGATCGCTGGGCTGGACGTTGCCCGCGTGCGCCAGCACAAGCCGGCCCACGCCGGCGGCGGCCAACTCGTAGGCCACCACGCTGCCCACCCCGCCCACGCGCGAGACCAACACCGCGGCATCCTTCAGTCGCCGCTGCCCGGCCTCGCCGAAGCCCGGCGTCCACATTTGCCACTCGTACCGCGCACGTTCTTCGTCGGTCAGGGCCGGCGGTGAAGGTGGAACGCTGCGGGGCATGGGCGTCCTTTCGGGCAGTCATCAGCCGCCGGCCATCGGGCTCAGCAGGGTGAGCGTCTGTCCGTCGGCCAAGGACTCGTGGCTTTCCGGATCGATCTGGTCCTTGTCGGCGAAGATCAGGATGCTCGGACGGACCCTTCCCTCACTGGTCAGGAGCATCTCCCGCAGCTTCGCTCCGTGGAGGTCGGCAAGGTGATCGATGACCCCCCGCACGGTCGCCCCGTCATCCAGTTCAAGCGTGTCGTTCTCCCTGCCGCGCTGGGCCCTGAGCTGGGCCAAATAGGTTACGTGGATCTTCATGGTTCGACTTTGGCAAGTGAATTCGGCTCTTGAACCATTGTACGGCATCTGCCGCGGTTTCCCAGTGCACACTGTTGGCGAAGCGAGCAGTCTCCTCCCAAGCGAACCATGGCTGCTGGGGCAGCATCAGGAAGCGACCGGCAACATGCTGCGCAATCGTTGCGCCGCGGTGGCCAGCATGTCGACGGCCTGATCGATCTGCTGCTCGGTCGTCCAGCGTCCCAGGCCGAAGCGGACACTGCTGCGGATCATCGGGTCGGGCAGCCCCAGCGCGCGCAGCACGTGGCTCGGTTCCGGCTCGCTGGAACCGCACGCGCTGCCGGCGCTGAGTGCAACCTCGCGCACGGTGGCCAGCAGCGACTCGGCGTCGATGCCAGAGAACGCCACGTTCAGGTTGGCTGCCAGCCGCAACTCGGGTCGGTCGAGCGAAGGGCCGTTCAGCGCAATCCCGCCGACCTGAGCGCACAGGCGCTCGAACGTCCGGTCGCGGAGCGCCCGCAGGCGCGGAGCTTCGGTCGCCATCTCGTTGCGGCACAGTTCCAGCGCGCGGGCGAACCCGACGATGCCCGGTACGTTCAGCGTGCCGCTGCGCAACCCCGCCTCCTGCCCGCCGCCTACTAGGATCGGCTCCACGCTCACTCGCCGCTCCCGGCGCCGCACATAGAGCGCCCCGATCCCCTTGGGGCCGTAGATCTTGTGGGCCGTGAAACTCATCAGGTCAACCTGCAACCGGTCGACGTCAACCGGTAGGCGGCCGACGGCTTGGGTGGCGTCGCAGTGAAATACGACGCCGTGCTCCCGGCAAACCCGGCCGATTTCCTCCACCGGCTGCAACACGCCGATTTCGTTGTTCGCCAGCATGACGCTGACAAGGATCGTGTCGGAACGAATCGCACCGGCCAACTGCTCCGGCCGGATCAGCCCGGCTTCTGGCGCGGGCGAAGGCGCGACCGGCAGCAGCGTCACTTCGTAGCCGGCACGTGCGAGTTTTGACAGCGACTCCAACACCGACGGATGCTCGGTAGCCACACTTATCAAGTGGCGGCCGCGCGAAGCATAACGCTCGGCGGCGCCGCGAAGCGCCAGGTTGTTGCTCTCGGTCGCGCCGCTGGTAAAGACGATCTCGCGGCTGTCGGCGCCGAGGCAGTCGGCAATGCTCTGCCGCGCTTCGTCGACCGCCCGCCGCGCCTGCCGCCCCGGCTCGTGCGTGGCACTGCCGGCATTGCCGAACCGCTCGGTAAAGAACGGCAGCATGGCCTCCACGACGCACGGGTCTGTCGGCGTGGTGGCATGGTGATCGAGATAGATGGAATGCATTTCTCTTTCTCACTCTGCCTGGAGTATTTGCGGGGTAGCCACCTAAAGTTATACACGCTGCGGGTTCAAACTGCGTTTCCGTGTAAGGTCCCGCGAGCCGAGCGGGACTTGCGGCTGGTGGTGTGTAATTGTCCCGCTCGGCTCGCGGGACCTACATGACCGCCCGCGTCAGAAACGCAGTTCTAGGTCGCGGCGGGTATACGTTCCAGGGTAATCAAGTTTCCACATATGTGAACCGCACAGCCAGAAAATTGCCATACGCAAGGTAGGTGTTGTACTGCTTGTCCCGGCGATTTTCCTTGCGTGCCCCCATTGACCTTCGTGATGGCTTTATAGTATAATACCACTTGGAATACTATATACAACCCGGGGCTCAACGATCGCTCGTTCTGAAACGCGCGAATGTTTGTGTGTTAAGCCGTGCTGGCTCGACAGGCTAACCAGGCGAGGGCTCTTCCGGTTCCAGGTGCAGAACTGCTTGGCGCGTGGGTGAACCCGGATGCTGAGACATCCGGAACCACCCACCCTACGTCTTGTCACCACCGATTCGCACCCAGAAACGGAAGAGCCCAGGCGAGAGATGCACGAAGTGTACGGTAAGTCGAGTAACATTCCTTCTTACCAGGAGACACCACGATGGCACGTTCGATCGACGCGCGTGTTCGGGCCGAACTCGGCATTGCTCATGGCGGGCAATCTGGTGGCCGGGTTCGAGATGCGGCGTGAGCAGGCCGAGGGCGATATCCACATGGAGCACAACGTGCTCGACCGCGTGCTGGCCGGTGTGTTCCGCTCGCCCCATCCCCCGTCCGGAATACCTGGGGGACATAGGGAATATACGAAGTGGATGGCCGGGCAATCCGGGAGATTTGTGTTATGCCGTTCCCCGGGAAAACCGACATATTCCACAGGAAGGCCGTGTCGGCGACAATGCCTTGCGCCGGCACGACCGCCAATGCGTGCAGGCTGGCTTCCGGTTGGGGCAAATCGGCCGGACAGGGTCTACATCTACGGGTTGCGGTACTATTGAGGGCATCTCGCCGTGCCTCGGCTATCGATTGTCGTTCCCTTCATGGGAAACCTGAGTCTTCTGGAGGATACGCTGGTATCCGTGCTGGAGAACCGGCCGAAGGGGTGCCAGGTTGTTGTCGTGCTGAACGAGGGATACGACGATCCTTACGAGTTACATAAAGAGGTCTCGTTTGTGGCATCGCGTCCCGACGCGGGATTGGTAGGCGGCATCTACCGCGGCCTGCTTGCGAGTGAGGCGCCCGTTGTCCACGTCCTGGCTTGCGGAATGGCAGTCGCTCCGGGCTGGACCGATGCTGCGATGCCTCACTTCGACGATCCCCAAGTGGGCGCGGTCGCGCCACTGGTGCTCAGTGCGGGTCAGCCGCACCGCGTGGTCTCGGCGGGTCTAAGATACAAGTGCAGCGGCCGGGTCCGGCGGCTTTCGGAAGGCCGCCTGGCCACCCGGCCTCCCTTGCGCCGCCAACCATGCGGGCCCGACGCGCGGGCTGCGTTCTATCGCCGCTCAGCACTCGCGGCGGTCGCGCAGTGGAACGAAGGCCGGGGTTTGGAGCTTATGGGAATCGACCTGGCGCTGGCGCTGCGGCATCAGGGCTTCCGGTGCGAGCTGGAGCCGGACTGCCGAGTCTTCGCGCAAGGGGCTCTTACCCTTCCGCCCGCTGCGTTCCGGACGGGCGTAGAAGAGGCTCGCCTGTTCTGGCGATGGGCGTCGCGTTGCGGCTGGCGCCGCTCGGTGGCGAGCCATGCCGCCATGCTGCTGACGGAATGCCTGACGGGACTGCTGTGGCCGCGCAACGCAGTGCGCGCGGCCGGGCGCATGGCTGGCGGGCTGGGCTCGGCGTTTTCGGGCAGGCGCGACTGTCCGGTCGTGCCGGCAGGTGGTGTGCCCGGACCGCACTTCGCCTGCCCCGCGGCACCTCGTCAACTGGCGGCGACCACGGCCTCCCGGCGTTCCGGGGCCTCGAACTTCTCGGAAGCCTGTTCGAGCGGCCCTGCCGCGCCGCGGCGCGCACCCGGGTAGAACAGTTCCACGGCCGCCAGGAATTGCCGAAGATCCGGCGGAGTCCGCATTTGTGCGGCCTCGGCGTACAGCTTCTCGCGAAGCTCGTACACCTGATGACGGCCCATGGGCCATCGCACGATCATCACGTCGTTGATTTCGTTGAGCAGTTGGTAAACGCGCGCACGCGTCAGGCCCATCGCTCGCGCCGCCTGCCGCACGCTGGTAATCGGACCCGACATACCCAGCCGATTCTCCGCGAGCGCGGCGATCTGCTGGTTCACGTCAATACGCACCTGAGCGAGCAGCGGCTCGACGAAGTGCTCGGCCAACTCCTCGGCGCTTGGCATTCCCGGCGTCTGCAGCGTCTGGCCAACCCATTGTTCGACCTGATCGACCAGCCGTGGAACAATGCGGACCATCAAGTGCTGCTGGACGCCCATGTTGGCAACCAGGGCATGGAGGCTGTGAAACACTTCGAGAATGGCATGGATTCGCTTCTCACCGTGAGTCCTCATGTTCCGCATCTCGGCCAGGGTCCGGTTCACATAGGCGCTCAGCGGCGTGCTCCAGATGACGCGGGTCATGTGGCGCAAACTGGGTGCAAACCGCCCCAGCGGCTCGTCGCCGAGGTTGTGCTTGGCCACGCTCGCGCGCCACTGCGACCACACCACTTCCGAAACCGAGGCCGGATCGAATCCGTCACCATTCGTCGGCGCGGCCTTCGGGCTGGAAAGGGCAACGTCGCGAACAAGGGTTTCCTCCGCGGGGATATCAGCGGGATCCGTGTTGGCGGCGCGAGCGAGGAGCATCACAAACGAGTTCAGTTTCTTCTGCCCAATTCCCGGTGTTGCCGCAAGCTCGCCGAAAGGCGTGTTCAAGAGGTCTTCCAGCCTGCGCCCAAGGAACGCCAGCGGCAGCCGCCGGTCGGTCGGCAGCGCCCAATACGCCAACGGCTTCTGCAAGTGCTCGGCGTATTCCTCCCCGAGGAGAATCTTGCGTAGGCCTTCCAGGCGGCCAACGACCTGGACCTCTTCGAGTGCTGACGGCTTCAAGGAATTCATGCTTTATCTCCTGAAAAATTGGACTTGCAGCATCGGTGGGCCATTCCCTTCCCCCCGCGCCTCGCTGTTCTTGACACCCCAGTCGGCCGCCGGCCTGTGCCATCCGGTCGCGGCCGTTCCGGGCTTTTGCTACCTCTGTTCCGTTGGGTCGATGCCCGCAAGCACCGTGCTTGGTATTCAGGTGGGAACCAAACAAATCAAGGCGAGAACTCACTCCGGCCGGCCTGGCCGGCAATCACCCGATGGCCAACCCGGGGAGAGCATCTCGGGCAGTCCTATGCTTTGCGCCCGAGGGCGATGGCAGACCCCCGAACACGCCAGCATCCGACGCCTTCCCCTATTCTGGCAAAGCCGGTCGCCCCTGGTCAAGAGGCTATCGTACTTTTTTCCCAAAAACCTATTGGCCCATGCCTGCAATGTGGCATGACGCCACCCATAAGTGCTATTTCACGCGACCACGAAGTTCACCAGCCGGCCGGGGACGACAATGGCTTTGCGGATGGTCTTGCCGGCAAGCAGCTCGGCAACGCGGGCGTCGGCCACGGCGGCGGCTTCGAGGTCCTTCGCACCGGTATCGGCGGGCACGGAGATGCGGCCGCGGAGCTTGCCGTTGATCTGCACGGGAACCTCGATGGTCGATTCCCGCATCGCGGCCTCATCGTACTGCGGCCACGGCTCGTAGGCAAGCGTGGTCGAGTGGCCCAGTGCTTGCCATAATTCCTCGGCCAGGTGCGGAGCAAACGGCGACAGCAGCAGCACAAACCGCTTCATGGCTGAAATGGGCCGGCGCGGCTGCTTGGTGAAAAAGTTGACGAATTCCATCATGCGGGCGATGGCCGTGTTGAATGCAAGCTGCTCGACGTCGTCCGTGACCGCCTTGATGGTCCGGTGCAGGATGCGGTTCTGATCCTCGTCGGGCTCGGCATCGACCAGCGCCTCGTTGAGCTGCACGGCCTCGGCCCGGTCGTCGATCATCATGCGCCATACGCGGTCGAGGAAACTCCGCACGCCGTGGACGCCTTCCATGCTCCACGGCTTGACCGATTCGAGCGGGCCCATGAACATCTCGTACAGCCGGAGCGCGTCGGCGCCGTATTCGGCGACGACCTGGTCGGGATTGACCACGTTGCCGCGGCTTTTCGACATTTTGAACGCGCGGCTCTCGACCTTGATCTTCGGATCGGCCTTCAGCACGAAGGCGTCGCCTTGCTTCTCGACCTCGTCTTCGGCCATCTGGACCGTTTCGAGCGGTTCGCCCGTGCCGCGCGCCACCGGCCCGCCCTCGGCGCCTGCGGTCGCTTCGCTCGCGCTGAGCCACTGGCCGGCCGTGGTACGGTAGGCGGTGAACTCCATCTCGCCCAGGATCATGCCCTGGTTGACCAGCCGCATAAACGGCTCCGGCGAGGCAACGTAGCCGCGGTCGAAGAGGACCTTGTGCCAGAACCGGGCGTACAGCAAGTGCAGCACGGCATGTTCCGCCCCGCCGACATACAGGTCGACGGGCATCCATGCCCGCTCGACCTCAGAATCGACCAAAGCCCGGTTGTTCTTGGGGTCCAGGAACCGCAAGTAGTACCAGCAGGAGCCGGCCCATTGCGGCATGGTGTTCGTTTCGCGCTTGTACCGCTTGCCGTCGAGGGTGACGTACAGCCACTCCTCCGGCGCGGCCTCCAGCGGCGGCTCGGGGCGGTCGTGGGCGGCGTCGAACTTCATTTCGGGCGGCAGGTCCACCGGCAGGTCGTCGGGCGTGAGGGCCCGGACCACGCCGGTCGGCGCGCCCTGCTCGTCGAGTTCATGCAGGATGGGGAACGGCTCGCCCCAGAAATGCTGCCGGCTGAAGAGCCAGTCGCGCAGTTTGTAGTTGACCGCCGCCCTCCCCTGTCCCCGCTCGGAAAGGTCGGCGGAAATGCGATCCTTGAACTCGGCCGTGGGCGTGCCGTCGTAGGGGCCGGAGTTCACGGCCGTGCCGAGGCCGGTGAACGCGGCTTCGCCGGCCAATACGGCGTCGCGGTCCACACCTTCCGCATCGCCGGGGTCGACGACGGCTACGATGGGCAGGTCGAACGCCCGGGCGAACTCGAAGTCGCGGTCATCGTGCCCCGGCACCGCCATGATGGCGCCCGTGCCGTAGCTGATGAGTACGTAGTCGGCTACCCAGATGGGGATGGGCTCGTCGTTGACCGGATTGATCGCGTAGGAGCCGGTAAACACGCCCGTCTTGGTCTTTGCCAGGTCGGTGCGGTCCAGGTCGCTCTTGCGCGCAGCCTGCTCGCGGTAGGCGCGAACCTGGTCGGCGCACTCGGGCTGCGTGAGCCGTTCGACGAACGGATGTTCCGGGGCAACGACCATGTAGGTGGCCCCGAACAGCGTATCGGGCCGCGTCGTGTAGATGCGCAGCACGTCGTCGTCGGGCTTCGCGGGAAAGCCGGCCAGGCGGCGGTCGGTCTTCCAGCCCTCGTATTCGGCGAGTGACGGAAAAGGGGTCAGGAGCCTTTTCTGCGCAGCACCCTCCGGGCCGTTCCGGGAAAAGGCTCCTGACCCCTTTTCCGTCTGCGCAGCACCCTCCGGGCCGTTCCGGGAAAAGGCTCCTGACCCCTTTTCCGGCCCTGACCCCTTTTCCGGCCCCCCCTCTTCCGGCACATCGAAAAAGGTGCCGATGAAGAAGTCGACCTCGGCGCCGGTGCTGCGGCCGATCCAGTTGCGTTGCAGGAGCTTGATGCCTTCGGACCACTGCAGGTCGTCCAGGTCGCGCTGAAGCCGGTCGGCGTAGGCGGTAATGCGCAGCATCCACTGGCGCAGCGGAAGGCGCACCACCGGATGCCCGCCCCGCTCGCTCACTCCGCCCACCACTTCCTCATTGGCCAATACCGTGCCCAGCGCCGGGCACCAGTTCACCGGGGCCTCGATCTGATAGGCCAGGCGATGCTCATCCCGATAGCGGGCAACGGCTTCCGGGCCTTGCTCGCGCACCTCGTCGGGGATGGGCAATTCCGCAATCGGCCGCCCCTTCTCCTGCCCGGGGTCGAACCACGTATCGAACAGCACCAGGAAGATCAACTGGGTCCAGCGGAAGTACTCGACGTCGGTGGTGGCCAGTTCCCGGCTCCAGTCGTAGCTGAAGCCCAGCATTTTCAACTGCCGGCGGAACGTGGCGATGTTCTTCTCGGTGGTCGCCCAGGGGTGCGTGCCCGTCTTCTTCGCGTGCTGCTCGGCCGGGAGTCCGAAGGCGTCCCAGCCCATCGGATGCATCACGCTGACGCCGCACATCCGGTTGTAGCGGGCGACGATGTCGGTGGCGGTATAGCCCTCGGGATGGCCCACGTGAAGCCCGTCCCCGCTGGGATAGGGAAACATGTCGAGCACGTACAGCTTGCGGTCTTCAGGCAGCCGCGGACATCGGAAGGTCGCGTTCTCTTCCCAGAACTGTTGCCATTTCGGCTCGACGACGGCCGGATTGTAGCGGGGCATTGGACGATCCGTTCACGTTGGGTGCTGTAACCGGTTGTGGGGAAACTCACCTGCCGAGGGCAGATATATCCCTCAACTCGCACGCAGATCGGCTCCAGAGGGCCGAACATTGCGGAGCCGCCGATTGTAACCCATCGCTTCCGCCAGGGTAAAGGCCCCGCTGAAACCACGGCCCGATTGGGCTATAATAAGGGATTCATGGCTGTTATCGAGACTGACAATCTGGCGAAGTCGTATCGGGTGTACCGCAAGAAGGAGGGGCTGGGGGCATCGCTCACAGGTCTATTCCGGCGCGAATACCGGCAGGTAGAGGCGGTGCGCGGCATCGACCTGCGGGTGGAAGAGGGCGAGTTTGTGGCCTTCCTGGGCCCGAACGGCGCCGGCAAGACCACGACGCTGAAGCTTCTCTCCGGCGTTCTTACGCCCACCGGCGGCTCCGCGCGCGTGCTCGGGCACGTGCCCTGGCGGCGCGAGAACGCCTACCGCCGCCGGTTCGCCCTGGTGATGGGGCAGAAGAACCAACTCTGGTGGGACCTGCCCGCCGCCGAATCGTTCCGGCTGCACCAGGAAATCTACTGCATCGAGCGCGACCGGTTCCTGCGCACCCGGGACGAACTGTGCGAGATGCTCGACGTCGGGCAGCTTTTGGGCCAGCCGGTCCGCGAGCTGTCGCTGGGCGAGCGGATGCGCATGGAGTTGATCGCGGCCCTATTGCACTCGCCCGACGTGCTGTTCCTCGACGAGCCGACCATTGGGCTGGACGTCGTGGCCCAGCACACCATCCAGCAGTTCCTGCGCGAATACCAGAGACTCCGCCGGGTGACCATCCTGTTGACAAGCCACTATATGAAGGACGTGGCCGCGCTGTGCCGTCGCGCGGTCATCATCACCTCGGGGAGGATCATTTACGACGGCCCGCTGGAGGGCATCACGGGCCGCTTTTCCGGACAGAAGGTCATCTCGCTGCAGCTTGCCGACGGCCAGATGCCGGCCGGCCTGGAGCGGCTTGGCGAATTGCTCGAAAACAACCCGCCGAAGGTGAAGATCCGCGTGCCCCGCGACGAGGTTACCCGCGTGCTGACGCACATTTTCGCCCACTGCTCGGTGCAGGACGTGAGCGTGGAGGACCCGCCGCTTGAAGCGGTCATTGCCGAGGTATTCAGCCGGAGTTGACCCTGCGTTATGTTCACGCGTCCCGCCCCGTATTGGACCATCCTATCCATCAGCCTCCAGGAGCGGCTGGTGTACCGGGGCGAGTTCGCCATGAGCACGCTCATGCGGTTCCTGCCGATCATCACGCAGATATTTCTCTGGCGGGCCATCTTCTCGGCCATCGAAGTCGAACGCAGCGGCGAGACGATTGCCGGCTATACGTTCCACAGCATGATCGCCTACTACCTGTTGACCACCATTAGCCGCGCGTTCTCGAGCATGCCGGGCCTGGCGTCGGGCATTGCCCGCGATATTCGCGACGGCACGGTCAAGAAGTTCCTCATTCAGCCGATCGACATGCTGAGCTTCCTGTTGATGCGGCGCATTGCGCACAAGCTGGTCTACTACCTGGTGGCGGCCGGGCCGTTTGCGTTGGTATTCTTCCTGTGCCGCGGCTTCTTCGCCGGTTGGCCGGAGCCGCAGGTGTTGGCCGCCTTCATTCTGTCGCTTCTTCTTGGGTTCCTGCTGGGGTTCTTCCTGGAAGCCACTCTGGGCATGATCGGGTTCTGGTTCCTTGAGGTCACGTCGCTGATGTTCGTGTACATGCTGCTGAGCTTCTTCTTTTCCGGCCACATGTTCCCGATCGACCTGCTGCCGGGCGTCTGGGGCGACCTGGTCCGGCTGCTGCCGCTGCAATACCTGGCGTATTTTCCCGCGGCAGTGTTCCTGGGCAAGGTGAGCGGTCCGGCCCTGGTGACCGGCCTGTGGATCCAGTTTGCGTGGGTCGTGTTCTTTGCCGTCGCGGCGCGCGTTGCGTTCCACTTCGGCGTGCGTCGCTACAGCGGGTTCGGAGGCTAGCCATGGACGACCGGGAACGGTCCCAGTTTTCGCAGCACGCCACCCCGCGGCCCAATCAGCCGCCCGAGGGCGCTGCGGCCATGGGACTGCCTCCTTCGGGCAGTTCACTGAAGCCCTCCTACCGCCGGGTTGCCTTGACCTTCCTGCGCAACAGCCTGGTGCGCGACATGACCTTCCGGGCGAACTTCCTGATCGACACGGTTTCGTCGCTGGTCTGGGTGCTGATGAACCTGGGGTTCTACGTGCTCATCTTCGAGTACACGCCCATGATCGGGGCCGGCACCGGCTGGGGGAAGTATCAGTTCTTCCTCTTCCTGGGCACGACACTCATCATCAACAGCCTCACGCGCGGGCTGTTCCTAAGCAATGCGATTGAGTTGAGCGAGCACATCCGCAACGGCACGCTCGACTTCATTCTGCTGAAACCCATCGACACGCAGTTTCTGGTGTCACTCGGGCGGATTGAATGGTCGGCCCTCGGTCCGCTGGGGTTCGGCGTGCTGCTGATGGGCTACTCGTTCAGGCAGTTGGGCTATGCGCCCGGGCCCACGGCGGTCGTACTCTACGTGTTTTACGTTCTATGCGGCTGCGCCATCTATTACAGCCTGATGATCGCCCTTTCGGCCACGGCGATCTGGTTCGGGCGGAACCAGTCGCTGCTGGACTTCTGGTTCTACATCACGAACTTCTCGCGCTACCCCATGGAGATCTACCGCGGCCCGTGGGGCGATCCGCTGCGCTGGACGTTCACGTTCGCCATTCCCGTGCTCATAGCCGTGAACGTTCCCGCCCGCATGCTGGTCCGCCCGCTCGACGTGCAAACGGCCGCCGACTGGACGCTGCCCGCGTTTACGATCGTCGCCACGTTCGTCGGGCTAGTCGTCTCCCGTTGGATCTTCCAGCGCGCGCTGTTGAGCTACCGGAGTGCGAGTAGTTAGCGACAGAATATCGGTATCGAGCAAGACCATCACTCGGTCTCCTCAACCATCGGTCGCCCTCGTCCTCGGAAGACCTCGTCGAGCATCTCGTCGCGATACGGATCATCCTCCCAGGCCCCGGCCAACTGCATGATCCTTTCCTTCTGAGTCGGCGAGGTCCGCAACCAGTCCTGGATTGCCGCCTTCAAGAATCGCCACTGTTGACGGACCTGACGCCCGGGAAGCCGTTGGTGTTGGATTGCCTCCAAAACGTCGTCTTGGGACACTCGCAGGTAAACCGCTGCCTCTTCGAGTGTAAAGACTTCCGGCAGCGCCGCTGACGGCATCATCTCGATCGTAGACTGGGACATGGTTGTTCCTCCCGTTCACCAAGCGCGAAGACCAAGAGGACGTTGGCGTCCACGAGGATCATCGGTGATCGTCTCCCTCGATTCCCGACAAGAGCCCCTGGATATCGTCCAGGTTCCTTCCCGGTTTCAGCCCCATCTCGTGAGGCTGGGTGCGATAGCAGCGCACAGGCAGGGGAACCGCAACCGTGGCACGCCCGGCGTGCAGCACTTCGTTAATGAAATGCCGAAACGGCGTCTTGAGCTTCGCCGCAACAGCTTTCGCTCGGTCCAGCATATCGTCGTCCAGAGTAATGGTTGTTCGCACGCAGATGCAGGCATTATAGCACCATATGCGATGATGTGAAGGTGTCACCCTCCAGGTCCGCTTGGCCAACGACCAGTGAAGGGAGGGGTCGGGAGTCTTTACTTCGGTCGATGCGATGCAACCGCAGCCCGAACCCGAGCACGAGCCCGAACCCGCGTCAGAGCCCGCGCCAGAACCCGACCTGCTCCCGGCCGAGCAGGTCGATTTGCTGATTGCCGAGTTGCGCAAGCGTTACCAGGCGGGCGTGCGACGGATCGCCGGCGAGCGGCCGTGGGTCGTCGCCGACCTGTCGCTGCGCGCCGAGGCGATCGACGACGCGGCGCTCGAAACGCTCAGCGAACCTGTACGGCACCGGCGTCACCGACGCCGGCCTGCCCGCGCTCGGGCGGCTCACCTCGCTCCGCAGCCTTTCGCTCAGGAACACGCAGGTGACCGAGCAGGGCGCCCGCCGCCTGACGCACAATGCCACTTACTTCGTAGCGGCACGGCGCAAGCCGTCCGTTATTACACTCGAAAACCGGGCGGCTCGCGCCGCTCCGCTAGCAAAATGCCCCCCAATGGTCCCAAAGTAAGTGGCATTGGGCTGACCCAGGCGTTTGAAGACCCCGAACGCCGGCGGCAATGGGAACGGCAGGTCGCCGACTTGCAGCACAAGATCCTCCAGCACGTTCCCTCCATCCAATTCGGCCCCCCTGCGCCGGAATAGCCGCGGCGAGGGAGGGCGTCCAATTGAGGTTCATCCGGCGGATGCGTAGGGTTGTGTCGTGGAAGTGGATTCATTTGGTTGTCAGGCCGGTGAAGGTGGGGGGAGCACGGGCGATCCGGCGGCAGTCCCGAAGGGACGACCCTAAACTAGCCCAGGGTGGAGTGGCGTGAGCCCGAGCGAACGCCGCGCAACCCTGGGAGGCGATGCCCAACAGCGCCACAACCCCAACGGGGTGGTCCTAAAGCCGGTGAGAAGCGTTTAGGGCCGCCCCGATTGGGGCTGTGGGCGGAACGATCCTCGATACCCGGGGTTACGCGACGTTCGCTCGGGCTCACGCCGCTTCACCCCGGGCTGATTTCGTGCAGTGCCTTCGGCACGCAGCAGGTGCGGCTTCGGCATTGCGGCAGCCATCCCGCGCTGTTCCCGTCGGACAGAAGGACCGCCCACCGCCGACCAGCGCGCTCTCGCCACCCACGACTGAACCTACGCATCCCTCGGATGAACCCCAATTGAGGAGAAACCCGGCGCCACGCAATCCCCCCCCTGCGCAGCGGGGCGCAAACATCGACACTTGGCACTTCCTCGGCGACGGCCCGCAGCCCCTGGACGGAGGAATCGGCATACGCTAGCATGACTGTTGGTGCGGCTGTGAAGACGCGAGCCGCATCGGTGTGTCGGACCCGAGGCATTGAGAGGCGAGTCGCTAACCTGCGCCTGTGCGCCTCCGCAGGTTGAGGCGGCCCTTTCCCTCTTTACCGGGTCTTGAACTCCGTACATGAGGCGGCTAGAATCGGCAGAAGACGGTACTTTTGATTGGGGGTATGCGGTGGCGACCGCAAGTCAGCGAGCCAAGCCATTGGAGCTGTTTCCAGGACAACCCACGCCCAGGCTTTACGATCACTTGGCCGGAGTTTTGCCGGTTCGCCTTTGCAGCCGACGTACGGGAAAGGCCTGCGTCCATTGGACCGGTCGGTACGCCGATGTCCTAAACCGGGGGGGGCCGGGGCGTCCGCAGCCCGGGCGACGGCCTTGGGCGCCGACGTCCAGCAGAACAGGCAGAAACTCCGTAACACCCTGCAAGACGACTGCGCAAACACATAAGGCTTGGCTACAGTTACACTTACGAAGAATGTCCCGCGGCGGTATAGGACGCAGCGTTCTGAAAGTATTACGCGGAAGACTATCCAACCACATCGTTACCCCACTAGACCAAATGGCACGCGACGACGATTTCTCTGCGCCGACCAAGCGACTCATTGCACAGCGTGCTGGCTATGTGTGCGCGTACCCAAACTGCATGGCCCCTACTTCTGGCCCTTCGCTCGACGGAATTCGTTCTGTCAACGTCGGCGAAGCTGCTCACATTACGGGCGCGTCCGAAAACGGTCCAAGATTTGATGCAAGTCTGACTCCCGAAGGACGGCAGGACGCTGACAACGGCATTTGGATGTGCGCAACGCATGCCACGCTAATTGATCGTGACGTCGCGCGGTATCCAACCGAGCTTCTGCGCGAATGGAAGTGTGAATCCGAGAATCGCGCGATGAAGATGCTTGGCCAACCCAAAGGATGTTCACAAGGTAGACTCGCCACTGTGTCACCTTCCGCACGCTTAGGAGCTGAATACAGTGTGCTCGTTAATGGGCAGCCAATCCCGCATGTTCCAATCTTTGATGTCGACGGCGAACAGGAACGCATGACATGGTACATCTCCGCATTCGTCATTCAGTTTTCAATTCAAAAGAAACAAAACGTCACTAGTGCCGTACTCGATCATTTGGTCGTGACGGTCCACGAAACCAGGCCGATACCTGAGTACGAGCCTCTGCTTGGCGTTTATCCCGCAGAAGTCAGCCTGTTTTACGTGGAAATCGATGCGAATAACGGGACAATCTCACGTGAATTCAGGCCGACACGGTTCTACACCCAGGCAACCGACGACAGCCCCGAATCGCAACACTACCCTCAGCCCATCGTGCTTGACGACAACGTTCCGGCACAGATTGCACTACGCTTCAATGCCAGGCGGTCCGGGATGTACTTGGTTTCCACTGACGTGCTTGTGACCTCCGGTGATGATCGCGAAGTCCTTCCTGTCATGCCACCACAGTGGATCATCTTTGAGACGCCGGAACCGTACGACGAAGGAGAAAGCGTGGGGTAACAAACTGTTGCAAACGGAGCCGCGCGCTGCGCGGGTTGTGAAGTCATCGTTGTTCGCCACGGCCCGGTGAACGGTGCCGTTTAGGGGCGGAAGCGACCATAACAGAAGACAGCATCGGCGACACCGTCGCGCGGCGCTATCGGCTCGGTTCTCGCATCGTCAGTCACGACGGCGGCTACCGCCCAGGAGTAACGTGCAGATGGTCGGAACAATCGTTCGATGATTCGGAACCAGAATGAAGGAGTTGCGATGATTCCGTGTGAAGTTTTCCCCTCCAGGACAGCCACAACCGAACAACTCAAGGCTCTCGGCAATGCCTTGCAGAAGTTCTTTGAGTTGTCTGCGCCGTTCCAAGGTGCAACGTTTGGCGACCGCGAGAGCGACGCGGTTAGCGACCTTCTCGCCGGCGAACTGCCTTCACCTTGTGCGCTGCGGCAGCACTGGGTGGGGCGCACAAGATCTGCGCAGGTCATTCGCAATCGGGATGATCTCTCGCCGGTCGAAGCCGCCAGCTACATTGGCGAGGTGGTCGACAAGGCCCGCACGGTTGCCTTCATCATCAACTGTGAGGACGACGAATGGCTCGCGCGCATCCGCGCCTGTCTAGCCGACGTTATTGACGAAAGCCTAGTCACCAACGTCCTAATTTCTGGGCACCCGTGGCAGGAATAGCCGATGTACTGGAACTACGTTGCTGCGAAGCCCCGGCACTGGGAGAGCAGTCTTCCCAATGGTTACTTTGTTGTCGTTGAGGACACTGAGGACAATGGCAAGACGTATGCCGTTTACCAAGGCGACTACAACGACTGGTTTCTGATGACGGGCAACCAACTGACGAGAATAGGTGAGTACAAGACCGTAAGGGAAGCCAAGGCAGGAGCGGAGGCCTTTTCGAGTCTTTGAGAGCAGCCTCCGTAACCGACTGGGGCTGTTGACCCCGAACAATCGATTGCAGCCAAGACGCGTAAAGGTGTCAGACCCCTGGTATGTGGTTTCATTTGACAAGAAATCAATAGAACCATTCCAACTGTTCGTTGAGGGAAAGGTGCAACCCCTTTTTCCCTTTACAGG
>JAVEUP010000344.1:0-4530 GCA_034005525.1 Thermoguttaceae bacterium | reverse complement strand
AAGGATGAGGACGGCTCGCTCACTCCCGAGGAACGTGCCGAGTCGCAGGCCAAGATCGACGCGGCAATCGACGCGATCGGCGGTCTGGCTGCCGGCACCATCAACGGACGCCGCGTCCTCGACGGGTCGGCCGCCTTCCGAACCTCCGGAGTCGATTCATCGCAAGTGGCCAACCTGACCGTCTACAGGACGTCGGCGACCTCCGGGGCAACGGCCGCGCAAACCATCTTTGGGAGGGTGCTCGAAGCCGCCACCAAGGCCGAGCTTGTCTACGCAGGCAAGGAGGGCAGTGCCACCATCCAGGCCGACGCAACCTTTGTGCTCACCGGCAGCTTAGGCAGTGCCGAGTTCTCCGTATCGGAGGACGACCCGCTCACCGAGCTTCGCGACGAAATCAACCGCGCCAGCCACAAGACGGGACTGGTCGCAACGCTTTCCGGAGACAACCTCTCAATCAGCAGCGTCGGCTACGGGGCCGCGGCAACCATTGCCGTCGAGGTGAGCGATGGCACGTTCACCACTACCGGCGGCCACGGCGATGGAACCGCCAGCGGCACCGACGCCACCGTCGAAATCAACGGCCAGACCTACGGCCCCGAAACGAGAACCGGCTATACCGCCGGCAACACCTTCACCTACAACGAGAACGGCTTCCACTACTCGCTGGAACTCAGAGCCGGCTACCAAGGCACGCTCAATACGATGACCGTCGGCGACGGCGCGCTCCGGTATGCCATTTCACCCGACGTGGGGCGCACCTCGGCGTTGTCTATCCCCAGCCTGCTGCCGGCGAGGCTTGGCGGAATCAGCGGAACGCTCGACCAGCTTCGCACCGGCGGCTCCCTGGGCGGGCTTGGGGACAACACATCGCAGGCCATCCGCGCCCTGGATGAGGCGTTGGGCCAACTCACCCTGGTCCGGGGAAGCGTCGATGGCTTCTACAATTCGCAGGTTGCCAGTGCTTCGGCACTTCTGGCCGACCTGGAAACCGATTTGGAAGACGCCATTGACGAAATCGACGGTGTCAACGTTGCGGAAGAGGACACCTTGATTGCCTACTACCAGGACCTCGCCGCGAATGCTGTTTCCGGAATGGCCATCCTGAGCCAACAGCGCGCCTCCATTGTCCAGATGCTTCGGCACATTGCCGGTCTTGCCTAAATCGCCTAAGCTTTGGGTGAGTATTCTGCCATTGACCCAGGGGTCCAGCTCCCTATAATTCGCCCTGCGCGCGTGGTGTTCTTGGGGGAGACCTGCTTGGCCAGGGCTTATTGTCCGAAAAAACCGCAAAAACCGCCCAGATTGCTGAAAACGAATAATCAAACCTCCTCATTCGGTTCGATTTACCCCAATAGCGCCCGTCACTATCCTGCTTCTCTACCAGCCTGGAAGGACAGCCGAACCATGTCATTTTCGTCCATGCGATATTGCCTTGTGGCCATGGCGTCGCTCGCCATGTCGGGTTGTTACAGCGGTGGTCAGTGGACCATGCCGAATCTCGCGTTCTGGAAGACCAATCCGTTCAGCACGACGGCGAAGTCCAACGCGCCGGAAGCGATTCCCCGGCCCTCGGAGTTCGCTGGCCAACCGGGTCCGGCACCGGGCGCCGGATACACCGCGGGCACTTCGGGCACGGCCAATACGCTGGCGCCTGCGTACCCGACCACCGCGGCCAGCACAGCGGCCCAGCAACCGTACCCGGCTTCGCAGCCTTCGGCGAATGCCTCCGCATCCTATATGGCGCCACAGCAAGGTTACTACAATCCCGGTCCAGCCGGTGGCACGACGACTCACACGGCAACGAACCCGTATGCCGTTTCTCCGCCCCAAGCAGCGAGTACACCGCCTGCGTACAGCAGCAATCCATACGGCACGCCGGGCTCCTACAGCAGCCCTGCTCCCTTTGGCGCGGAACCGTCCTATTCCGCGCAACCGGCCGGCAGTCCGTCCGGCTACGTTGCCGCGAACCCAAGCGGACCGTATGCCAACCCGGTGCGCGACGATGCTCGCCAGTCGTACGATGACCGGCTGGCCGACTACCGAAGTACCGCGGGTGCGTACGCGACGCCGGTTCCTGACTACCAAGGCGGGGGCGACCGGCAATCGTCCGGCTACGATTACCGCAACCCGACGGCCGACTATCAGAACCAGCCTGCGGGCAATCCGGCATATGCTCCGCCCCCACAGGGCGGTCAGGGCACTGCTGCTCCTCCGAACAACTATGGGGGCAATACGCCGCAAGGATACTACCCACCCCCGGGCGGCTACACGCCCGGCAACACCGGCTACAATCCGCCGGGTGTGCCCCAATATCAGATGCCGTCAGGTTCGAACTCTCCGCCTCCGAGCTACGTTTCCGATCCCGGCTACAGTCCGGGCAGCGTAGGGCGTTACGAACCCTGACATTTCTGGTTGCTTTCGCCGCTGGATTACTCGAACCGTAGTGACTGGATAGCGAAGGCAACGTCTGCATGGCACGCCGGGTCGAATCGTAGCGATACGACTTCGCCGCGCCAGTTCCGGTTCGCGTCAAGGTGGAACACCAGGTCGTGCAATTCGCCGTCGCCGGGCACCGGAACGCGAACGCTTGCCCGTTCGCTGTGGCCTGACGTGGCAGTCCCCCAGAACACCTGGGCAACCGTATCGCGATCGGCCTTCATACGCACTACGAGCCGCCGGTACTGCTCGGCATCGACTGAAATGGGCGGCGCGTTGAGGATCGGGTCATTACCGATCGAACTGCCGGTCAGCAACCCGCCGGTAACGGCCAGCCCGTCGATCATCGTGCCACTCCACCCCCGCAAATCGTTCGGCTGATCGAACTCCCAAGCGGTCGTCATCTCAAGCTCGGGCAAATCGTACGGGCCGCGGCCGACGTCGGCGGGCACGAGATTGGGCGGATAATCCGCAGGCTCGCAGAAGGCGCGGCGCACTTCGGCCAGATCGTCGAACCCGTATTCTGCATACGGTTCGATGTAGCTCCCCTCGCCCCATTCGTTCCACGGTCCGAGGGTGATCCGATTCGTACCCTGCGCATCGACGAACCGGCGGGCCTCGCGGCACAGTTTGCCGAGCAGTTCCGGCGTGCGGCCGGTGATTGTCAGGGCGCTCGGCCCGTGCCATGGCTCGGAGGCCCAGCCGGTATCAACAATCGGAAAATAGTCCATCCGGCCGGCGTTCCGTTCGGTCTCCTCGCGCCAGAGCGTGGGCCCGTGCTCGACCACCTCGGCAAATGGAAAACGCCTGCCCAGCCGCGCAGCAACCGGCCCGAATCCATGGTAGCTGGTCGTGCCGTGGTAACCTTCATCGGCCAGTCTTGCGGCGGCGTG
Organism: Thermoguttaceae bacterium; assembly: GCA_034005525.1. Classification (GTDB taxonomy): domain Bacteria; phylum Planctomycetota; class Planctomycetia; order Pirellulales; family Thermoguttaceae; genus PWXP01. Next base: position 1,201 of record JAVEUP010000344.1, on the reverse strand, counting down.
GGCATTCTCATGATCGAACATGGCGGCAAAGTAGATGCCCTTGTGCCCCGCCCGCCGCGCCATCTCCTGCGATATGGCATACAGTTTCTCCGCGTTCTCGCTGCCGCCCACGTCGCGGCGGATGTTGCCGGGCGACCAGATGAATACGGCGGGCCGCCCGTCAATTTGGTAGTATTGCGGATCGGAGAAATAGTGGTCGATCCAGTATTGCGTTACCGCCCGCCAGTCGTCCTCGCTATGCGAGCCGGGCGCATTGTGGTTCGCCCACATCACGCACCACTTCATGTAACTGCGGAACCGCGCCTTGGCAAACGCCTCGTGCAGCCAGTGCTCCAGGTGCCGGCCGCCCTGGTGCCAATACCAATCAACCAGAAAGAAGCGGATGCCGTGCTCGACCGCCCACTTGATTTGCCAGTCGGCGATTTCCGGATTCGCCTCGTCGTACCAGCCGAGCACCGGTTTCCGTTCGGGAAACCCGCGTATCGGATGCCATCGCGACATGGCGTGCCAGCCGGGAAAGTAATACGCGCCCACTTCGTACCGCGTTTCGGCTGGCTGTGGCTCGGGAATGTAGTCGCCTGCGGGTACGTCGGGCACGGGCGTCAGTTCGAGAGACGCCGTTGCCGAGATTAGCGGCGCATCCGTCACATCGCTACCCATGATGCTCAAGTGGATTGGAAACCGGCCCTCATGCCCGCCGGTCACGTGCCACGTTACGTGCCGCATCTGGCCGTAGGCGAGCGGTTCCAGCATGCGTTCGGCCGGCGCTTCGACGTTCAGCCCGGGAGCACGGATCGTGGCCGAGAGGCCGGCAGCGGGCGCCCCGCCGTGGTTCTCGAGCACAGCGACGATCGAAGCGGGGCGCCCAATCCGGTTCACACCTTCGGCGCGTCCGAAGTAGCGCACCCGCACGTCCGGCGGACCGGCCGGCGCGGCGGATAGTTCGATCGTATCGAGCGTGACGTTTGCCGCGGGATCGTCGGAGACACGCAGGCCCAGAAGCAGCACGTTGCCAAGCCAGTCGGGCCGGTGGCCGAGGTCGAGGTTGTAGGATCGCACGCTGCCATCGGCCGTCAGGGAGAACTCGACCCGCTGCCAGCCGGTGCTCTTCTCCGCGACATACAGCAGGGTTGCCTTCTCACCCCGGTCGGCTGCCATGCGAATGTGGACAATCGGGTGCTGCTCAGTTGGAACGGCCAGC
>JAVEUP010000343.1:0-4536 GCA_034005525.1 Thermoguttaceae bacterium | reverse complement strand
TTGGTCGGGTTACCTGGTGCAGGCCAAAGAACCGGGCATCACCGTCGCCCGCGATGTCCGAACCGGCGAAGTCGCCCGTCGCCGCCCAGCCGACCAGGAGTTCTTCCGCGTGGGCATGAGCCACCACCGCTGCTATCGGAACAAGGCCACCAGCCGGTTCCTGGTTTTGGGCCGGTCGGGGGTCGAGTTGGTCGATGTCGACTCGGGTGAAGCCACGGCCGACCACTGGGTCCGCGGCGCGTGCCAGTACGGTGTGATGCCGGCCAACGGGCTGCTGTACGCGCCGTCGCACTCCTGTGCCTGCTTTATCGAGGCGAAGCTTAACGGCTTCAACGCCCTGGCGCCGCGTCGTGCGCCCGTGGGGAACGAAGTGGCCGAGCCGGCGGAAGCACGGCTCCAACGCGGCCCCGCCTACGACGAACCTATCGACGCCAAACCGCCCCGACCGGCCGACTGGCCCACCTATCGACACAACGCCGCGCGGAGCGGCGCCACCGCGGTAGCCGTGCCGGCCAAACTCGCGCCTCGGTGGAAGACGGAACTCGGCGGCCGGCTCAGCAGCGTGGTTGTGACCGAGGGGAAACTATGGGTCGCGCAGATCGACGCCCACACGCTGCACGCACTCGACGCCGACACGGGGGAAAGGGCGTGGACCTACACGGCCGGCGGGCGCATCGACTCGCCGCCGACCATCTGGCAGGGCCGCGTGCTGTTCGGCGCCGCCGACGGCTGGGTGTACTGCCTGCGGGCCGACGACGGCCGCCTGGTATGGCGGTTCCGCGCGGCGCCTGAGGATCGACGCGTCGTCGCCTACGACCAGTTGGAGTCGGTCTGGCCGCTGCACGGAAACGTGCTGGTCAAGGACGGCGTGGCGTTCGCCGCGGCGGGCCGGTCATCGTTCATCGACGGCGGTATCCGCCTGGTGCGGCTCGACGCCTGCACCGGCAGACTGCTGTCGGAAACGCAGCTTCACCAGCGCGATCCCGAAACCGGCCACGCGCCGCAGGACATCGTCCACGGCTTCGACATGCCCGGCTTCCTGCCCGACGTGCTTTCCTCCGACGGCAGTTCCGTCTTCATGCGTCAGGCGCGGTTCAACCTCGCCGGCGAGGCGATGGACGAACGCACCCCCCATCTGTTCAGCCAGGCTGGATTCCTCGACGACTCGTGGTGGCACCGCACCTACTGGATTTACGGCGTGAAAATGTTCGCGGGTTGGGGCGGCTGGCCCCGCGCCGGCGAGCAGGTCCCGGCGGGCCGGCTACTGGTTCACGACGGCGAGACGATCTACGGGTTCGGCCGCACGGTGTACGCCCGGCACGGGAGCCACGCGGGCCTGCCGCAAACGTTCCTCGACGAAGTGTGGCCGCCCCAGGAGCGCCGACCCACTCACTACCAGCTATTCGCCACCCCGCTGGACCCCAAAACGACGGTCGAGCGACAAAAGGCCGCCCAGCAGGCCCGGCGCACGGAACCGGCCGAAAAGCCGTACGAATACGTGTGGAATGCCGAGTTGCCGTTCCTGGTTCGCGCGATGGTGCTGGCAGAAGGCACACTGCTTCTTGCCGGCCCGCCCGACCCGCTCGTTGCCGACGCCCCCACGGCCGCCTGGGACGGCCGGCTTGGTGGCCTTTTGCACGCAGTCAAGGCGTCCGATGGGCGCACGCTGGCTGAGTACTCGCTCGCTTCCCCGCCCGTGTTCGACGGCATGGTCGCGGCTGCGGGCCGCCTCTACCTGGCCACCCTCGACGGACGGGTAGTATGCATGGGGGAGCAGCCGTAGACCGGAACCAGCGTCACGACGGGAAGTTGTGGAGTGGCAGCGACGAGCGTACCGGGCTTGCCCTGTCCGGCTGATGGCCGGTATGCTACCCAAAGTTCGACCGCTGGCCAGTCGGGACAGAAGACTCGAGCAAGTGCCGTTGGCACAGTGTGTTGACCACCTCGCAGGGGCGTTGCCCTGGAAGAATCCGCTTTCCCCCCAACAACATGGCCAAGAAGAAACGCACCAAACCATCACCTGCCCCCGCCGCACCGAAGCCCAAAGTGAAACTTGCCGAACGCGATCAGAAGACGCTGACCGAGATCGAGAACCTCGCCGATGGCGTGGCCACGGCGGCCGACCGGCGGCGCGACCCGCACGTCGATATCCCCTCGCGCACGCTCTCGAACGTGCGTTACAACAAGAGCAAGCGGTTCATCGAGATGGGCCGCAATACGAACCGGCGCCAGTTGTTCAACCTGTCGCAAGCGAAGAGCTTCATGCAGACCATGCTGGTTGCCAGCGGGGCAAAACAGCTCATTGAAGAGGGCAAGACGACCAGCATCCGTGGTCTGTACTACCTGCTGAAGCACACCATCGAGGGCACCAAGGAAGAAACGTTCGCCGACCAGAAGGAGTCGGATCCCATCATCGAAGACGTCGAAGTGCTGCTGAATTCGCTGCGCGAAGAACTGCACCTGTATGCGCAGAAACGCGGCGATATGGTCGGCCCCATTGTACTGCTGGACAAGGGCGACGAAATCGACTGCGCGCGGATGGGCTCCGGCGGGTACGGCATCCCGTCGATTGTCGAGCCGGACGTTATCCAGTTCAAGAGTTGCCAGGCCAAGTTTATCTTGCACGTCGAGAAGGACACCGTTTGGCAGCGGTTCAATGAAGACAAGTTCTGGCGACGGCACAATTGCATTCTCACACACGGCGCCGGGCAGCCGCCCCGCGGCGTGCGGCGGCTCCTGCACCGGCTGCATAACGAGCTGAAGCTGCCCGTCTACTGCCTGTTGGACAACGACCCCTGGGGCTATTACATCTACAGCGTGATCAAGCAGGGCTCGATCAACCTGGCGTTCGAGTCGCGGCGCATGGCCATCCCCGACGCCCGCTACCTCGGCCTCCGCTCGATCGACCTGGAACGTTGCGGGCTTTCCGACAGCGTGAAGATCACGCTTAACGACACCGACCGCCGCCGCGCAAAGCAGATAGCCAGCTACCCTTGGTTCCAGGGGAAGGGAGCATGGCAGAAGGAAATCAAGCGGATGCTCGACAACGGCTTCAAGCTTGAAGTGGAGGCCCTTATCAGCAAGGACATCAGCTACGTCACCGAAGTGTACACCCCGGAGCGGCTCGCTGAGAAGGACTGGCTCGATTAGGCCGTGGCAAAAGGCAGGGCTTCGCCTAACGCACGATACGCGATGGTCCCAGATGTAACTCAAATCGCCCGTCCCGCTTTGCACCTGCAACGCGAATCGTTGGAGTTGGTTCTGGGTGACTTGCCCAACGAGGAGCGCGAAGCCCAGGTTGAGTCAATACTGGCTGCGGCGGGGCAGAACGAAGCGACGTTGCAGGGGCTATTCTGTTCCTTGGCGGGCGGGTGTCTGGTGGGCGCGGTGTTCACGGAGGTGCAGCCGGGCAAGACGGCCGCCGTTTGGCTGCCGAGGGTGACGCCCGACGCGCCGCCCGGAACAGCCCACGCACTGATTGCCGCCGCATGTAGCTGGCTGGAAAGCCAAGACGTAGCCCTGGCGCAGACCCTCCTGGCAACGGTACCGGAGTCGGACCAGAACGTACTGGCGTCCGCCCGTTTTGTGCATCTTGCCGAACTGCTCTATTTGGTCGCTTCCAAAGACCGGCTTCCAAATCGTCAACTGGGTGGAACGCTCCAATTCGTGCCTGCCGGTTCGGCAGACCACGAGCAGCTTGCCGCGATTGTCGAGGCTAGTTATGAAGGAACGTGCGACTGCGCAGGTTTGGACGGTGTGCGGCGGATTCAGGACGTGCTGAGCGGCTACAGGGCCGTCGGTACCTCGGGAGCGGACGAGTGGTTCTTCGTGCGGTGCGGCTGCGACGATGTCGGGTGCCTGATTCTGGCCGACCACCCCCGGCAGGGCAACCTCGAATTGGTTTACATGGGGGTTGTGCCGATGTGGCGAGGCCGGGGGTGGGGAACCGAGGTTGCCCAATGGGCCGAGTGGCGAGCGCGGGTTCTGGGCAGGGATCGGCTCGTATTGGCTGTGGATGCGGAGAACGGCCCTGCGTTGGCTGCCTACGTGGCTGCCGGGTTTCGAGCCTGGGACCGGCGGAGCGTGTACATCCGTACTTTCGGATTGTGAGGAGGGCCGGTTTTCCCGGGTGTTGTCACGCAAGGGCCAACAGACTGCTCGCCCCGCGCGACAAGTTTTCCACCTCGTCACGAGCAGCCCAGAAAATCCCACGTGAGTCTCTTGCGAGAGAAGAGAGTCTTTTCCCCGGTGTTTTCGCGATCGCATCATTGCTGGCGGGGGGGGCTCCGACAAAATGGCCGATGACGGTTTGACATCACCGCTGGCAACGCTAGAATCAGACTTACTTGGGCGGGACAACTCAAGGAAACGACACGGCAGTCGCGGCAGTATTAGCTGCCGAATCCGAAGTCGTTTCCCAATCGTCTGCTTCCTCCAGTCCCTTGCCCTCACGGCAACTTTGACGAAGATAGTCTGCGCGGAACGATTGCGCGCGAAGGATGCCTTGCAGTGACCATGGACGATAAGGAGATCGTG
>JAVEUP010000154.1:0-19485 GCA_034005525.1 Thermoguttaceae bacterium | reverse complement strand
AGCGCACTTTGTCATTAGGGGGCGATGCCAATGCTCCAAGACAAGTGTAGGGCTGGCGAGGCTGGTGTCCACCGGCACGAGTTCGACGCACGGGGCCGGCATCGGTCGGGGCGAGTGCAGGGCGGGAGCTGGTCAGTCGAGAAACCGGCCGGGGCGGGGTCGGCGGGGAAGCTCTTGCAGCACGCATCCAAACGTGCGCAGAGGTTTACTTTCTTGCATCTGACAGTGTGCCACATCTGGCCGCGCGGCGGTGGCACCAGCGAGCGGCCCACCGAGACGCCGCCCGTGCCCGCGGGGTTCCACTGGGACCTGTTCCTGGGCTCGGTCCAGTACCGGCCGTATCATCCCACGCTTAGCGAGATACCGATTCCGCAGGCGGCAGTGCGGCGCGCCAGCCGGCGTGGAGTTGGCTGCGAAGCTGCTCGACCAGGGCTGCGTGTTCGGAACGAACGGCGAGGTTCACATTCTCGCCGGGGTCGGTTTCGAGGTCGTACAACTCGTACTCGGCGAAATCCTTATTCGGCACCGTCCACTCGACCAGCCGGTAGCGCCCGGTGCGAATGGCGCGTCCCATGCCGGCGCCCTGGTCCGGAATTCGCCGCGGATACAAGTGGAACGCCGCTTTCTTCCACGGCAGGTCCGGGTTCGCGACGAGCGGTTTGAAGCTTGTGCCTTCGAGCCAATCGTGCAGCGGCAGGCCGCACAGGTCGGCCAGCGTCGGGTAGATGTCGACGAACTCGACCAGTGCAGGGCTCTTGCCCGGTTCCTGCCCGGGAACGGAGATGATCAGCGGCGCCCGCGCCGCTTCTTCGTAATTGGCGTGCTTGCACCACATGCCATGCTCGCCGAGGAACCAGCCGTGGTCGCCCCAGAGGATGACGATGGTGTTGTCGCGCAGACCCAGCCGGTCGAGTTCGTCCAGAAGACGGCCCACGCATGCGTCCATGTAGCTGACGGCGGCCCAATAGCCGTGGACCATGTTTCGTGCCTGCTCGTCGCTCAGAGGACCTTGCTGCGGAATGCCATAGTACGCGCGCAGCTCGCCGGAATTGTGCGTGGCGTAGGAAGGGGCGCCCTCGGGCGGGTGCGGGTTGGAGGCCAGCCGGATGTCGCCGGCCGAGTAGAGGTCCCAATACTTCTTCGGCGCGACGAACGGAAGGTGGGGATTGAGGAATCCGACGGCCAGGAAGAACGGCCGGTCCTTCACCTCGCGGAGGATAGTGACCGCGCCTTCGGCAATCGAGCCATCGGCCAGGTCGGCATCGGCCACGTCGGGCGCCTCCCAGGGAAGGCCTCGCGCCCGGCTCGGATCCCGGCCGGCCGCTTTCCATTCCGCCCGCTGCCGTTTCAATACCTCCTGGCCTTCCGGGCCGAATCGCGGCGAGCGAGGGTGCCGGCGCATCACCGACCAGGAAGGCGCGTCGTCGGTGTTGCCGTGACCGGTGTGATAGATCTTCCCGATCCCCTCGGTGTAATACCCGTGATTCTTGAAATGCTGAGCGACCGTCACCACGTCGGGCTTGTGCGTCCGGAAGTTGGTGGGCAAATCGTACACCTGAAGCGTGTCGGGCCGCAGGCCGGTCATCAGCGAAGCGCGCGACGGATTGCACACCGCCTGCTGGCAGTACGCGCGCTCGAACACGGTGCCGCGGGCGGCCAGCCGGTCGATATGCGGCGACTTCACCACCGGATGGCCGTAGCAGCCCAATTCCGGCCGCAGATCGTCCACGGCAATGAACAGCACGTTCATGCGCGATCCCTCGGCCGCGGCGGCATCGGCGCACACCGCGCCCAGCGCAGTAGCCAGAAACAAGGCAGTCCTTCTCATGGCGTTGAACTCCAATAGGGTTTATTGTCCGGCAAAACGCAGTGCAAGAGAATCGGGGACCGAATTGCGTGGGGTAGGCTTCCAGCCTGTCGGAGGAAATGACAGGCTGGAAGCCTATCCCACGTTTGCCGCTCCCGGCAGGTTGTTGTCTTCAACCGTGTTACCCCCTTAGCAACTCGATTCCTTCACCAGTCCCCAAATCGCGGGTGTATTGCTTGCGTTCGGGGTTGTTCCAATGCTCGTGGACTCCCAGGCTGGACAGTCGCTTGCCGTCGCCACCTGGCGCGTAGCGTACGCCTGAGGGTGGATCGTGGGCCAACGCGGCCTCGTGCAAGTAGTTGTCCACGGCGCCCACCATGTGGCGCGATGCGGCTTCCGCGGCGAAGAAGTCGACGCCGATCGACTCGATGGCCACCGGATCCTGCGATGCGAAGACACTGTCGGTCCAATGGCCGCCGAACGGCGCCAGCTCCCATTTCTCCGGCAATTTCGACTGGTGCGGGGCAGCGTAGAGCGCGTCGAGCAAATAGAGGATTGTCTTGCCTCCGAGGTCCGGGTGACCCATCAGGTCGACTATCGCGTTGTACGTGCCCAGCGGCCGGCGCGGAGTCGTGATCGACCCGTGCAAATGCGAGGGGTTCCAGCCGCGATGCGGATCTTTCGGGCCGGCGTCGGTGCGAAACACCGAGCCGTAATGGTTCTTTGCACAGAGCGTTACACCTGCCAGACTGTGCCCTTTGAACACCGCCGCGTTGATCTGGTAGGTTGCCCCGGTCAGGCATTGGGGCAGGTAGGTCTTGTCGAGCGCCGGAGCGTCGGGGTCGGCAAAGGCGATGGTCTTGCTCATATCGGGCAGCGTGCGGAAGCGGCCTTCGTCGCCGTCGCGGTCCTCAAAGCGAATGGCCGGGAACTCGGCGTGGCAGCGGTCGAAGATCGAGTCGGGAATGAATCGCGACGCGTCGACAACCACCAGGTCGGCCTCGCGGATGCCTGCCTCATGCACAAGCTGCCGGAACAGGGCCAGCGTCAGCTGGGGCGTGTTGTAGAACCCCTGCGTGTAAGTGACGCGCCGCTGGCAGCAATTCATATTCAGCTTGACGGCGACCTTTTCGCCCGGCTGATAGCCGACGTCGCCCCGCCCCCGCTGCCGGTTATTGTAACGGAACAGGTTCTTCCACGCTTCCGCGTCGGTCTTCGCGCCGGAAACCAGGTGCAGCGTCTTTCGGAGCATCGCTTCGGCACGTTGGGCATCGACGAAGCGGTCCTCGTACCAGCCGCCCGTTTCCGTGTCGCCGTCCCACGAGGTAACCCCGGCATCATGCACCCAAACCACCCGGCCGGGAAAGATGCCGTGCGCCGTGCCGATGGGCTGGTTCGCCGGTTCGGCATGCGACCATCGCTCCGGCGATGTTTCAGCGCCGGCGGCCGATGGTGTCCAATCGGTTGCTGAGGGCGTCAACAGGGGCAGGCTTTGACAAGCGCCGGCAGCCAGTGCTCCCTTGAGAAACTCGCGTCGAATCATGGCAAATCTCCTGATCGTCCGACAGACCGCCAACCGGGCGACCTGTGTGAATGGCAAGCGGTACAAGTACAAGCATACAGTAATCCAACCCTCTCGGCAAGCTGCCGGTACTGTTCGAGGTAGTGTGCGGCAAGATTTCCTGGCAAGTACAAAGGGACGATTTCGTACAGGCTAGAATGACTGTGGCGCGCGCTTCCCCGCCGGGCTCGCCCCGGCAAGTTCATGACTGGCCAGCTACAAGCCGACCCATTACGCACTTCGCTTCCCACACCGCCTCGGCCGTCGCTTTGGCGACGGCCGAGGTGGCGTGGGAAGCAAGAGGATCTTTCCGCAACACCGTGTAATCACTGTGATAGCGCGGCTTGTTCGACTTCGCGAAGCCCGGCCTGCCGGCTGGCGAAACAGGCAGCAGGAATTCCGGGATTTTTGGGGCTCTCTCCTACTGGCCGAATCCTTCCCGCGTTTGTGGCACGCTGTTTGCCTATCCCTGTTCCACCGCGTCAAACAACACTTTGATCGCCGGCATGCTAAGGCACACATCCCATTGACACGTATTGAAGGAGTCATTGCCATGCGAACGACAGCTATCCTCAGTGCGATCTCCGCTGCCTACCTCCTACTCACGGGCACCTGCCTGGCCAACGGGGCTCACTCGCAAGTCGACGTCGGCTGGCGGCATGCCGATGCCCAGGCCGGTTACAGCGGGCCCGCGGGCATGGCCCGCACGGAAAGCCGGGTGGGCAACGTCAGTCTCGGGCGCGGTCTGGCCATCGCCTACGGACCGGGCGGGATCTCTTTGTCGCACAGCATCGGCATTGCAAGCCGCGGCGTCGGCACGGCGCACAATTTCCAACTGAGCGTCGGCCCCAATGGCACGCACGTCGGGCGCAGCGGCGTCGTGACCGCCGGCGGGAACACCCGCGTGATTGCCGGCGGCGACACGTCGAGCGGGCCGGGCCGGCCGCAGGGCGGCAACTTCGCATCCGGTTTCGGCCGGCACACGGAAGCCTGGTCGCGATCACAAGTCAACGCGCGACGGGCTGCATACTACCGACACCCCCATTCACGAAGGTGAGGCCATGAAAACGTTCACAGTTCTCAGCGCAGTTATCTTTAGCGCGGCCGCTACGGTGTGGACGGCCGGTTCCGACGTCCCTTTGGCAGAACCGGCGAATGCTGCCAATGCAGTCGCACCCTCGCCCGAACGGGCGCGGCCCGCGCAACTGTCCGACGCCATCCGGCAGTTCGTGTGGGACCTGCGCCAAGAAGCCATCGATCGCTGGTTCCACGATTGGAATGACGCCGAGCCGATCGAGTCCGAGTCACTGGCCGGCGACGCCTGGTGGGACGATGCCCTCGCGGTTCCCGAGCGCGAAGCGGCCGTCGCGGCCGAGGCGGGCACCCACGCAGTCAGCGCCGTCGCTTCCGGCCAAGGCACGGCGATTTCGATGGCAGTTGTCGACGGCCAGTACGAGATCGAGGCTGTCCGATCCGGCCGGAATGGTCCGGAACGGTTCCGGGTGCGCGGCACCCGTCCGGAGGTGGAGCGGTGGGCGGCTGAATTGCCGCAACCGCTGCGAGATGCCGTCCGGCGTCAACTGGCGTCGGCCGATTTGGATGTTCCAGCGTGGTAACGCGCTGGCCTTTGCTCTCTTTCAACCCACGTATTTCAGGAGGATCGTCATGAATCGTGCAACGCTATGGATCGGAGCGATCTCGCTGTTGGCCCTGGCCGCCGAAGCGCAATCGCAAGTAACCGCGCGCAGCTACTCGGACGGCGGCGTCGCCACGGCCCATGCAAGCGGCGTGGGGCGTACCAATCTTCATGCGGAAGCCGCCGCCAGCCGCGGTGCCCAGGCGCATGCCCGCATTAGCGGCAACGGGCTGCATGGCGGCTACGCCACCGGGACGAGCATCGCCGTGTCGGACCGCGGGCGGGCGGTGAGCAACGCCCACAGCGACGCACGCGGGTGGGGCGCCCGGTCGCACGTGGAAAGCGTAGCCGGGTCCGTTCGCGGCGTGGCCATTAGCCAGAGCAACGCGTTCGCCCGCGGCAACAGCCAGGCAATCAGCCACAGCACGGCCACCGCGCATCGCGGTACGGCCATCTCCCGGGCCGACGCCGACGCCAGCGGACGCCGCGGCGGCAGCGCCCTTGCCGAGTCGGAATCGGTTGCCGACGCTTACCGCGGCAGTGCGGTCAGTCGCAGCCGCGTACAAGCCTGGGCCGATTACGGCGGTAGGGCCGTCGGCCAAGGCCACGCCATGGGCCTCGGCTGGGGCCGCCATGCCAACGCCAGCGTGCACGTCGAAAGCGGCGCCCGGTTCGGCGGCCGGAGCCACGCCAGCGGCTCGCACCTCGACTGGTAGCCGGCGAAGCGTAAACGGATCTGCTTCCCGAATTGCACGAAACCCGGCATCGCGAGCGATGCCGGGTTTCTTATTTGGCACAAACGAGCTTCAGGGCAATCGATATAATGAGTCCGCTTGTAGCTGGCCAGTCATGAATCCGCCGGGGCAAGCCCGGCCGGGAAGCGCGCCGCAGGCGTCATATAGCACTGAGAATCACGCCCTTGTTGTGGCCGGTAGCCAGCTGTTGACACCCGGTCATTTCTCGTGCTACGCTGATAGCCGGCTTCTGGGATATGCCTTCTGAAGAAAGGACCATCATTATGAGACACATCGTGTTGCCCGTCCTTTGCCTGCTGACCATCGTCGGCCGGCCGTTACCCGCTCAACCGGAACACTCATCAGCATTCCTGGCCCAAGACGGCAAGACGGCGTATACGATCGTCGCCGCTGATGACGAGGCTGCAACCGCCGCGACGGGGCAGGTGGCCTCGCAGGAATTGAAGGAGCATCTGGAGGCAATCACCGGAGCGACCTTTCCGGTGGTCAAGGAATCCGAGTTCGACGGCAAGTCGCCGGCCTTGTACGTCGGGCCGACACGGTTCGCGGAAGCCAACGGCGTCGAGTTCGATGCGCTCCACCGGGAATCGTGGCTGTATAAGACGGTCGGCGACAGCCTGATCCTGGCCGGCGGCAAGACGGCAACGATCTACGCCGTTTGCGAGTTTCTGGAACGCGAGTTGGGCTGCCGGTGGTTCACGTTCGAATCGGCCTGGACGCCCAAGTTGCCGGACATCGCGCTGCAAGCCTGGAATCGCAGAGGAAAGCCGGCATTCTTGCACCGGGAACTCTATATTCCGCACTGGTCGTTGGGACTGACGGGCCAGTGGAACCAGGAGTATCTGAAGTTCCTCAAGCGGAATCGCGGCAACCAGATGGACAGCCCGCTGCCGGTCTCGCACCGGCCCGGCACCTGCCATACGTTCTACCAGTACGTCTCGTGGGAAAAGCTCTTCGACGACCATCCGGAGTATTTCTCCATGAACGAAAAGGGCGAGCGGTTCCACGGGCCGAACATGCACTCCGGCGGCCAACTCTGCCTGAGCAACCCGGAGGTGGCCGACGTTATCCTCGCCAGGCTGCGGGAGTTCATCAAGCAAGACCGCGAGGAACTGCCGCGGGAGCGATGGCCGGTCATCTACGACATCTCTCAGAACGACAACTTCCCGTATATCTGCAAGTGCCCAACTTGCACGGCGATTACGGAACGGGAAGGCTCCGAGTCGGCCCTGACGCTGACGTGTATGAACAAGGTCGCCCGGGAAATCGCCAAGGAGCATCCGGAGATCATGATCCGGACCTTCGCCTACGTTTCGACCGAACGCGCCCCGAAGACCATGAGGCCGGAGCCCAACCTGCTCATCCAATGGTGCGACCTGTACACCCGCAGCGACTGCTATCGGCCGATTACCAGCCCTTTCAATGCCTCGCGCAAGGAGCAGCTCGACGGCTGGAAGGCGATTGGCGCGAACATCGTCCTTTGGGATTACTGGAACATGGGGATCCTCAATGGCCCGTACTTCAAGCCCCCGCGCGTTGAAACGATGGTGGACGCTATCGGGCCCGATCTGCGGTATTTCCGCGACGCCGGCGTGATCTCGTACTTTGCCGAAGCGGAGTCGAACCTCCACGTCAACCCGCAGAATTTCCACGACCTGCACGTCTGGCTGGGCTACCAGATGCTCAACGACCCCGATCAGGACGACCAGGCATTGATCGACGACTACATGGCCAGGCACTACGGCCCCGCCTCCGGCCCGATGGTTGCTTTCCTGACCGACCTGCGGCAGGTGATTGCGGCGGAGCCCAAGGCGCTGGTGTACATCTCCAACCCCCGTCGCGAGTACCAAACCGCCGATTTCCTTGGTCAGGTGATTGGATACCTGCGCGAGGCGCAGAAGCTTGCCCCGGAAGGCACACCGTACCGGCTGCGGGTGAACAAGGAGTTGATCACGCCTCTGGCCGTGATTCTCTACCGCCCGGAACTGAACCCGGGAATGGACCGCGAGGCGATCCTGAAGGAATACGAGGCGCTTCGCAAACAGCAGATCGAAGCATACTGCCGCCCAGAGAAGCAGGAGGAGTTCAAGAAGGTGCTGGCGGAGGATCTCGAGGACCTTGCGGGCCGATAGGTGGCGCAAGCGAAGAACGAGCCGTGACCGTTCACAGGGGACTGTCGCAATTTTCGCGGCACAAAAGGGAGTTTGCCCAATCGGCCAACCGGTCCGCCGCGAAAATGGGACTGTCCCCTTTGCATGCAGTGGAGCAAACTGCTGGCGCCGCTACCTCGTGAACGATTGCGAACCTGTCAAACGACGTGGGATAGGCTTCCAGGGAAGTCGGCGAATGAGAGCATGCAGAGGTTAACATGACACTTCTTCACTCCCCGCTGTTTGCGATCACCGTACTTACGCTATGCGGCGGCGAGCCCGCCGGGCAGTTGGCGTCGGACCGTATGAGCTATCCCGGCGCGCTGTCGGGCCGCTATGAGCCTCGCCGCGACTTGCCCGCGTGGATGAACGCCCCGCGGTGGTGTACGACCGACGCGCCGCGCTGGGGCGAGGGGCAGACGGCCGCGCTGATCGACGGCCACGCCGACCGCCATGCAAACGTGCTGCGGCTGGGAATGTTCTGGGGCGGACTGGCCCACTTCCCTAGCGAGTTCGCGCCCCGGAGTCCCAGCCTGCGCGACGGCGTGGACCCGCTGGCCGAGGCCATCGCAACGGTGCGCAAGCGGAACATGCACATTCTCGCCTACATCAATCCCAACGCCTGGCGCCAGCGCAATCCGCTGTACGACACCGCGTGCATTATCAACGAGGACGGCGAGCCGTGGGACGTGCGGGCCTACGGCATCGAGGGGACCCGTTACGCTTGCATCAACCATCCGGCCTTCGCCGAGTTCTACGTCCGGGCCATCCGAGAACTGGTGGGCAGGTACGGCGCCGACGGCATCTACGTGGACGGCCTGTCGCCGCACGTTTGCTACTGCGAGCATTGCCGGAAGCGCTTCCGCAAAGACACCGGCCGCGACTTGCCACCGGGCCTGTCGAAACTGGGGCCGCTCACCGTACTGTGGGAGATGACCAGCGACTGGGACGTCGTGCCCACCGGCGATCCGCAGAATCCTGACCACGTGCTCTACTCGCGCTGGCTGATGAAGAATCTGGCCGATCTGACGCGACTGTTCTCCGAAACCACACGCGCCGCGCGCCCGGGGGCGGTGATTGTCTTCCACACCTGGCCGAAGCCCGACATCATGGACGACTACGACGGGACGCTGAACGAAATCTACGCCCGGCGGCCGTGGCACCACACGCTTTGGAAGCGCGCCGAGTTCAGCAACTGGGGCGACGTGTTCGCGGTGCCGTCGCTGGTGAACATCTACTTGCGGCAGCATCCGTGGGGTGCGGAAGAGCGCCGCCCGGTCACCTCCGAGGTGGAGGCCCGGCACATGTACTGGCAAACGCTGGCCAACGGCGGATACCCGAACTCGTGGGGCTATCCGGGTATGGAACGCCCCTTCAAGGTCATGCGCGACCATGCCGACCTGTTCGAGTTCCCGGCCACGCTGCCCACGCGGTTTCTCGCCCTGCCCCGCCCCATGTTCACCGATTCCCGGCACCGGCGGGTGGGCGCCGCCATGCGAGTTCCTTTACGCCCCGGCACGCAGGCCCGGCTGCGCATCTCGGAACGCGAGCCCAACGGCAGGATCGACCTGTTGTGCCTGCGGGCCGACGGGCAGGCGCCGTCCGAGGACGAGTACCATCGCCACGCGGCCGGCGAACGTGCCCCGAACGTGATCTATCTGAATGCGGCCGATTTCGATCCGGCCGCGAGCACGAACCGTGCCAACGGGCGCGCCTGGACGGTGCACGACGACCCCGACGCCCTCTCCGGCCGGCACATCGTCTCGCGCGGCCACCAACTGGCGCACGAGCCGCAGATGCCCCTGGAATACCCGCTGCCCGAGATCGCCTCGCCCGGCCCGTGGGAGCTGTGGGCGCGGGTGATCTTTCCCAACACCGGCTCCGATTCGTTCTTCTGGCAGGTGAGCAACGACGGCGGCGCCACGTGGCACCCGGGCACGCCAGTCGACGAATGCGCGCTGGGCTGGGAGCAACCTCAGACGTTCGGCTGCGTGAAGGCACGCGCAGCGCTCCACTCGGCGACGGGCGTGCAGGTGGACCGGTTCCTCAGCCCGCCCGCGGGCATGTTCGCCGGCCTGCTGCACGCCGGGCTGCCCGTGAAGCAGATGCACCCGAACCATATCACCGCGGCAAGCCTCGAGGGTTTTCAGGTGCTCGTCCTGGCCAACGAGGTGTGTCTGAGCGATGCGCAGTGCGCTGCGATTCGCGAGTTCGTCCGAGCCGGCGGGGGACTCGTCGCGACGCACGAAACGTCGCTGTACGACCTCGAAGCGCGGCCGCGAGGCGATTTCGGCGTGGCCGACGTGTTCGGCGCCCGCCTCACTGGACGGATTATGCCGCAGGAAGGCCAGCGCCTCGTGAGCACCGGGGCAGGGCCGGACCTTGCTCTCGACCTGCCCAACCGCGAGGAACACCTGGCCGTGACTGCCGAGGGCGCCACCGTGGCCGCGCGGCTCACGGGCCCGCACGTGCCGGAAGGAGGCGTACCGGCGTTGCTGCTGCACGAGTACGGGCAGGGGCGAGTGGCCTATCTGCCCGGCCGCGCCGACTCGAGCTACAGCCTCTGGGCCGACGGCCAGTTCGCCGCCCTCGCCGCGTACGCCGTCGAGTGGGCGGCTCGCGGCAACGTTCCCGCCCGGGCCTCCACCCCGGACGGTCTTGTGGGTATAACACTGTTCGACCAGCCCCGGCGCAACCGCCGGCTGATCCACCTGGTATCGTACAATGCCCCGTGGGTCGAGGCGTTCGACGAGATGGCGCCGTTGAAGAATGTGCGGGTAGTGGTCCGGCCGCCCGAAGGTCGCGACATCGCCTCGGCGCGGGCAGTGCTCGCAGGTCGGGAGTTGAAACTGTCACCTGCGGATGCCGGAATGCAAATGGTCCTGCCGGTGCTCGACGAGTATGAAGTGATTGAGCTGAAGTGGCGGGAGTAAGAGTAGCGCCTCGGTGGGCAGTGTGACCTTGGACGCTTCCGCAAGCGCCGGGCAAGTAGGAGCCAACCACAACACAATTCGACCCGCCGCGACGGGAATGTGCGCTTCCGGCGCGGCCGGTCCTTTAGGTTTGGGACCACCATGAAATGCAATCGATTTTTGCTTCCGTACCCGCTCTGGGCCGTCATGGCACTTGGGGCGATCTCCTTCCTTCCCGGAAAGGCGCCCGCCGGCGACGCATCGGCGCGGCCCGACTATCGGGCCGTGGTTGTGTCCTATGCCGACGGGATGCTTGAACATGGCCGCGACACGTACGGATCGCAGCATTCGCCGCTGTTCGCCGAGGCCCTCGACCGGGAGACGATGCGAATGCTCGAAGGCGAACGCCTGGAAGCGGTGGCCCGCATTCCGCAGGATGCATGGGGAATCCGGCCCCACGACCGCATGCTGGGCGGCGCCAATCCGCAACACTGCCAGAACCTCTACCAGATTCTCTACGCGCTGACGGCCGTCACCGGCCGGGAGTGCTACGCCCGCGAAG
Organism: Thermoguttaceae bacterium; assembly: GCA_034005525.1. Taxonomy (GTDB): domain Bacteria; phylum Planctomycetota; class Planctomycetia; order Pirellulales; family Thermoguttaceae; genus PWXP01. The sequence goes on along the minus strand of JAVEUP010000154.1, from coordinate 8,102 downwards.
CCGACCGTTCGCTCGCCTTCTTCTTCGACAACTGCCAGAGCCCCGCGACCGGGCTGCTCTACTGGGGCGAGCATGCCGGCTGGGACCTCATCGGCGAAGGCCCGCTCAAGACGCGATCGGGCAATACCCACGAGTTCTACCGCCCGTGGGTCCTCTGGGAGCGCAGTTGGGCCCTCGCCCCGGAGGCGTGCCGCCGTTTCGCGCTCGGCCTCTGGGAGCACCAGATCGGCGATCACCGGACCGGAGATTTTTCCCGCCACGCTGCCATCGCCGCGCATGGGCCGGGCACCGAAGCCCCCTACGCCCGGCATGGCGGCTTCTATATCGAAACCTGGGCCGCCGCCTACGGGCAGACGGAGGACGGGGTGTTCCTGCGGGCGATCGAGACGGTGCTCGGCGGCCTGGAGCGGGCCCGGCTTCACGAGGGCGGGTATCTCACCTCGCGCACCAAGGCCACGGGCAACCGCCGGCCTTACGACCTGTCGCTGGCCGTCTCGCTCGAAAACGCGGCGGCCGCCGTGCCGGAACCCCTGGCCGCCCGAATGCGCGAGGTCGCCGCCGCCAACGACGAGGCGTTCGCCCGGGCCCGCGCAGCGTCGGGCGGCCGGCCGGCTGCCGCCGGCCGCGGCCTTTGGAGCAACGCGTACGGCGGCGGCGCGCGGGTCGGATACGGCAATGTCGTGCTGCTCCGCTACCGGCAGACCCGGCTGGACGCCTACCGGAAGACCATTCTTGAAGAGGCCGAGAAATATCGCGAGGAAGAGATTGCACTGGACCACGCCGTATGGCCCGGAACGGCCGGCGATGCCATCCTGCTGATGCTCGGCGCGTACGAACTGACCGGCCAGTCCCGCTACCTCGATGCGGCCGATCGCTTCGCCCGGTCGGCCGTCGCGCTCTTCCTGGACGGCGGTTGCCCGCTGCCGAAGGCTTCGCACCTCCACGATCACTACGAGGCCGTCACCAACGGCGATACGCTCATGATGGCCCTCTTGAAGCTTTGGCTGGCGCAAAACCCATCGGACCTGAAGATCGAGCTGGTCTACACCGATCGTTAGCTGCGCGGCGCATCCGCGGCGTTCGCACCCTCCTGGAGACGTTGCCTCCGTGAAACAGTCGCTTCTGAGAATCGACGGCAGCCACGGCGAAGGGGGCGGGCAGGTGCTGCGCTCGTCGCTGGCCCTGTCGCTGGTGACCGGCCGCCCCCTGGTCATCGAGAATATCCGCGCCCGACGGAAGAAGCCCGGACTGATGTGGCAGCACCTGACGGCCGTCGGCGCCGCGGCGGAAGTCGGCCGGGCCGAGATGACCGGCGCGGCCCTCGGATCGCAGAGGTTGACGTTTCGCCCCGGCCAGGTGACGCCGGGAGAGTATGCGCTCCGCGTGGGCACCGCAGGCAGCGCCACCCTCGTGCTGCAGACCGTCCTGCCGGCGCTGCTGCTGGCGGCCGGCGAGTCGCACCTGACGCTCGAGGGCGGCACGCACAACCCCCTCGCCCCGCCGTGGGATTTCCTTGCCAAGAGCTACCTGCCGCTCATCGGCCGCATGGGGCCGGCCGTGGAAACGCACCTGATCCGGCCCGGCTTCTATCCGGCCGGCGGCGGGCGGTTCACCGTCGACATCCGGCCCGCCGGACAACTCGGGCGGCTGGAGCTTCTCCGTCGCGGGGAGATCGCCGCCCGGCGGGTCCGCGCGATCGTGGCCAACCTGCCGCGGCACATCGCCGAACGGGAATGTGCGACCATCGCCAGGAAGTCGGGCTGGGAGGACGCCCACTTCACAATTGAAGAGGCCCACGAATCGCCCGGCCCGGGCAACGTCGTACTCCTCGAACTCGAATCGGAGCACGTCACCGAGGTGTTCGCCGGCTTCGGGCAGGTGGGCGTGCGGGCCGAGACCGTGGCCCTGCGCGCCCTCGGCGAGGCCCGGGCGTACCTCGCCGCCGACGTGCCCGTAGGCCCGCACCTGGCCGATCAACTGCTGCTGCCCCTGGGCATCGGTGCGCACGTTGGTTCCGGCGGCGCCTTCCGCACCATGCGCCTGTCGCTCCACGCCAAGACGCACCTCGACGTGATGCGCCGCTTCCTCGAAATCAACGTCGAGGTCGAGGAGCACGGCCCGGAGGATTTCGTCGTGCGGGTGGGGTAGATCGCCCCAAGTTTAGCCTGCCTTGTTCGGTAGCCCCCGGCTGCCGGCAAGGCGCAGTTGGCCGAAACGCCTGCAGGGAGGTTACCAACCGATTGCGGCCTCGGTTGCGGCGTGTCAGGCGGTCGACGCCGACCAGATAACGTCCCCTACGCCCAATCGCCACCCCTCGCTAGAGCGGCAAGTGGCACAGGCTTGGCGCGATAGGCGGACCAGATAACGCGCGGACAGCGAAATCGCGAAATGATGGCAGAGTCTTGACTGGCAACGGGTTACGGGCCAAAATTGGCGTTGACCCGGCGGTTCTTATCCCGCCGAACCGGCGGGCCTAACGAATTAGCACGGCTACAGGCCGACGGGATAAATCCAATTCTGGCGGCAAGCACGCCTCCCTTGCTCAAGGCTAGTCAGCATTGGCAACCTCCTGGACAGAAGCTGATTTCGATTCGCTTGGTTGGCACGACGTTCACGTCCACGGCTTCCGCATTCTTGAAGGTGAGCACGGAACAGGGCAGCTCTGGCTAGACCTCGACTACATCCTCGACTGGATTTGCCCCGCTACCGGCAGTGAGACGTACCGGTTTCGGATTGCGCCAGCCGTCCTCCGATTCCGCAATGTGGACTCTCTGCGATTCGAACTTGACTACGTGACACCGACTGCCGCGATAAGGCCTTTTTCACTTGCCGGCGTTGAACGCGAATCCATTGAGTATGACGGGGGATACAGGTCATTCCGGTGGAAATTGGGAATCAACTGGCCCTCTGGATCAATTTCATTCGAGTCGCCCGGATTCGTCCAGGAACTGACCGGTCCAGTACTGGAGACCGCTTCTCAGTGCATCAAGCGACCGTAGTGTACGAGTAGTTCATTGACCGCGTGGTCTGCCCTGGAGACAATCAAAGACCTGAAAAGGGGGGAGAAAAGGGGACGGGAGTCTTTTTCTGGTTGACGGCTGGCGTTGGTTTGTGGTAAGGTAGGGTCATGCCTCGCCGTGCACGTTCTATCGAAGGTGGTCTGGTTTACCATATCCTGAACCGCTCCAATGCGCGGATGCCCTTGTTCAAGAAGGACGAGGATTACGCCGCCTTTGAGCGAGTGCTGGAGGAGGCGCACGAGCGGGAGCCCTTGCGGGTGCTTGCCTACTGCGTGCTCCCGAACCACTGGCATATGGTCGTCTGGCCGAAACGCGGAGCCCACAAACAAGTTTCCGAGTTCTTTCGTTGGCTCACGGTTACGCATACCCAGCGCTGGCATGCCCATTACCATACTTCGGGCACCGGGCACCTTTATCAAGGCCGCTTCAAGTCGTTTCCAATCGAATCGGACGATCATCTCTACACCGTGCTGCGTTACGTGGAGCGCAACTCGGTTCGGGCAAACCTGACGGAACGCGCGGAAGCATGGCGATGGTCCAGCGCCTGGCGTTACTACAACGGCGATGACGAAGCCCGGCAGCTTCTGGCCGACTGGCCGATCGTTCGCCCACGGGACTGGCCAAGGCATGTCAACCGTGCTCAAACCCAGGGCGAGCTGGATGCATTGCGTCGGTGCGTCCGTCGCGGGCAGCCGTATGGGACGGAGGCATGGTGCGAGAAGATCATCGAGCGGTTGGGCCTCGAGTGGACCATACGTCCCCGTGGCCGTCCCCGGAAGCAGGACCCAAAGACCTGAAAAGACTCCCGTCCCCTTTTTCTAGACAGTAGAAGAGGAGAAGGCGACGTGTCGCCATATCAATCATTCTGTTTTCCCCCTTTCCCGTCATTGCACGGTACTTCATTTGGCTGAACAGTCACCGAAATCCGAGTCTCGGAGAGACTCGGCTACAAGGTTGTCAGTAACAGTGTTTCTGCCTAACAACGTTTGGAGAAAGAACCATGAGACGCAAGGGATCTGTCGGTAGTCTGTCGTTGTGTTTTGCGGTGGCCTTTGTTGGGCTGTGCGCCGCGGCATACGGCGCCGAGCCGGTCGATATCGGCTCGCGACTGGAGTTGTTTGTCGATGAGCTGTTGGTGGACCACTTGCGCGGGGACGCGCGGCTGCATCTGCACAAGCCGGAGCCGCAGGAGGTGGTGCTGACAACCGACGCACCGTGGGAAGGCAACACGAGCGCGTACTTCACCGTATTCCATGACGGCGATTTGTACCGCATGTACTATCGCGGCTCGCACTACGACACCACCACGCGCAAAAGGACGCACCGCGAAGTGACCTGTTACGCCGAGAGCACCGACGGCATCCGTTGGACGAAGCCGGAGTTGGGCCTGTTCGAGTTCGAGGGGTCGAAGGCGAATAACATTATCTGGGACGGGCAGGGCACGCATAACTTCACGCCCTTCAAAGACGCCAATCCCGACTGCCCGCCCGAGGCGCGCTACAAGGCCCTGGCGGGCGGAGGCGGCGGGCTGCGGGCGTTGCAGTCGGCCGACGGCATCCGGTGGAGCCTGATGGCCGAGAAGGCGGTCATCACCAAGGGCGCGTTCGATTCCCAGAACCTGGCCTTTTGGGACGCCGCCCGCGGCCGGTATGCCGACTACCATCGCGGGTTCCGCGATGGCGTGCGCGATATCATGACCTGCACCTCGGCCGACTTCCTCACCTGGACCGAGCCCGAATGGCTGGAATACCCCGGCGCCCCGAAGGAGCACCTCTACACGAACGCCATCCTGCCCTACGAGCGGGCACCGCATATTCTGATCGGGTTCCCGACGCGGTACCTGCCCAAGACACAGCAGGTGGAGCCCACGCTAATGGCCGGCCGCGACGGCCGCACGTTCCATCGCTGGACCGAGGCGATTATCCCGGTCACCGCGCCGGAGGACCGCGAGGGCAACCGCAGCAACTACATGGCCTGGGGCATGCTCCGGTTGCCCGGCGCCGACCGCGAACTATCCATGTACGCCTCCGAAGCCTACTACACCGGGCCCGACAGCCGCATGCGCCGGTTCACGTACCGCGTGGATGGCTTCGTTTCGCTCCGGGCCAACGCCGAAGGGGGCGAACTGCTCACCCGGCCCATTACTTTCGCAGGCGGGAAGCTCGTATTGAACTTCGCCACGGGCGAGGGCGGCAGCGTGCGGGTGGAAGTCCAGGACGCCGGCGGCACGCCGATCGACGGCTTCGCGCTGGCCGACTGCGCCCCGCTCAGCGGCGACGAGATCGACCACGCCGTGCGCTGGCAGACCGGTGGTGACCTGCGCGCCCTGGCAGGCCGCCCCATCCGTCTGCGCATTGTCCTGGCCAATGCCGACGTGTACTCGTTGCGATTCACCGACTCTTCCGTTCTCTACAAGTCTTCGACCAGCAGTCCGCGGCGGCGGCGCTCGGCTCGGTAGGTTTCGTCAATCAGCCCGGCCACATGCGCAACGTCCTCAATGCCGGCCAAGGTCAACTCTGGGTGGCTCCGGTCGTTGGAGGAGATGCGGATCGTGCCCACGCGGACGAGTCGATCGATCATCCCTTGCTCAAAGGTAATGTCGTTGACGTCGATCAGTTCAATCCGGTCGGTCACCCGCCGGAAGACCCCCAGTTCGTGGATGAATCGTTGGTTGGTAAGACGGTAATGAACGCTCCATCGACGCGAGATGAGCACGAGAAGCTGATAGGCCCATAGCAGAAGGATGATCGCGGCGATGGCGAGCCAGACATAGCCGCGCGGCCACCAGATACCACCGATAGGGAGGGCAAAGGTAACCACCATGCTCAGAAGCCAGCGGCTGAGCATGGCCTTCGAAGAGTAGCCACCCTCCCAGAGGGTATGTTCCGGCTCTCCGGCATCGCGGCTGCGGTTGGCGGCAGCATCACGAAAGCGCTCGGCGGGCGAACGGTTCTCGTTTCCGGAGTTATTGGCTGTCCCATGCCTGTAGTCCTGGCCGATCGGGTTCGTTTCCGAGAATGCCTCGCTGTCGGCCTCGACGCGAGCCCCGCATCGGTGGCAGAAAACGGCCTCTTGAATCACCTCCTCGCCGCATTGTCGGCATTGCATGCGACCTGCTCCTGTTCCCGTGCGATTGGGCGTCTTCGACCAGAAACGACCAGAAAGGCCCCATTATACCCGCAGGGTCGGAGTTGCTGGAAGAGGAGCCGGCTGGTCAATGAGCCCCCAGTGCGATATACTCCCCCCATGTCCAGCAAGCCTTGGAGATCGGCATGAAGTGCCCTTTCTGCCGGAAAGACAACGACCGCGTGATCGACTCGCGCGGCAGCCAGGACGGGTTCGCCATCCGGCGGCGCCGTGAGTGCCTGGCGTGTCGCCAGCGCTATACCACGTATGAGCGTATCGAGCAAACGGCGGTAAAGGTCATCAAGAAGGACGGGGTGCGCGAGCCGTTTGACCATGCGAAAATCAAGCAGGGACTCGAAAAAGCCTGCTGGAAGCGGCCGGTCAGCGACGACCAGCTTGAAGCCATCATCGCATCGGTCGAGAACGAATTGGAGGCCCGCTTCGAAACCGAGGTCGAAAGCTGGTTCGTCGGCGAGTTGGTCATGCAGTACTTGCGCGAGGTCGACGAGGTGGCGTATGTTCGGTTCGCAAGTGTCTACCGGCAGTTCAAAGACGTTCAGGATTTCGTCGAGGAACTGCGTCCCATGCTCGACGGGCCGTTCCGTGAGCAATCCTGAACAAAGCATCGCCGCCGAGAGATCGCTGGTCGCGAAAGAGTCCCGTCAGGCTGGTCGTATTTTTTCAGCCTGCGCCCGACGAAAACCACCTGCAAATCATGAAGAGCCCCTTGACGGCGGCCTCGCGTGTATTATTGTATCAGGCCATGCAGGCTAACCGCCTCCAGAGGATGCCTGGTAACCGGTACCTTGCTACCGAAGGCTCGACCTTCGGGCGTGCTTGACGGCGTAGGGCCTCGGGGCGGTTCTGGTTTCAAGTTTTTTTTCGTAAACGGGAGATTTTTTATGGCCGCTGTGGTTGATGCTGAAAAGTGCACCGGCTGCGAATCCTGCGTCGATTCCTGTCCTCTGGACGCTATCGAAATGCAGGATGACATTGCCGTTGTCGATGCCGATACGTGTGGCGACTGCGGTGCGTGCGTGGATGCCTGTCCGGTCGAAGCCATTACAATGGAGTAATTCACTTCCAATGTTCTGGGGTAGTGGGCTGCGCAACGCGCAGCCCACTTCTGCTTCTTGATCGGGACGGGCAATCCGCTATTCTGGATGGCTTGCAGAAACACTCACTTCCACATTCGTTTCCAAGGCTCATGGACCTTTGGACGACCGGCCTTGTATCGCTCTTGTTGCTTGCATGCGCGGGCGCACTGATTGTTGCGCACGTGCGGACTTGGCGGCATGCAATTGGATGCGCCCCCACTCGGGAGGAGTTCGACTACCGCCGGCGTCAGTTTCGTCGCCGCATGCAAACCAGTGCCATGATGGCTGTATTGGCACTAGCCCTTTTCGTGGGCCAATTGCTGACTGATATGGTCGAATCGCAGTGGTTCGCTATTGTCTACTGGCTTGCCGTTCTGATCGTCGTAGGCTGGGTGGGGCTTCTTGCCTTTGCCGACGTGCTCGCTACGAAGTTCCACTACGACAGGATTCGCCACGGCTATATTGTCGAGCGTGCAAAACTCGAGGCCGAACTCCGACGTATCCAGAGCGCCCAAGGAAACGGTCATTCGAGCCATGATATGGGCAAAACCGAGTAGCCCGGATTATTCACGTACGCAGATTAGGGCATGGTCGCATGCGTCGTTGGTGGGGCCGCACAAGCCGCAACCAAGCCGATTTGCACCCCGCCGCCTGGATGCACGCCGGCAGTAGCGACCGATGGCCCACCAAAGAAGCGGCTTGTTTGAACCACCCTACCTATCGTGAATAATCCGGGGTAGTGCTTCACACACCACGCGGCCGCCAGAAAACAGAAGACCTTGCCGTGCACAGCGCCGAGCCGGTTGCGTTGTGGGATTTGTGGGCGGGGGGTGGGGGCTGGGGTAGTAGTTGCGTAGCG
>JAVEUP010000342.1:0-4584 GCA_034005525.1 Thermoguttaceae bacterium | reverse complement strand
ACTACTACCCCAGCCCCCACCCCCCGCCCACAAATCCCACAACGCAACCGGCTCCTTCAATTCAGTGGTCTAGTGGTCTGGCAGATCGTAATCGAGGTTCGTGCCCCGTTGATTGTTGTAAGTCCGCTTGCTGCTAACGGCACCGACGCCTACGGCAACCGAGCAATGCCAGCAAACCCAATGCGGCTAGCATTGCGGTTCCCGGCTCCGGGATGAAGCTCAGCGCCAGCCCGCCGGGCACCTGAGTGACGGCAAAGTGACCCTCGCCGATCCCGTTCTGGAAGCCACCGGCGTTTACGGCAAACAAATTGGGATCGAAGTAATCGTCGACCAGTTCATCGTAGGTGACAAACATCCAATCGTACGCGACGGTTGGGTTGAAGTTCGCGATCTCGCCGGGCGACGTGCCGTCGAGCGAGACGATGTGAATCTCGAACTGCCCGCCCTCGCCCAAATCCGTCAGGTCGAGCTTGCCCGTGCCGGCGCCGTCGTTGATGGTCACGAGATCCCAGCCCAACCCGTCGAGCCCGCCGCCGGCGAAGCCCAGCGCGTCGTTGATTTCGAACTGGAACATGCCGCCGGAGTGCCACACGGCGCCGCCGATGGTCTGCTCGCCCACACTGGCGCCCGGGGCGTGCATACCGCCGGAGTGAACCGTTACCGTGCCGTCGATGGTGCCGGTGCCGCCCAGGATCGCGTCGGTTCCCGGAGTGGCTGGATTCACGCTGACCGGTCCGCTCCCTGTGCCGGAGCCCGAGGTGTTGCTGACCATCAGGGTGCCGGCGCTTATCGTCGTGCCGCCCTCGTAGGTGTTCTCGCCGGTGAGTACGAGCGTGCCGGCGTGGGTCTTGGTGAGGCTTCCGGTTCCGGAGATGGCGCCATGGAGCCTCAGCGAGTGGTTGTCGGGCCGGAACGTGGTCGTCCCGGTAAGCTGGATGGCGCTGTTGACGGTTGTGTCGCCGCCGAATGATCGAATCGTGCCGCCGTTGACGATAATATCCATCGAATATGAGTGGTTGGCGCCGTCATTGTTCTCGAAGTAGCCTGTTCCTCCCGCGTTGACCGTCAAGGTGCCGGCGGCCCACGAACTGCGGGTAAGTGCCAGGGCGCCCTGATCGACCGTAATGCCGCCGGTACCGCGGATCGTGCTGTCGACCACATGGACATCGTTGCTGCCCATCTTGGTGGCCGTGTAGCTGCCCAGGTCCAGTGCCCCGCCGCCGCGGATATCCCATCGGCTTGATCCGGTGAAGATGGCGTTGCCCGAGAGGGTGACGTTGCGCAGGGCGTACATCTGAAGCGACCCAGTGTTGGTGATGGTTCCGGCGACGGCAATCGCCTCACCCTGGATGTTCTGCCCGTACAGGTCGAGAGTGCCGTTGGCGCCGATTTCCGTCCCGGCTGCGGTGGAGCCCAGCGCAGAAACGTGGCCCACGCGAATGGTACCGGCGGTGATCGTGGTGACGCCCTCGTACGAATTATTCCCAGAGAGCACGAGCGTTCCGCCTTGGGTCTTGGTCAAGCCGTCGGCCCCGGAAATGTCGCCCGTGACATTAAGCGAAATGCCATCGTTCACTTGGAGCGTGTTGGTGCCGGCCAAGGTGATATTGCCACCGACGGTGGTGTTGTTGCCGACGGTGCGAAGCATGCCGCCGTTAAGCGCGATATCCATCGTGTAAGTGTGGGTAGTGCTGTTGTTTTCGAAATCGACCGTTCCCGCGGCGTCGACAGTCAGGGTACCCGTGGCCCACGAACTGCGGGTCAACCCGAGAATGCCCTGCTCGACCGTGATGCCGCCGGAGCCACTGACGGTGACGTCGACCAGATGCACTCGGTTCGTGCCGGTCTTGGTGGCGGTAAACGTGTCGAGGTCAAGGACTCCGCCGCCGGCGCGGATGTCCCATCGGTGGGTGCCCGTGAAGACTGCATCGCCCGAAAGGGTGACGTTGCGCAGGGCGTTGCTCTGATCGGACAAAGTGTTAGTAATAGTCCCGGCGACGGTGATGGCTTCGCCTTGGATATTCTTGCCGTACAGGTCGAGGGTGCCGTTGGCGCCGATTTCCGTACCGGCTGCCGTGGCACCGAGCGCCGTCGCGGAACCCAAAATGACCGTGCCGGCCTCAATGGTGGTGAGCCCGCTGTAGGTGTTGTTCCCGGAGAGCGTCAGGACTCCATCGCCGATCTTCACCAGCGCCCCTCCGCCGCTCAAACTTCCGGAGAACTGGGTGGTTTCGTCGTTCTTACCGACCTTCAGCGTGATGGGCTGGGCCGCGGTGTTTTCCAGCGTCAGGTTGCCGCTTCCCGACAGTGCGCCCAGGGTGAAGGCGGTGCCGGCCGAGGCGTCGAACTCGACTCGGCCGGTGGTGAGGGTGCTATTCTGCAGTGCAAGGCTGTGGGCCAAGCGCAGCGTGCCGTCGCTGACCGTGGTGGTGCCCGAGTAGGTATTGGCGCCACCGAGCACGAGCGTGCCGTCGCCCGTCTTGGTCAGGTTTCCGGTGCCCGAGATGGCCTGGCCGACGGTCAACTCGCCGCTGCGGTTGATGACAAGCTCCGCGTCGTTAATAACGTCGACCGAGCCGAGGGTGCCGGTATCGCCGCCGTCGCCGATCTGGAGCGTGCCCTGGCTGATGGTGATGGGCTTGGTGATCGCGGAGTTGACGAAGACGAGCGTTCCGGGGCCGGTCTTGGTAATGGGGTTGTCGCCTCCCTGAATGCTGCCGTGGAAGGTGGTCACGAGGTTGTTGATAACCATGGTCTTCGCGCCGTTACCGCCAAGGAGGTCGCCGTGAAAGACGATGTTGCCCGTACCGGACGAGCCCAGGATCACGTGGTTGCACACGTCGATCGTGATGGGAACTGCGGTGCTGCCCACGGTGAGCGTATTGGCGTCGGCCGAGCGGAAGGTGACGTTGCTACCCTGGAGCTTGATCCGATCGCTCACACTGAGCGTGGCATCGCTCCTGACGGCCAGCTCTCCTTGCTGCAGGCGGATGGTCGCCAGGGTATTATCGCCGGCCAAGGTGAGCACGCCTGCGCCCCACTTTTCCAGGGTGCGGCCGGCGCCGGAAATGCCGCCTGCGAGGGTCAGGCCCCCGGCATCGATCTGCGCAAACGTTGTGGTTGCCAGTTCGACGCTGTTGGCGATGGTACTAACCGCATGCGGAACGTGGTGGAGGACCGGGCTGGTGCCGCCATCGGCGACGAATCGAAGCGCGTCGCCGCTGAGGCTGACGCCCTGCCCCATGCCGACGATGTTCAAACGGTTCAGGCTGAACGGTTCCGAAATATCCTGAACCGATGTCGTGTGTTCCGTGTTGCCAAGCGTAATGGTTGTTGCACTGCCGCTTACCGGAACGTTGCCCGTGGCCCAGTTCGCGGCGGTACTCCAATTATTGTCCACGTCGCCGAACCACATGCCTTCGCCGGGCGAGGCGATCAGGATGTTGTCGAACTCCAGCGATGAACCTGCACTGGGCGAATAGACGTACATTCGAAACGTCACGTCGCCCGAGAGCCCTTGGAACATCGAGCCGGTCAAAGCGGTCGAGTAATGCGTGAAGATGGGACGCGTTGTTGGAACATCGTCGGAGAGCAGCAGGGTTGAGAAGTTGTCTACGCTGCTGGCCAGCCCGACACCGCGCGTGCCACTGCCGCCACGCCCAACGTCGAACGAAACGATTGCCCCATGCAGGATGTCCGAGTACGCGGAATCATCGATGTGAAACCCGAACTCGAAATACATGTTCTTGTCAATTGCGTCCTGTACCGTGCCACTGGCGGTAATATCAAGAACACGCAAGCCCGGGTCGGTGGGATAGCCATAGTTAACCGGTGCCTGGAGCGTCAAGGTGTCCACCCCTTTTGTTAGCCCGAAGCCGGTAATGCCATCGCTTTCGAATGTCGGATAGAGCGGGGTAGGGGCGTCGAACGTGTACTCGATTACCTTGGCTCCGACTTCAGCAGTGAGAAGCAACGCAAGGGGTACGAAGAGGAAGCCTAACGAACGCAGCCAGCGACAAGACGTGTTCATAATGGTACCTCCGGTCAATTACCTAAGAGTGAGAGTGACGTGTCATCAGTTTCAAGCACAGAATCAGTGAAGCCGCCATTCAGTTATGTCCTTTACTTCCTCCGCCTCCGGCACAGCAACAGCGCCAGCGCACTAAGGGCCATTATAAGCGTTCCCGGTTCCGGGATGAAGCTGACGGCCAGCCCGCCGCCCATTTGGGTGACGGTGTAGTGACCTTGTCCCATGCCGTTGCTGAATCCACTGGCGTTGACGACAAACAAACTCGGATGGAAGTAATCGTCGACCAGTTCGTCGTAGGTGACAAACACCCAATCGTACGGCACGGTTGGGTTAAAGTTCGCGATGGCGCCAGGTGCAGCGCCGTCGAGTGAGACGACGTGTATCTCGAAAGGATCGGCCGCACTCAAGCCGGTCAGGTCGAGTTTGCCCGTGCCGGCGCCGTCGTCGATCGTGACCAGGTCCCAGCCCAGCCCGTCGAGCCCGCCGCCGGCAATGCCCGCCGTGTCGTTAATCTCAAATTGGAACATTCCACCGGGATTCCAGCTTGCGCCCCC
>JAVEUP010000341.1:0-4597 GCA_034005525.1 Thermoguttaceae bacterium | reverse complement strand
CGATCTCTTGGTGAAGCACCCACGGGGAACACAGTTTGCAACAGCCCACGTTACGAACGACAATGTGAACCATTCTGCGATTGTGAGTCCTCTCTCATTTAAGAACTGGGCCGAGAGTCGAGGCAGGGGATTATCTAAAATAAATAGTCGAAGATCTCGGGCAAGATCTCCACGAGCATGTACGTGTTGCAGTTCGATCTGCTCTCGGTGCAGCGTCAGGAACAGGTGGTCGATGCCGTGTTCTATGAGCCCTGAGTGGAGAGGGTCTTCGTGCTCGGCATAAGCGTTGAGCACTTGCACAAAACGGTTCTTATCTACTGAGTCATGGTTTTGGCCCCTTGAATATCGACAGTTGGCCTCGATGGAATGTAGCACATGATGCGGTGGGACGATGATTCCCGAGCGGTCAGAGACCGCCATCGCCTCTTGCAATGCTTTTGCGGCAAACAGTGCATAATCGATAGGCTGGTGGCGTTTGAGAAGCGACTCCAGACGGTCGTAGAACCGTCGCATCTGCATCTGCGCCTTGGCGTCTCGCCGGGCACCATCGTCGGGGGTATCAGTGGTCATGGTTTGCGAACCGAGCGATCTTCTCCCCATGGGTGGAATCCCGGTCAAGAGCGACCGGTCGTTTCAGGCACGCCTCCACCACCGCCAACATCTTACCCAACGGATCTGGCTCAGCCAACCGATGCTCCGTCCCCACCTCGATCAACGCCGACGATGGCAAGCCGCTATTCGCCACCAGTTCTTCCGAATCCAAGAACGGCACCACGTCGTCCGTCCTGGAATGGAGGATGGTCGTGTTGGGCTTTACCGTGGTCGCCGTTCCCCATGTCTTCCAGGCTGGACAAAGGAGGACGAGAGGCGTGGTCCCGGTGTCAATGTTCATGGCGACCGCCCCGCCACGGGAACTGCCCACCACCACATCGGGCTGATGCCGGTTGTAAACGGACTGGGCGATGCTTTCGGCCAAGTCGAAGTCATCGTCGGGCAACTTGGGATTCAAGACGGTGTGCCCATGGACCTTCAGGTAGGTCGGCTTCAAGCCGCCTGGAGTGCTTTGCCAGCCGTGAAGGAAGAGGATGGTCATGGCGGTCATTGTAGTCCGTCCTCATGGACTCCGACAGCACCCAATAATCGGCGACCACCATCGAATACCAGTCAGGGAGGCAATGCCATGCAACACGCTGAATTCTTCGTCGGTTGAGGAACGCTATCGCTCATCAATGCGGGATTGGCGCAGGCTAAGGGGCGCAGTGGGTTGCTGTGGTGGCTGCTGCCGCTTCTCTTCGGCCCCATCGCCACCTTCCTGATTGTCCTGCTGCCAAAGGCCAAACTCGGGTAGCACGGCCGCCACAATCCCACACGGCGACCCCTATTCTCACTCGTGCCCCTAAAGTCTGGGTAAGCTGGCTAAACTTGCCTACCGCCCACCACGAGAGCGGCCACGCGGGCCGTCCGTGCCGATACAGGGAGAATCAGCCCCGAGGAGCAGGCAGCATGGAGCCCACATCCGTCTACGACGCCGTGATTGCCGTCATCCGGGAGATGGGGGTCGAAGATACCTCGCTGGTCCGCACGGTCTTGATGCGGGACAACCGCTTCGTGGGTCGAAAGTACTACTACACGGGCGGATATGCCATTTGCATGGCCGGCAGCAACGTAGTGGAGTTCTACGATGACGGGAAGCTACTGAGGACGGTCCAGGCGACGGAAGAAACGGGGCTGGCGGCATAGGCAGCATCTATTGACAGAATGGTGACGCCACTTGCCCTCCGCAGGCAACATGTCTGCGGAGGGCCTTTTCTTTTGGCTTTTCCGACCAGACCTGCCGGTTTCCACAAGCCGTTCGAGGCACAAGGGCCTTGCTTGATCTGATACGAAATACGAGCCGTGAGGCTGCCATCAGCGAATAAGCACCCGACATCCACCTGAACTCTCTTGCCGAGATTGAACGCCGCTGGTTTCTGAAGCCATTCAGCAGTGTACAATGGCCGTCTCGGAAACAGCCCTCACTTGCATTTGAGGAAATCCAGAACCATGGGCAAGATTCTGATCCTGTACCACTCGGCCACCGGCAATACCGCAAAGATGGCCGCGCTCGTTGCCGAGGGCGCCGAAAGTATCGCCGGCATGGAAGTGCGGGTACGCGACGTGGAGGCGGCTACGGCCGAAGACGTCCGTTGGTGCGACGGGCTGGCGGTCGGCAGTCCGACGAACATGGGCATCCTGTCCTGGAAGATGAAGCGATTTTGGGACGACCTGATGGCGCCCCACTGGATGAAGGTCGATGGCAAGATCGCCTGCGCCTTCTCCTCGTCCGGCGGCTGGGGCGGCGGCAACGAACTGGCGTGCCAGTCGATTCTGACGGTCCTGATGAACTTCGGCTTCCTCGTGTTCGGCGTGACCGACTACGCGGCGAAGCTGATGACGCTGCATTACGGGGCGGTCGCAGCCCGCGAGCCCCGTTCCGAGGACGTCCAGGACGCCTGCCGAACTCTCGGCCGGCGGTTGGCCGAGTGGGTGGCGGTATACGTGGATGGTCGCGGCGAAGAGCATCCGCTTCGCAAGGCAAGGATGGGAGCCGAATGAGTGGGCCGGCGGTCGGTTGAGCCGCGGGGGGGTAGCCTAACATGCCAAAGTCTGCCTCGTCGGCACCACCGGAAGCCGATTCGGCAAGGGAGCGGCTTCGGTGCATCAGGATTGTTGCAGGCACATCTCGCACGGGTTAAACTGGGTCGTGCCTATGCCCCACTGGGATGACTCGCAGGGGTTCTGGGGGTTGGCGTGGGGTGCTGGATAGACGCCAGGAACACCCCTCGCTGTGGCGCGGTGGGAACCAAGCACGATCGGGTTGGGTCATTCCGATTGTTGGAGAGAGCAAAGCCATGGCGAGGATGATTCCTGAAGCGTACCCTACCGATACAGAAAGCACGGCCGAACGCAAGCTTTTCACCGCGATCAAGGGTGGGCTCGACGACGCATTCACGGTGATCCATAGCCTCCCGTGGCTCGATGGCTCTCTGCGGTACTTGCAGCAGGGCGAGTGCGACTTTGTCGTGCTCCATCCACTGTACGGGATGCTCGCCGTCGAAACGAAAGCCGGTGAAGCGCATTACGATGCGACAAACCGCACCTGGTATCGCCAAGATGGCGGTCGCATGAACAAAGACCCGTTTCTCCAAGCCCAACAGAGCCTTCATTACCTGAGTCGCCTGCTCCATCGAGATGTCCGAGGGTGGAGCCACGTGCAGCCTCCCTTCGGCTACGCAGTGGTGTTCCCAGAAGCGGACAAGATCATCGGCAGGTTCCCACCCCACGTTGACCCAAAACTGGTCATACTTGGGAGGCAACTCGAAAACCTGCAGGCGAAGATCGTAACGGTGCTTGCCCAGTTCGGCACGCCACAGACGCGAATGACGCGCGACTTGTACGATAGGGCGATTCTGAGGTTGCTGCCTGAGTTTCAGGTAGTTCGCACCCTGTCGTCGCAAATCGACGACCAGCGTAGTGCTCTGGCCCGAATGACGGACCAACAGATCCAGTTGATGGAGTCGATGCGGCGAAACCGGCGTCTACTTGTGGAGGGATGCGCCGGTTCGGGCAAGACGCTCCTTGCGTTCGAGAAGGCGGTCCGCCTGGCAAACGAAGGAGCCCGTGTCTTATTGCTTTGCTTCAACATCCCCCTGGCAAACTGGCTCCGCGACCGAGCCCAAGCTCAGGCTTCCAATCACCCAATTGACGTGTTCCATTTCCATGGACTTTGCGAGCACGTGGTAACTGCCGGCGGTGGCGACTTCCATACCCCTGACGCCGACAGTAGCGCCGACGTCATGAAGCAGTTCTACGACGTCGATTGCGCGGACAAGCTGGAGCAATTCGTGCCCGGGTATCCAAACCGATATGACGCCATCATTGTCGACGAAGGCCAAGACTTCGTCGATTGCTGGTGGATTCCCATCGAGAACATACTGGCTGAGCCCGGCCAAGGCAGCCTCTACATCTTCTACGATCCGGAGCAGAACCTCTTCAACCGGGATAATGGCTTTCCGATGCCGGGGCCGACTATGGTGCTGGACGTCAACTGCCGCAATACGCACGAGATTGCCGCCTATGTTCATCAACTAGTCGGCAGCAAGGCCCGGCTGGCCGGCTTCCGTAGCGAGGGGTTTGCGCCCGTCGAGCATCGGGTCATGTCCGACACCGAGGAACTGGACGAAGTTTCCAAGATTCTCGACGAACTGGTCCGCGTCGAACACATGGCTCCCGATCAGATTGTCATCATTGGCCGACGCCGGTTCGAGAACTCGCCCTATGCGCAGGTGTCACGCCTCGGCGGTGTTGAAATCGTCAACGAGGCCGACTCTCATGTGAACCATGGCGGGGTCCGATATGCCACCATCTACCGATTCAAGGGCCTGGAAGCCGACTGTGCGATTCTGACCGGTTTTCGCCATCCAACGGTCGACCAACGCTCGCGGGAACTCTATGTCGCCACGTCGCGTGCCCGATCGCTTCTGCACGTCATGTACCGTGAATGACCCGGCAAAGGTACTGCAGTGAAGCGTATCGCGGAAAGAGTGATCTACTCTCC
>JAVEUP010000340.1:0-4608 GCA_034005525.1 Thermoguttaceae bacterium | reverse complement strand
CTGGCACGAACCTTGCTCGGCTTGACGATATGGGCGGTGTGCCTGGCCGGGGCGCTCTCGGTTGCCAACTTACCCTGGGACCTGGGGCATGCGATTTGCGGGCCGTGGGGCTGCGGCCCGCCGGTGCAGGCGCTTGTCGCGTGCCATCTCGCGTGGTTCGTGGCACTGGTGCCGCCCGCGGTGCTGTTGGTGCGGTGGCGACGACCATCGGGCACGATGCTGCGGCGCGTGGGCCTGCTGCTGGTCGCGCTGGCCGGAGCGGTGTTGATGGCAATAGTGATTTACGAGCGACTGGTGTGGTGGCCCGAGGCGAGCGAGCTGCAACAAGCCTACTTCTGGCAACGCTATGGATTCGCCATCGCAACCGCCGTGGATGTGCCGGTCGTGCAGGTGTTGGTCGTCGGCCTCGGCTTCTGGCTGGGCGGCGGTATCCGATTGCGCTTGGGGCGGTTGCGATCGGGGGGCAATGGGGGCAACGCTTGAACCGTTATTGAACGCCACGGTTCCGCGTGATTGCCTGCGGCGTGGTCATCCAGTATCTTCTGCGATTCTTGACACTGCGGGCGGCTCGCGGTAAAGTGGACCTGTCCAGCCTGAATGCTGCCCATCAGCGATCGATGCCCCAAACTCCAGGAGGTCCCCTGCCGTGAGAAGAACTCGCTCTTGTCTTAAGACGCAATGGCTTCGACATCTGGCGGTTTTGCCGCTTGTTGCAGCCGCGATCGTTTTCCATACTACCGCCGCGCAGGCCGCGGAACCGGAGGAGGCGCCGCAGCGGCTGCTGGCCGGCGCGGCGACCAGCAATATCACGCCGGCGCTGAGCCTCGACAGCCCGATCGCCGGCGATTGGGACCGGCCGCCGGGAACGCATATCCACGACGAGCTGTTCGTCCGCTGCCTGGTGCTCGACGACGGAGAAACCCGCGTGGGAATCGCCGTCGTCGACAACCTTGCCATCCCCCGCTACGTCTTGGACCCGGCGAAGCAGATGGTTCACGAGCGGACCGGCATGAAGCCCGAGCATATTCTGATCGCCTGCACGCATACCCATTCGGCCGCGCCGGGCCGCGGGCGGGACCGGTTCGCGTTGGACCCGCCGCTGGACGGCTATCAGCGATTCCTAGCTGATCGCATTGCCGATGGGTTCCAGCGGGCCGTAGAGCACCTGGAACCGGCCGAGATCGGGTTCGGCTCCGCGGACCTTCCCGACGAGGTGTTCAACCGCCGGTGGCTGATGAAGCCGGGAACCGACCTGCCCAATCCATTCGGAGGCACCGACCAGGCGCGCATGAATCCGGGCGTTGGCAATCCCAACCTCTTGGAGCCGTCCGGGCCGACCGACCCGGAAATTCCCTTTCTTGCCGTCCGCTCCGCCGAAGGCCGGCCCATTGCACTTCTGGCCAATTACTCGCTGCACTACGTAGGCGGCGTGCAGCGCGGCCACATCTCGGCCGACTATTACGGCTACTTCGCCCGAGAGATTGCTCGGCTGCTCGACGCCGAGAACACGAAACCCGCGTTTGTCGGCATGATGTCCAACGGCACGAGCGGCAACATCAACAACATCAACTACCGGGGCGGGCAGAAGCAGTTCCCGCCCTACGGCCGCATGCAAATGGTGGCCAACCGTGCGGCGGCGGCCGTGTACGGGGCCTGTCAGAAGGTGGAGTACCTGCCCTGGGTTCCCATCAACATGATATCGCGCGACCTGACGCTCGGCACGCGCCGGCCCAGCCCCGAATTGGTCGAACGCGCCCGCAAGATCATGGCCAGTCCGGAAGACTATCCGCGGGCCGGTCTGCCGTCGCCGCAGGCGGTGGTGGCGTATGCCGAGCGGACGCTGAAGATGCATGAATACCCGGCGGAAGTGGCTATCCCGCTTCAGGCACTGCGGATCGGCGAGCTGGCAATTACCACCATTCCGTTCGAGGTGTTCGTGCAAACCGGGCTGGAGTTGAAGGAGAAGAACCCGTTCCCCCGCAGCTTCACCATCTCGCATGCCAACAGCGGCTACGGCTACCTGCCCACGGTGCGCGACCATGAATTGGGCGGGTATGAAACCTGGCTGGGCACCAGTTGTTTCGAGATCGAGGCCGAGCCGAAGATTGTCGCAGCACTGCTGGAGATGTTGGGCAGTGTAGAACAATAAACTGCTGGGAGCTGCAAACGTGGGATAGGCTTCCAGCCTGTCTTTTCAGCCGACAGGCTGGAAGCCTATCCCACACAATTCGGCAGGCTATTGTTTTTCGCCGCCTTGGGGCAATTGGAGTGAACCAAGTTCCATGAAGAGCCCGGATACCGCCCAGCACTCGCCGGATACTGTGCTCGCTGGTGCAACCGAACCGTTGACTGAGGGCATTGCCGCCGGCCGGGCGCGCCGTGCCGCGGCGCTTGTCTTCGCCGCGGCGGTATTCCTCAGCGCGCTGCTGCTGTTCCAGGTTCAGCCGCTGTTGGCCAAAGCGATTCTCCCCTGGTACGGCGGTACGCCGGCGGTGTGGACCACCTGCATGCTCTTCTTCCTGACGGGGTTGTTCGGCGGGTACGCTTACGCACATCTACTGGTGCAGCGGCTTTCGCCGAGGGTTCAGGGGATGGTCCACCTGGCGCTGCTGGCCGTGGCACTGGCCATGCTGCCGGTGGTTCCCGCCGCGCACTGGAAGCCGTTGGGCAGCGAGCCGCCCATTCCGTCGATCCTGGCGATGCTGACCGTCCACGTGGGGCTGCCGTTCTTTGCGCTCTCGGCCACCACGCCGCTGTTGCAGCGGTGGTTCACCTACGTGTTCGCGGGCAAGTGTCCGTATCGCCTGTACGCGCTGTCGAACGCCGGGTCGCTGCTGGCACTGCTCAGCTACCCGTTCCTCTTCGAGCCGGCCTTCTCCATTCCGGTCCAGTCGGCCATATGGTCGGGCGGACTGATGTTGTTCTCCGTGTTCTGTACGGTGTGCGTGTGGTGGGTGTGGACGTCGGCGGCGAGGTCGCCGGAACAGTCCAGCGAGGTGCGCGACCCATCGTCGGCCGTCCGGCCGACAGCCGGCATAACCGTGCTCTGGTTCCTGCTGGCCATGGCCGGGTCGGTCATGCTTCTGGCGACCACCAATCAGGTGTGCCTCGACGTGGCAGCCGTCCCGTTCCTGTGGATACTGCCGCTGGCGCTGTATCTGCTGTCGTTCATTCTCTGTTTCGGCAATGAACGATGGTATTCGCGCCGGCTTTTCGGAGTCGCCTTTCCCGCGGCAATGGCCTTGATCGTCTGGACGATGGTGCTGGACGAGGCGGCGCCGGTCCTCTTGCAGTTGGCCGTCTTCTTCGCGGGCCTGTTCGTTTGCTGTATGATCTGCCACGGGGAACTGGTACGACTGAAGCCCGACGCGCGGCACTTAACAGGCTTCTACCTGGTCGTCGCCGCCGGCGGGGCCGCCGGCGGGCTGTTCGTCGGCGTGATCGCGCCGCTGGCTTTCTCGGGTTTCTGGGAGTTGCACCTGGGCATTGTGGGCACCTGCGGCCTGCTGCTGGCAAACGTCATTCGCGAACGGGGCCAGACCGCCGAAAAGCCACTCCCGGCTCGCATGGCGCCCGGCAGCCGCAAATCGCGAGCCCGCAACCGCGGGGCGGCCTCCTCCAGCATGGCCGGAACGCCGCTTTCCCTCGCGCCGCTAGCCACCATCGGCGGCCTGGCGACCGTGTTGTTGATCCTCGGCGTGCTCCTGGTGCAGGACGCCATGGAACGGCTCGAAGGCGCTTTGACCGTTAGTCGCAACTTTTACGGCGTACTGCGGGTGATCGAGTTCGATCCGCCGCAGCCGTCGCGGCGTCAAATCCGACTGATCCACGGGCGCATCCTCCACGGCATGCAGTTCATCGCCGAGCCTTTGCGCCGCGAACCGACGGCGTACTACGGCCGCGACTCCGGCGCAGGCATCGCCATTGAAATGGCGCGTGACGGCGTGCAGGCACCACGGCAGCCGAAGCGGGTCGGCCTGGTGGGTCTGGGAATCGGCACGCTGGCGGCATTTGCCGAGCCGGGCGACGTCTATCGCTTCTACGAGATCGACCCCGACGTGGTCCGCCTCGCCCGCGGGTACTTCACCTACTTGGACGACTGCCGGGGCGAGGTCGAGATTGTACTGGGCGATGCCCGGCTGTCGCTGGAGCGGGAGCCGCCGCAGGAGTACGACGTCCTGCTGCTGGACGCCTTCTCGAGCGATGCCATCCCGGTCCACCTGGTCACTGCCGAGGCGTTCGAGGTCTATTTGCGGCACCTTCGCCCGGACGGCATCATGGCCATGCACATTTCCAGCCGCCACTTCGACCTGGCGCCCGTACTGGCCGGCCTGGCCTCTCGTTTCGGCCTTACGGCGAGCCTCGTCGCGACCCTCGGCGACGACGCGCTGGGGACCTTCGACAACCGCTGGGTACTGCTCACCCGCGCCGACTCGCGTCACGCGGCGGCCCTCGCACGCCAACCCCTTCGGCCGGATCGAGAACCGATCATCTGGACCGACAGCTACAGCAACCCCTTCGGCATTCTGATGGCCCGTAACCGTTCGCACGCCCCGCGGGAGAAGCCGTAGACGCAATGCCCCCGTCACCGGCTCCCGGTCGGCTGCC
>JAVEUP010000153.1:0-19952 GCA_034005525.1 Thermoguttaceae bacterium | reverse complement strand
ACCGACGGCCCACCAAAGAAGCGGCTTGCTTGACCCACCCTACCTATCCTGAATCATCCGGGCTATTCAAGGTGGGCCCGCACAAGCCGCACCCAACCTGATTCGTAGCCCGCCGCCTGGAAGCACGCCGGCAGTAGCGACCGACGGCCCACCAAAGAAGCGGCTTGCTTGACCCACCCTACCTATCCTGAATACTCCAGGGCTATTCGAGCGGCCGGAGGCAGAACAGGTATTCCTCGACCGGCTTCCCGCCTATCAGGTGTTCCTGGATGATGCGTTCGAGCACCGGCGGATCGCAGCCGCGATACCAGGCGCCTTCGGGGTAGACGACGGCAATGGGGCCGCCGGAGCAGATTCGCAGGCAGTTCGCCTTGGTGCGGTACACGCCGCCGTCGCCCGTCAGGCCCAGTTCGTCGAGCCGCCGTTTCAGGTAATCCCACGCCGCGAGCGATTGCTCCCGGGTGGAGCAGTTGGGCTTCGTCTGATCGCAGCAAAGGAAGACGTGGCGGTGCAGCTTCGGAATGCGCAGCCGCTCGGCGATGGATTGCAGTCTTGCATCCGTCTCGCGGGAAGACTTGCTGTGCTGTGCCATGATGCGAACGTTTCGTGTAGGCGTTTATAGCAGTTGGCGCAGCGAGTTCTCGCTGCTTCAAGCAAAGGGGACAGTCCCCGCGAACGTTTATGCCTTTGCCACCATGAGGCACACTTCGGCCACGCGGCGGCCCAGGTTGCGGACTGTGGCCATCCCGACCTCGTCCTTGGTCACGTCGTCCCATTCCTTGTTATTCCAGACGGTCGCACCGCGGTGGCCGGTAGGCTTGCCGTCGCCGACCATGAGCAATTCATGGCAGAAGAGGACGGCCTGTATGGCCTGGATCGTCAGCTCCTGGCCGCCGTTCCGGGCGCTGCCGACGGCCAGCACTCCCGCCACCTTGCCGCTTAAGGCATAGTCCTTGCGGAGTACACCCCATCGGTCGAGGAAACCCTTACACAAAGCCGACATGCAACCGAAATAGACCGGGGAGCCGATGATGATACCGCGCACCTTCGGGTCGACGAGCTTGGCTGCCAGGGCGGGAAAGTCGTCGGTTTCGCCTTCGCGCAGGGGCAGGCCGGCGGCTACCTGCGCCGGGATGCTCAGCCCGGCCAGTTCGATCAACTCGGTTTCGATTCGCGGCGAGACTTCCTTGGCGGCTTCGAGGCACACGGCCAGTGATTTCGTCGTAGTCATGCCCTCGCGAGGGCTTGATGAGATCGCAAGGATCTTGACCACATCGGCGGGCGTGACGCCGCTCTCTTGGTCGGCGACGGCTCCTTGGACTCCCAACGCCACTCCGGCGGCGGCAAGGGACGATCGACTGAGAAAACGACGGCGGTTAAGCGACGATTGCATGGCATACTCCTGGTGGAAAGGGTCGATAGGCTGAAAGCCGCAGCGCAACGCGCCCGCGGCACCTGACGGATATAGCGTACCGCGCGAGAAACGCGAATACAAGGGATTGCGGTGTGCGGCAGCTATTCCGCCGCCAACTCGACATGCCCCGTGCCCGTCATGGCGCCGCGAGAGTCGGTCACACTGAGATAACACACCAGCGGGCGTGCAGGCGGCAGGCCGGCCGAA
Organism: Thermoguttaceae bacterium; assembly: GCA_034005525.1. Classification (GTDB taxonomy): domain Bacteria; phylum Planctomycetota; class Planctomycetia; order Pirellulales; family Thermoguttaceae; genus PWXP01. The sequence continues at coordinate 18,331 of JAVEUP010000153.1, read as the reverse complement.
ACCCGATTGCCGGCAATCCCGGCGTCCCGGGTCTCCCAGTGGCGCTCCTTCCACGGCCCGGTATCGGCTGTGTAATGCAGATATCCACTGACGATGCGTTCTTCGGCCTGGAACTCGGCCGATACGGCTGTACCGTCCATCTTCAGCGGCCCCAGTTGCGGCAGGGACGTACCACCCTTGAGAATACTGTCCACGTACAGGCCGATCTCCTTCGGGGCCCAGCCGGCATGGTGGCTGTGCGGCATGCGAACCTCGACGCGCAGGTCCACACGGCCCGGTACGGATTGATAGCTTTTGCGGTAACTGTCCAAGGGATACGCAAAGTCATTCGTGCCGTTGAGGAAGAGGATAGGGCAGCGCACCCCCGGCAAGTAACGCGACGGATCGAACTCGGCCACCCATCTGGCCGTGAGTTCCGGGCCCAAACGCTCGAAGTCGGCAAGCCAGACGCTGTTCTCATGCAGGAAGCCGCAGCCGTAGACCGGGACGGCAACGCGGAACCGGTCGTCCACGCCGGCAACAATGCACGTGAGATATCCTCCCCAACTGATTCCCGTGACCCCGGTTCGTCCAGCGTCGACGGCTTCCAGGCTGCGGAGGAGACTGTGTGCGCGCACGACGGCGGCCACGGCGTGGTAGGTCCACATGTCCTTGACATTCTCGCCGGTAAACGTTGCAAACTTCATGTCGTGGCCTTGACCCGGCCCGCCGTCGGCCAACGGCTTCTTGTCCGGCCCGCAACCGGCCAGGTCCATCGCAATGGCAGCATACCCGCGTGCGGTCCAGAGCCGGACCCACTCGGGAAACGCCGTGCCGCCTCCGCCATGGATGAGCACCATGGCAGGAAACGGCCCCTCACCCGATGGCTGCCCGTAATAGGCGAACACGCGGGTGAGCCGTCCCTGGTAGGGTTCGCCCTGGAAGTACACCTCGCGGATTCCCTCCCGGTCTTCGCCCCAGGAAGCCTCCGGAACTTGATAGAGCGTCTTCAGGTTCCAGGCGCCGGTGTTACGTTCGCCTGCAGGGGAATGCGAGACGAGGCAAACGGCCACGGCCGAAAGGATGAACCAGCGGGAGGGGATGTGCCGTTTCATGGCGCCGTTGTTCCTTCTTCAATGGAGGGGAATCCAGTGGGCAAACTCACGGCGAGTTCAGAGTTCAGAGTTCACGACTTGGCGACACACGCAGTTCTTGCCACAGTGTGACCGTCAGCTTACGCTCTTGCTCACCAGCACGACGTCTTCCTCGGCCTCGTCGTTCAGATCGAAACCGCGGTTGCGGAAGGTGGCGAGCATGCGGGTGTTGTCTTTCGACGTTTCGGCCACGACTCGCTTCACGCCCCACCGCTTGGCCACTTCCAGGCAGTAGTCGGTCAGCAACCCGCCCAGCCCGTGTCCGTGCCAGCGGTCGACCACAATAATGGCATACTCGGCCGCATCGTGTTCCGCGTCGGCCACGAGCCGGCCGACCCCGATCAATTTCCGTTCGCCGCCCTCTTCCACCTCGGCAACGATGCCAAGCTCGCGGTCGTAGTCGATGAAGCAGTAGCGGCTGGCCATTTCGTGCGTCGTCTGCTTGAAAAGGTAGCTGAAGCGGAACCAGATGGACTGCGTCGAGCAGCTTGCCAGAAGCTCGTGCCACATCGGCTCGTCTTCCGGCTTGATGGGCCGGAGGATGACCGGAGTCCCGTCCTTCATCTTGCGCTGGGTGACGAACTCCTCCGGGTACGGGCGAATCGCCAGGTGCGCGTACGGCCGGACCGTGTGGACGACCACGTCGCGGTCGATCACCACGCGGGCGTCCAGGGCAACCACTTCCTCGGGCGTAACCAGGAGCGGGTTGATGTCCAGCTCCTTGATTTCGGGGTAGTCGGCAACGAGGTAAGAGAACCGCATGAGGATTTCAATGAGCCGGTCGATGTTCGCGCCGGGCCGGCCCCGATATCCCTTCAGAAGCGGCCAGGACTTCAGCGATTCCAGCATCCGCCGCGCGAGCGATTCGCTCAGCGGCGGCAGGGCCAGCGCACGGTCGCGGAACACTTCGGCGGCAATGCCGCCCATGCCCACCATGAGGACCGATCCGAAGATCGGGTCCTTCTTCGTCCCGAGAATCAACTCGAAACTATTGGGGTACGTGACCATCTTCTGGATGGTGCCGCCGCGAATATTGGCGTCCGGGCGGCGCTCGGCGGCCGTCTTCATCATGCGGTCCCAGGCCTCGCCCACCGCTTCGTCGCTACCCAGGCTGAGGATGACGCCGCCCACGTCGGTCTTGTGCGTGATGTCGGGCGAGTGGATCTTCAGCACCACCGGGTAGCCTTCCCGGCGTGCGACCTCGATGGCCTCCTGCCGGGTCCGCGCCAAGTGCGGCTTGGTGACGGGAATCTCGTACGATTCCAGGAACGCTTTTGATACGTTCTCCGAGAGGATATCGCCGCCCTCGGTCAGGATCGTATCGAACACGCCGCGCAGCTTCTTCCGGTCGAGGATGAACTCCACGGGAATATCGCGCGGGGTTTCGTGCAACACTTCAAGGTTCCGGGCGTAGGAAACGAGGTGCATGAACGCGCGCACCGCCTTCTCCGGCGTGTTATAGGCGGGAATGCCGGCGTCGCTGAGAATCTGTGTACCGGGGCTGACCGCCCGGCCACCCATCCACGCCGTCAGAATGGGTTTGTTTGCCTTGTGCCCCACCTTGGCCACCGCCTCGGCAGTTGCCGTGGGATCGGTCATCGCCTGCGGCGTGAGAATGACAAGAACGGCGTCCACCTGCTTGTCTTTCAGCACGACCTCGACCGCGCGAGCGAACCGTTCGGGCGGGGCGTCGCCCAAAACATCGACAGGATTTCCGTGCGACCAACAGGTGGGTAGAAACGAGTTGAGCGTGTCCATGGTCTCGCTGGACAACTCCGCCAACTCGCCGTCGCCGGCGATGAGTGCATCGGTAGTCATCACGCCCGGGCCGCCGGCGTTCGTGATGATTGCCAGCCGGTCGCCTTTCGGCGGCTGCTGGCGTGCGAGCAGTTCGGCGCAGTCGAACATGTCTTCGATCTGGAAGATGCGTTCGATGCCGGCACGGCGGAACGCAGCTTCATACACGGCGTCGACTCCCGCCATCGCCCCGGTGTGCGAAGCCGCCGCGGCCGCCGACTCGGCAAACCGGCCCGCCTTGAAGGCGACAATCGGTTTGGTGCGGGCGAATGCCCGGGCGGCCGACATGAACTCGCGCGCCTCGCTGATCGACTCGATGTAAAGGATGATGGACCGGGTTTCGGTTTGCGAGCCGAGGTAGTCGATCAGGTCGCCCATACTCACGTCGAGCATGTTGCCGACGGAAACGAAGTAGGAGAACCCGATGCCTTCATCAATCGCCCAATCGAGCACCGAGGTGCACAACGCCCCGGACTGCGAAATGAACCCGACGTGCCCGGCGTCGGGCGATGCCGCCGCGAAGCTGGCGTTGAGGTGAATGCCCGGCACGATAATGCCCAAGCAGTTCGGGCCGAGGATGCGCATGCCGTCGAACTTAGACTTCTCCTCAAGCACCTTCTGCTCAAGCAACCGGCCTTCTTCGCCAATTTCCCGGAAGCCGGCCGAGATGATCACCATACCCCGAGTGCCCGCCTCACCGCAGGCGCGGACCAACGCCGGCACTGTCGGAGCCGGCGTGCAAACAACGGCCAAGTCAGGCGGGTGGGGAAGGCTGGGAATATCTTTGTAAGCCTGGATGCCCTGGACGGCCTCCCGCTTCGGATTCACCGGGTAGACCACGCCACGGAACCCGGAACCCACCAGGTTGCGAAGCACGGTATACCCCACGCTAGTGGGGGTGTCGCTTGCGCCAATAACCGCCACGCGGTGCGGCGCGAAAATTTTGTCGAGGTTACGAATACTCACGCTAGGCTCCTTGGAAAAAAAGACGCCCCCAACACCCAACTTCAGCGTCAGCACAAGATGACGGCGTTGCCTCAATAGTATACTTCGCCGCAAGCTGCGCAAGCATTGAGGGACAGGAAATAATATCGGTTGGCGCAAGCATGGTAAATGGGGGCACCCGTGTGGGCTGAACGGATTATACCGCGTGGGAGGGTGAGAAAGCTATTCTATAAACGCCATGGGTTTGCGCAGTACGGGTGAAGCAGATACAATCTGCCTACATCTGAGATTCGTCCTTGAGATTCGTCTGCCCGACAGAGGCTCTGAAGAACGTGCCAACCAACCGGACTCCCGACGACGACCTTCCGCTGGTCCATCGCGCCCAGTCGGGCGATTATTCCGCCTTTGAAGCATTAGTCCAGAAATACGAGCGTCGCGTCTTCGGTCTGGCGCAGCGAATCCTCGGCCGGCGGCATGACGCGGAAGAGGTCGTGCAGCAAACGTTTCTGAGCCTAATCGAGCACATGGAGGGTTTCCGGGAAGAGGCCCGCTTTTCCACGTGGCTGCTGCGAATCACCGCCAACCATGCGCTGGCGCTGTTACGCAAGCGAAAGGTGCGTCAGGCGGCGTCCCTGGCGGAGGACCGATCCAACGACGACGATCTCCCCCGACCGCAGTACATTGCCGAGTGGCGCGAGACACCGGAAGACATTGCCTCGCGCCGCGAAACCCGCGAACTGCTTGACAAGGCCCTCGACGAGATTGATGAGAAGTACCGTCTGGTGTTCATCCTTCGGGACATCGAGGGCCTATCGACGGAGGAAACGGCCAGCGCCTTGGACATCAGCATTTCCAATGCCAAGGTCCGGCTGCTGCGTGCCCGCCTGATGCTCCGCGAACGCCTCACGCAATACTTCGGCGACGAGGCCACCCGCGTCATGCCCGGGCACAAGCACTGAAAGACAGCGGGCTGACGCCCACCGCTCGCCCAATCAGAAACAGCGGGCTGACGCCCACCGCTCGCCTACTCTGCCTCGGCAATTTGCTGGCGGGCGGCGCGAAGGCGGCGGCGGATGACGCGAGCCATCTGCTTCATGAAGCGGAAACCGAAGTTCGTGTCTTTCCGGCATAGTGCCCGCAGCCCTTCCGCCTCAATGGCCACAACCGTCGTTGGGATCCGGCAGACGCCAATCGACGACGTGGTATGCGGCTCCACTGCAGCCGACCAGACGCCAAAATCGCCGGGAAACAAGACGTCGAATGTCTGCCGCTTGCCGCTGGGCATCAAGTACTGAATGTCGACCTGGCCGTTCGTTACAATGAAAAGGTGGTCCGACTCCTGGTCGGCACGAAACAGTAGTTCTCCTGGCTTCAGCATTCGCAGGCGGCTCATCTCGGCCACGGCCTGGAGAGTCTCGGGAGCAACGCCTTCAGCGTCGAGGTATTCGTTCAGAGCTTCAAGAATGGTCATGGCATGCGGTTCCTTGGTCGGCACACTGCAAGTATAATCCAGGGCACGGGAGGGCAGAAAGGGGGGTGCCGTTCACCAAGGATTGGATTTCCATCATGCAACTGGGCATTCATACTGGGACGTTTGAGCGATCTACCATCGAAGAGTCGCTTTACGCAGCCCTCAGCTACGGCCTGCAGTACGTTCACCTGAGTTTGAAGAGCCTCGAAGAGCCATTCGATTCGGTCGATCCCCTGCTCGCTGCGCAGGCCGCCCGGGTGTTGGTCGAAACGGGGCTTCAGGTGGCCTCGCTTTCCGGTACGTTCAACATGGCGCACCCGGAGCCCGAGGTCCGCCGGCGCGGCCTGTCGCAGCTTGCCGAATTGGCGCCCTTGGCGGAACACTTTGGTGCCCCGGTCATCTCGCTTTGCACCGGCACGCGGAATACTGATAGCATTTGGCGCGGGCATCCCGAGAATCAGTCTCCCGAAGCCTGGCGCGACTTCACCGGTACCCTGGAAAAGGCCCTTGACATTGCCCGTCGCTATGGGGTGGTTCTGGGTATTGAACCCGAGCCGGGCAATGTCGTTGACTGCGCGCCGAGCGCCCGGCGGCTACTCGACGAGTATCGATCGCCCTATCTGAAGATCATCTTCGACCCGGCGAACCTGGTGGTGTCGCAGTCGCTTGCCAACGCGCAGGCAGCCATCGACGAAGGCTTTGACCTGCTCGGGCCCGACATCGCGCTGACCCATGCGAAGGAACTTGCCGCCGACGGGACCGCCGGCGGACTGCCTCCCGGTGCGGGGATCATCGACTGGCGCCACGTATTCGACCGGCTCCGGCAAACAGGGTTCGACGGCTGCGTCGTGCTCCACAGCCTCAAGGAGGCGGACGTCCCGGCAGCCGTCCGGTTTCTGGACGGGTGTGGCGAGGGGGCATAGTGCATTGTATAATCCGGTTTCCCACGAAAAACTGAACCATCGCCTTTCTCTTGGAGACTGTACCTTGGCACAACGGCAATCCCGCAAGTCGCGCAGACAATTTCTGAAAACGGCGGCCGCAAGCGTTACCGCCCCGATCCTCATTCCCGGCTCCGCTCTTGGGGACCAGGAGCAGGCCGCCGCCAGTGAACGGATCACGGTGGGAATCATCGGGGTGGGAAAGATGGCCAACGATTACCACATTCCCAGCCTGGCGCGGGAGGCCGACGCACAGATTGTGGCTGTTTGCGATGTCGATACAACCCGCCGGACGCATGCCCAGCGCCGCGTAGACGACTACTACAGCCGGCAGGCGAGCCCGTGTGCCTGCGCCGCGTACAACGACTTCCGCGAGATCATCGGCCGGGACGATATCGACGCCGTACTCATCGCCATGCCCGACCACTGGCACGCGATTCCGATCATCGAAGCATGCAAGGCGGGCAAGGACGTCTATTGCGAGAAGCCGCTCACGCTGACCATACGCGAGGCGAAGCTGTGCATCGACGCGGTGCGCAAATACAACCGCGTCATGCAAACCGGCAGCCAGCAGCGTTCCAGTGTGTTCGGGCCATTCCGCCAGGGAGTCGAGTTGATTCGCAGCGGGCGCATTGGCGACGTGAAGACGGTGACCGTGGGCGTGAGCGGACCAAGCCGCTGGTGCGACCTGCCGGAGGAGGAGCTGGAGCCGGGCCTCGACTGGGACCTTTGGCTGGGCCAGGCCCCCAGCCGGCCCTACCACTCGGTTCTCAGTCCCCGCGGCGTACATAACCACTTTCCTGCATGGCGTGCGTTTCGCGAGTATTCCGGCGGCGGCCACACCGACATGGGCGCTCACCACTACGACATTGCGCAGTGGGCGCTCGACATGGATACTTCGGGCCCAGTCGAAATCGTTCCGCCGGAAGATGAAAAAGCCAACATCGGCGTAAAGTTCATCTATGCGAACGGCGTGGAAATGACGCACGGCGGGCCGCAGGGATGCGTATTCACCGGCACGAAAGGCACGCTTCACCTCGGCCGCGGCGTGCTCAAGAGCGATCCGGAGAACCTGGCCGCCGATCCCCTCGGCCCCGGCGACGTGCAACTGCCCCGCTCGCCCGGCCATCATCGGAATTGGCTCGACTGCATCAAGACGCGCGAGCATCCCATCGCCGACGTCGAGATCGGCGCCCGCAGCGTCACGGTCTGCCACCTGGGCAACCTGGCCTACTGGTATCGGCGCCGTTTGAAGTGGGATCCGCAACAGTGGCGATTCGTCGACGACGCCGAGGCCAACACATGGCTCGACCGCCACCGCCGCGATCCCTGGCAGTTGCCGCCCGTGGCATAAGCTTCCAGCTTGTCAATATCCTTAACACCGTGGGATAAGCTTCCAGCTTGTCAATATCCTTACTTCCCCCATGCACTCCAACAGCCGGGGCGGGGTAACCACGGCAGTCGGTTCGAGCACATGTTGGGAGTATACATTGTAGCTGGCGGATTGACAAGCTGGAGGCTTATCCCACGGCGGATTGACAAGCTGGAAGCTTATCCCACGTTGCCGGTTGCTTTGGCGTAGACCAGGTAGAAGCTGGGCACGAGCAACAGCACGAGAAGCGTGGCGAACATCAGCCCGAAGGCGAGACTGGCGGCCATGGGCTGGAGCACCCGGGCCTGGAACGATCGCTCCAGGAGCAGGGGCAGCAGGCCGCCGATGGTGGTCATTGAGGTCAGTATCACGGGCCGGAATCGCTGCCGGCCGGCGTCCACCAGCGCGGCCTTCAGTGGTAAGCCGTCGCGGACGCGGTGGTTGATGAAGTCGACCAGCACGATCGAATCGTTGACGACGACCCCGGTCAACGCCACCAGGCCGAACAAACTCATCAGCGTCAGATCGAACCCCATGATGACGTGGCCGAACACCGCCCCGATCGCGCCGAAGGGGATGATTGCCATGATGATGATCGGCTGCGAGTAGGTCTGGAACTCGAGCGTCAGCAGCGCGAACATGCAGGCCAGGGCAATGGCCAGCCCGAAGATCAGGCCGCTGACCGATTCGGTTGTCTGCTCGGCCTGCCCCTCCCAGCGAACGCGCACACCGGGATGCTCGGCCAGCAGCCCGGGCATGAAGTCGCGCCGCAGCTCGTTGACAATCCTGGTCGCGTTCGGGCTGCCGCTCGCCCTGCTCTCGTCGACGTCGGCCGTAATGGTAATAGACCGGAGCTGGTCGAGGCGGTTGATGCGCGAGTAGCCTCGCTGCACCTTCACGTCGGCCAGTTCGGTAATCGGCCGCTCCACGCCGTCGTGCGTGCGCACGCGAATCTCGTCGAAGCCTGCGAGCTTGTAGCGTTCTTCGCGGGGGTAGCGGACCATGAGTTTCACCTCGTGCCGGCCGCGTTGCAGGCGCATGACCTCCTCGCCGTAATAGGACGCCCGAATCGTCTCGGCCAGATCGGCGTTGGTGACGCCCAATGCTTCCGCCTTGTCTTTCACCCGCACGTGGAACTCCCATTTGCCGGCGCGGGAGTCGTCGGTGATATCGAGCACGCCGGGATACGTCCTGAGCTTCTCCTTGACTTTTTCGGCGGCGCGTTCCAGGACGGCCATATCGCGCGGGGCTGCAAGAAGCTTGAATTCGATGGGCATGCCGCCGGGCCCCATTGCCGCGCCGCCGAAGGAGACTTCTTCAGCGCCCGGAAACTCGCCCGCGGCCTCGCGCCATTGCTGCACCAAATCCATGCTGGTCGTCTTGGGCCGGAACTGGACATCGACCAACTCGACGGCCACGCCACCCGCATGGCTGCCCACAGGCGGCGCCGTCGGCCCAAGGGCGCCCGTCGTATTGGCATCGCCAACCGACCGCAGGACGGTCTGAACGACTGGTTGACCCTCCGCGGCATATTTCTCATTGATCCGCAGGATCGCTTGCTCGACCCGCTGGGTGGCCTTGTCGGTAATACTCTCCGGAGTGCCGTCCGGATACACCACCGTTGCCTGAATCAGCGGCACGTCCATCTTCGGAAATGCGGTGAACGGCGCAATGCCGCCCTGGATCAAACCCAGCGAAATCAGCAGCACGAACGCCGCCAGGCTCAATACGATCCACGGGTTGTCAATCGTCCAACGCAGCGAAGGCAGATACACTCGCCCGATGGTCCAGTCCAGCCGCCGGTTTACCCAACGATTCACCCCCCCAAACGCTTCGCCAAACAGCTTGCCGGCCAATCGCAACGGGTACCACAGATACGGGGCCAAGGCCAGCACAAACAACGCGATAACCAGCATAGATGACTGCTCGGCCGTCTGAGCGACGCTGCTGAAGATGCCGCCCAGAGGTGTCGCGCCTCTTTCTGCCAAAAGCACCGCCAGAGAGGCCGCAAGAAAGACGAGGCACCATACGGCGCCGACGGCCGTCCATAGCCGGAATCGGCGCCGATGCGATGCCGCTCGCCGCTCGTACCGGGCGCGCCGCTCAGCATCGTGTTCACCACTGTGGGCCAAGTGACAAGGAAGGACAAACGTGCTCTCCAAGAGGGAGAAGAGCAGCATAACAATGACCGCCAGCGGAATGACCGCAATGAACTTGCCCATAATGCCGGGCACGAGCAAGAGCGGCATGAAGGCGATGATGGTCGTGCTGACCGAGGCAAGCACCGAGGGGAGCACCTCGCAGGTGCCGTCGACCGCGGCGTCCAGATGGCCCTTTCCCTGCTGGCGGTGTGAGTACACATTCTCGCCAATCACGATGGCATCGTCCACCAGGATGCCAAGGGCCATGAGAAACGCGAACATCGAAAGCATATTGAGCGTCTGGTCGGCCGCGAAAAGCACTCCGCAACCGCCGAGGATCGAAACTGGAATTCCCAACGCCACCCAAAATGCAAGCCGCAGCTCCAGGAATGCCGCCAGAATGACGAACACGAGGATCAAACCCTGCAATCCATTTCGTCGCAGCAATTCAAGCCGATCGCGTACGAGGATGGACGAATCGTCGAACGCCACCAGCCGGTAGCCCTCCGGCACTCGGTAGCTGTTGTAGCCCTCCGGTCCCTTGGCCCGTGTGACGAAGTCCCTGACCTCTGCCACGATGGCCAGCAAGTCCTCATCGGTCGTCTTGCTGACGCGGACGACCATGCCCGGCTTGCCGTCAACAAAGGTTGACGAGGTCGTATCGACGAAATAGTCATACACGGTTGCGAGGTCGTCGATGGTGAGGACGGCGCCGTCTTTCCGGGTGACCAGCGGGATGGTTGCGATCTCGTCACCCACCAGGCGCTTGTTCTTGCCGCGCAGCAGCAATTCCTGCGAGCTGGTGCGCATGACCCCGGCGGGCACCTCGATGTTCTCTCGCCGAATCAAGTCGGCAACGCTCCGGAGGCTCAGCCCGTACTTGCGGAGTGTGCTTTCGGATATCTCCACGTCGATCTGAAAGTCCTTCGCCGCGCCAATGTCGGCCTGCGAAACGGCCGGCAACTGAAGCACTTCGTCGCGCACCTGCTCGGCCACGGTGCGAAGCTTTAGTTCGGCCTCCGGACCGCGGAGGTCTGGACCCACGACAGCCACCTTGATGGCCGGGCGGCGGAGCGTGACCTGCTTGATCTCCGGCTCCTCGGCCCGCAGAGGCGGAAAGCCGGGCAGCCGGTCCACTTCGCTGCGCACCTCGTTAAGCACCTTCTGAACGTCGCGCACGTCGGCCTCGAGTTCGAGAATGACCGAGCCCACGCCCTCCGACGCCACCGAACTGAGCCGCTTGATGCCCTGCAGCGAGCGCACGGCCTCCTCGATCCGCTGGCAGATGCTCTCCTCGACTTCCTCTGGGCTGGCGCCGGGATAAGGGACCGATACGAAGATGATCTCCAGTTCGAACTCCGGGAAGAACTCGCGGTGCATCCGATACAGCGATACCCCTCCCACCAGCAGAACGGCCACCATGGCCGTATTCATGGCCGGAGTGTTTGAAATGGCCCAGCGGATAAGCGCTTTCACGGCTGCTGCTCCCGCAGGTGCATTCCTGCCTCGGCGACCGCAAGCGGCGAGGTGATGACTCGCATTCCCGCCGACACCTGATGGCCCCTTTCGCCCTTCCCAGTTTCCTTGGGCCGCACAAGTGCGTAACCTTTATGGCGCTGCACCACGCGCACTTCTGCAATCTGCAGTCTCCCGTCCTCGAGCAGCCAAAGCCGATTGCCCGGCCGAATGGCCTCCTCTGGCACACGCAGCAGCCCGGCGTTGGGCCGGGCATGGATACGCACGGCGACGAACATGCCTCGGACCAGGGCGGGCGGACCGGACGGCGGCTTGCCGGGACCGCCGGGGTTGAGCAATCGCACGCCGCGCGGCTGTTCGACTGCCACCCGGCAAGGGGCCATGCGCGTCGCGTCATCCAGCCCGATGCCGTCGAATCGGGAAAGCTCACCCTGCCATGCGTACTTCTGCCCGGCCAATTCGTAGACGATCGTAGCCGGCGTACGGGGAATTTGGTAATCGCGGCCGGGCTCCGGTTCCGCCGTCACGGCGACATCAGCCGCCGCGCCGTTGTTGCGCTGAAGCCACAGCCAGTAAAGCTCGTCCATCAGCAAGTTACACCGCACCTCGACCTTCGATGTGTCCTCGAACACGAAAAGCTCCGTACCCTTGTTGACGAGACTGTCCACTTCGACCATGTCGCGTACCACCACGCCGTCGCCGGGTGCCGTCACCCGGGTGCGGTCCAGGTCGAGCTGCGCCCTTTCGAGCCGAAGCTGGGCGCCGTCGCGGAGCGATTCGAGCCGGGTTCGTCGCGCCCGGAGCATCTGCATCTGCTTGCGCAGATCGATTACCTGGCTTTGCGACTGAAGAACGGCCTGCCGCGTCTGGTCAAGCTGTGTTGCGGTTACCACCCGGCGCTCTGCAAGCTTCTGCTGCCGCTCGTACTCAACGGTGTGCAAATCGAGTTGCTCCTGCGACAAGCGGCCGATTTCCTCGATGTTTTGCAGCTCAATGTCCAATTCGCCGAGGGAAGTGCCGGCCTGCGCCAGTTCTTGCTGAAGCTGCTTGACTGCAAGCTCATAATCGCGAGGGTCGATTTCCAGAAGCAGGGTTCCCGCGGCCACGTAGTTCCCGGCCCGGGCGTCGGGGGCTTTCTTGGTAACACGACCGGCCACTTCGGCCGCCATGGTAATCTCCCGGTAGGGAACGACCACGCCATCAGTGGTAATATCGAGCCCGGCGTCGTGCGCCATGACTTGGATTACTTCGACCAGAGGAGCGGTATCGGCGGGTGGACGCTGGGTCTCCACGGGGCGCTGGGTGGCCAGCGCCAAGTATCCCACAATGCCGACCACCAGGATCAACACAGGAAGCACCGCCCGGACTGTCGATGGCATGAAACGTCCCTTCACGGATGATTGCCTTAACTATTGAGGTTTGCACCGCGAATGAACCGAGGCCGACCAAGTGCGGCCGGAAATGGGCCAGACAGGTTTGCCTGGCCGGGCCATTCTCCATGCGAAGATCAATAAGGCATATCAAACGATCGTTTGAAAGACAAGCCCCTATGTCGCTATTTCCCGTCCAGCCACGCCCGCGCTTCCTCGTCGGTCGGCACTTCGGCGGGGTCTTCGGTCAGGCAAATGAGATCCAGCTGCGGGTTGGTTTGCGGATTGCCGGGGCCTTCGCGGGCGTAGATGCGAAAAGTGAATGGTCCGGATTCGAGCCGCCTGGTAAGCGGCTGGCCGGGCGGGACGGCCGTGGAGCCGGCGCCCCGGCCGGTCCAGTGCCAACGGTCTACGTCCACGCCGCAGTTGCCTAGAACCTGGCCGTCGCCGTGCGAGAGAGTCACTTCTTCGCCGGGCACGACGAACCCGAAGGAATCGTCGCTGCCGCGCGGATATCGGACCCGGCCCCAGATGGCCCAAAGTCCGTCGCGAGGAATGTCGACCGTGTACTCGGCAAACCATGCTTCGGGCTTCTTCACCGAGGGCCGGCCAGTCGCCACGAGCACGTCGCCGAAGGCGTCCGGCTCGTGAACGCCCACGTCGGAGCCCAGCGACATCTCGCCCACCAGCCGGTCGAAATCGGCGGTGCGGAGCCACACTTGGGCCGGCTGGCGCAAACGCAACTCGGCGGCTTGAAGGGCATCGCGCAACTGCTCCGGCGTGAGTGCGGGGCAAATCAGCGTGGTACGCGTCGAGTCCACCGGGACGAGCACGCGGTCCCCGTCGGTTTCCGCAGGCAACGCCTTGCCCATGAAGTCGACGACACGAACCGCCTCGGGAGGCAGCTTGAGGGCAAGGTGTCCGTCCTGAAGCGTGTGCCACAACGTAGCCACGCTGCCGCCGTCCAGCGGGCCGACCATCGCTCGCAGCTCCCGGGTATCGCCGAGTTCATCGACCCGCTGCACTTCGACCCACCGGTCGCGGCCATCCAACCGCACGCGCGCGAAGTCCTTGCCAAGCTCCTGCAACTTCGCTCGCGTATCGCCGGGAACCACCCGCTGCATGCGCATTGCCTCGTACTCCCGCACGATGTTGAGGATTTCAGGCGAAAGGCCGTGGGCCTCCAGTTGCGCGAAGCCGGTTTGCAGCGAAATGGGCACGTCGTAGCCGAGCGACTTGCACATGAGATACTCGATTTCGTCAAGCTGCAAGCCGTCGTATTCCACGCGGAGCCGCAGTTCCGTGGGCGAGATCAGTTCGCCGGTCATGACGGTGTTCTCACGGCTGGGCAGTTCCACCGGCCCTTGCCCGCAGCCGAGTTCACGATACCCCCGGGCGTCGTCCTCGCTGAGCGTAACCGTGTAGGTGCGCGTGCCGCGCGGCCAGATGCCGAACCAGCCCAGTTCGCCGGGCATCATGTCCTGCCGCACCGACAGCATGTAACGCACCGACCGGTCGATGTGTTCTTTCACCGTTGGCCATTTCGTGGGCGCCCTCCCGCCGATAATCGCACCGCCCAGCGTGCTCAGGTACTGGTCCACCGTGGAACTGCGGGCGAACGAGTGCCACAGGAGGTGGTTCATAACGGTTCCCATGTGGATCACCGGCCGCTTCGTGAACCGTTTGACCGCCTGCTCCTGGAAATTGGACACGTAATAGTTGAACCGCCGCCGGTCGACGTCCTCACCACCATCGAAATAGACCATGTCGAAACCGCAGTCGTTGAAGATGCCTGCCAGGCGGTCGGCCACCTCGTCCATCAGGTCGGTCTCCTGGTCGATGATGTAACCGTTGATGCACCCATCGACGCCCACGTGAAAAGCTCCGGCCCCGGCCGGATGCGCCGCGGCGGTAGTTCCCCATGCGCCTCGCCGGCAACCTTCGAAAGTGTTCCACACACCCTCCGGACCGATGCTCTCGTAGCGGACGATTTCGTTGCCGATGGTTACCTCCAGGTGCTTGTCGAGTCCGCCTTCCCAGTAACGGTCGGCCACGGCGGAACTGCCCGGCCAGAACTGCAGGTTGCCGGCCACCCGGATTTCAGTTTGTTCAGCCGTCACGGCATCGTGCAGCGTGGTTTCGAGCAGTCCGTCGCTCGGACGCCACGAGGCCGACACGCCTCGCAGCAGGCGCGGATCGGGCACGGGGGTTACGTAGGGATCGCGTTTGGATATTTTCGATGCGAACGTGTGCATGCCGACGAGGATGCCGTGTTCATGAAGCTTCGCGATCATGGCCTTCAGGCCCGCTTGTCCGTTCGGATAACGGCCTTCATGGAACAGGTAATGGCCGGGGCTTACGCACCACGCGCCCGAGGACAGCATCACCTGGCGGATGCCCGATCGGTTGCTGTAGTCGATGACCCGGTCGACCTCGTCCTCCCCGAACGAAAGGAACCAATAGGAACCTCGCACCAGCTCGGTGTCCTTTACCGGCGTGCCGTCGGCGTCCTCGTTCGTGAGCAACCCAAAGGCATGCGACGCCTCGCGGGCGATGGTCTTCAGTTGGGACGTCGGGCTGACGATGATTGCAGCCGCGGCGCCTTCGAGTTCCGGTCCAGGAGAGTCCTGCGTGGAGGCACTCAATACGGCGTGTCGGCCCGCCCGCCCGCGGCAATCGGTCTGCCGCGTCGCGGCCATCATGCAGACGGCGGTCTCGTCGTCCCACGCGACGTTCAACCGGGTACCGACGTTCTTCGTAATGGCCACGGGCAATTGCAGCAGCGTCATGCTTTCCGGGCGCGTACCCGCGACGGACCGCAGCCGCAGGACGATCCAATTGCCGGCACGCTCGAATGCGTAGGTCAGTACGGTATCGGTATCGGCGAATGAGATGGTAAGCGCGTCACCGTCGGCGGCGGCCCTGGCGGCAGCGAATCGTTTGCCACCATGGAC
Source organism: Thermoguttaceae bacterium (assembly GCA_034005525.1). GTDB lineage: Bacteria > Planctomycetota > Planctomycetia > Pirellulales > Thermoguttaceae > PWXP01. The sequence goes on along the minus strand of JAVEUP010000153.1, from coordinate 2,731 downwards.
AACCTCCGCAACGGGCAGCGCCACACCTTCCGGTATGAGTTCCCGGCCGGTCGCCTTGTCCGCCAGTGAACGCCAGCGTGCGTCCTCTGAAATGATCAGGCGTGCACGGGAGTTCTCCATGGTAACTTCCGCATGCGCATCGAGCGCAATGGACGTGGCAAGGATCGCGAGCAGCCAGACGAGCGGGGTGTGGTGTGTGCGGGTCATCGTACTTGATACCTCCTGATTCGGCAGGCAAGGCGACGCAAAACAATAACATACCGACTTGCGTGGGATAGGCTTCCAGCCTGTCGACGGAATAGACAGGCTGGAAGCCTATCCCACGTGTACAACTCCCGTAAACTTATTGTCTTGCACCGGCAAAGGGGTAGGGGCGTGCTGGCGGGAATCGTGCATTCGGCAGTCGGCTATGCAGCATCAGGCCGAAGGACCGAACGAACCATGTGATTGTACCGCAGACGGCGCGATCAAGCAAGCACCGGTGTGTGACTTACCGCTTGCACCGGCCGATGAAACGGCAGCCGACTAAATAGCGTTTTTCGCCGTTGTGCTCCACACAGGCCACCCGGGCGACGCGGCAGACCAACTTGGTCACCTGCGGGGGAGACCCCAACAACAAGACGAGTTCCGTGAAAGCAGGGACCCGATCGAAGAAGAAGGCGACGCCTGCCGAGGAGATGTCTTGGCACTCGACCTCAACGAAATCGGCCTCAGCCGGCAGCCTGCCGTCAACCATCGGCGCGATGGGCTGCCGGTATGGAAAGGGGCGGCGCGGGCCGGCGCGGCGCTCCTGGGGTGGCTTGATGTTCAGGCTCGGCACGCCGCCGTCATAGGCGAGGGGTGTCCGGCCGGCAAGGTCGCCTACCTGACCCCCGGCGACTGCAAGAGGCACCGCAGCCGGCGAAAGTCTCGGCCTCCCATCCGGCCGATTCGCACTTCCGCCGTCTACCTGTCGTGGGTGCTCCTCCTGATTCGAGTAAAGAGCGCCCATGGCGTTGTGGGCAATGGAGGTCATGCGGCGCAGTTTGTCCATCGCCTGAAGCTGTTCCGTCCGGTCGATGCCGATTAGCACCATGGACTGCATTTGGCCGTTGTGCAGTGCCTTCAGGGTCCACGCAACCCGGAGCTGTGAGCCGTCCTTCCGCATCAGCCAGCCGGTGTACTCGTTGGTAAAGGACTCGCTCCGGCAACTGCGGAGAATGCCCTGCACCAATTCCATTTCGCTGGGCGGGACGAGCTTGCTGCAAAACGGAGCCCCGCACACCTCCTTCAAGCTGTAGCCCGTGAGCCGCTGGCCGGGCTGGTTAATATCCACAATGCGACCTTCCGGGTCGAGAGTGATGACGATCGCGTTGATGGTTTCGAGGAGTTCCGTGCGGGCATGACGTTCAGCCGCCAATTGCTCCTCTGCCAAGAGGCGCGCCGAGAAAGCGACGAGCAGATGTGCAACCGTTTCGATGAACACTAGCTCATCGGGATGCCATTTCCTCGCAATGTTGCTGTAGACGCCAAGAAAACCGGCCGGTCTTTTATTCAGATGGAAAGGAACCATGATGCCGCCGACCACACCCTCGCGTTGCAGAACGACGTCGACCATGGGTTCCTGCGTTCCGAACCGCTCTGCACTAATCGGTTGCCCTGTCTGCAACACATGAGCGCCAAGGGTCTTGCCCGACAACGGAAACATGCTAGTGACATGGCGAGCGTGCCCTTCCGGCGGGTCGGCGTACGCCAGGGTGAAATCGCATTGCTCATCGGGAACGACTTGTCCCCAAGCGTAGTACTGGACTCCGATTCCTTGTGCCGATAGCTTGGCAGCGTCTTCCAACAGCACGCTGAAGGGTGGCTGGGCGTTCGTGCGCCGAACGAGGTTCAACAAGGCCATTTGGCGGCTCAACGCACCGCCGTCAAGATCGACGGATGGATGGAGCATGTGAGGGAGCCGGCGATTGTCTAACGCCTCAGGCGAAGCATATTGAACAAGGTGGGACATGGTTTCACGTTTGCGATGGCTAATCCGTGTAAAAGGATCGGTTATCCATTGGATACTCAGGCTTCTTACGTCGTCACGGGGCTTGCACAATCCCCCGTGAGCGTTTCCGTCGCCGTGATGCAACCAGGTGCCGCGGGCGCGACGTCCGAGGAATCCGAGACTGGCCATACGCCGGCGTGTAGCCTATCGCGAGGGTCGGTCCATGCGGCGCCCGCAAGATCGGCGTCGGCATATTGTTTCTGGGCGGTCAGGATTTCTTCAATACCATCGAAGAAGGCATCGACAACCGCCGGATCGAAGTGCGTCCCGCGCCCTTCCCGGATGATGGCGAGAGCCTTTTCCGGAGGAAAGGCTTCCTTGTACGGCCGCGGGCTGCAAAGAGCGTCGAAGACGTCGGCGACTGCGGTGATCCGTCCCTCGATTGGAATCTCTTCCTTCACCAGGCCGCGAGGGTATCCCGTACCATCCCACTTCTCGTGATGCGTATAGGCGATGGTCGCGGCCGTCTTCAAGACGGGGGAGGTTGCCTTGGCTATGATCTCCACACCGGTCAGGGAGTGCGAAATGAACGCGGAGGCCGGGTCTTCAGGGGAGTTCGTGCACAGCCGCTTGCCGAACGGGGAGTGTTTTCGCATAATGTCCATCTCGATGTCGTCCAGCTTGTCCGGCTTGTGCAGAATGGCGTCGGGAATACCGACCTTGCCGATATCGTGCAGAGGCGCAGCCAACCGAATCCTC
>JAVEUP010000152.1:0-20048 GCA_034005525.1 Thermoguttaceae bacterium | reverse complement strand
GTTGCTGCCGTCAGACTCCTGACGCCGCCCGCTCAGTTCTCATTCGTACCAGTCTCGTCGGCTACCCGCCCCCGGCCTGTACCCCGTGAACGCTTACGAGCGTATCCTCGCCGTCCAGTGCATCGAGGTACAGGGTATCGAAACCACACTCGTTGAAGAAGCGGGCGTTCGCCTCGACGACCTCGGTGAACAGGGAGGAGTCGGGGTCCGGAAGGAACAGGCCGAAACACTCTTTCAGATGGTGCACCTCGGCGCCGGCCGCGTGGGCGGCGGCCGTCGTGCCCAGCGCGCCGCGCGTGCAGCGGGTGAACGCATACGGCGGCTCCTTCGACAGGTCGCTGTAGGTGATCAGTTCGCTGCCGATCCGCAGCGTTACGCTATTGCGCACGAAGAAGCCGGTAATGGTCGACATCGCCTCGGTGCTTTCGAGCACGGGGACCGCGTCGGCCTCGGCGGAAAGATCGGCGGCCAACGTGAACACCGCGCCGGAGGCAAGGCCCGGATCGGGAACCGGCGTTACCCACGGCGTCGCTTTGTCGATGAAGAACGCATAGGGGTGCATGCCTGCGTAGATGTCCTCCTCGTGGAGGCGGTCGATCACGGCTTTGAGGCTGGCAACGCCGTTGGGATAGAGCGCCGGGTTCGGCTTGCAGTCGCCGAATCGGTAGGTATGGCGTCCGCCGTGGATTTGCACCTGGTTGAAGCCGATGCTCTTGACCGTTTTGATGATCTCCTCCACGTTCTCCTCGGTCGGTGCGGCGAACAGGTACGAAGCCCGATTGATGGGCGCGTCCATCGCCCAGGGACCGCCAATGGGCGACTGCGGGAGCGTATCGGAGGCCGATACGGCGTCCTTCAGCGCGTCGCGCAGCTCGCCGGCCGGGCATCCGACCACGGCGAACTCGGCACCAGCCAGTCCGAAGCGGCGGACGCAGCTCGCCATGAGGCGATTGGACGGCCCCGGTATTCCCGGCACGTTCGTCTGCATGTTCAACGCCAGGACGCACGCGGCGAACGGCTCCTCCAGGGTGCCGCGGAGCGTCAGCGGCACGTTGGCCAGTTGCAGCTCCTCCACGTCGTCGCTTGCGGCGACGACCTTCAGTACGAGGTGGCGAGCATGGGCCGTGACCGCAAGGGTTGCCGTCGCCGGCGTATCGGCGAAGGTGACCGCGATGCGTTCGCCGTCGGCATTAACCGACGCGGCACGCCGCCACTGCCCTTCAACCAGCGCCCTGGCAAAGGCCGTCGCGGGCTGCCGGTTGCAGTAGTCCTCACCGGTAGCCGTACAGACGAACGCCTGGTTCGCGCCATCGGCCCCGATTACGTACCGAAAACTCTTGGTTTCGAGCAAAATGTTCCCGTCCGGCGGGTCTGCCCCGCCTGCCGGCTGTGCAAAAGCATCCAGTCCGGGAAAGACCCCTATGATTCCAAGTACGGCGAAGAAGACAGACGTTCTCATGGTTCTGGGCTCCTGTTGTGCTCTACCATTCCCGGGTGCAACCTGCAACCGTTCAGGCGTAGGGCGGGTGGTTCCGGCTGTCTCAGCAGCCGGGTTCACCCACGCGCCGAGCAGTCCGGCACCAGGAAATGGCAGAGCCTCTTGTTGGGGTGGGTCGGTTGGTAGGTGGGTGTTGCGGGGGGGTAATTCAGACGTTTATATCCAGTGTATGCGATGCGGGATACGAAGGGGACAGTCCCCTGTGCGTGGTTATGCCGCAGTCAACGAGGCAACTGCCTCGCCCAGTATGGTGATTGCTCGAGCCGCGTCGTCGGCTGCGACGTCCAAGTGGGTTACCATGCGGATGGTTTGCGGGCCCGTGGCCAGGACCAGGAGCCCTTGCTGCTTCAACCGATCGCGCAGCGAAGCGGCCGTGCCGAGCCGGTCGTCGATACGGAAGAACAGCATGTTGGTTTCGACGTCGTCGGGCGCCAGTGTCAGGCCCTCGATCTGCCGGATGCCGTCGGCAAGCCGCCTGGCGTTGGCATGGTCGTCGGCCAGGCGGTCCCGGTGATGTTCCACGGCGTACAGGGCGCCCGCCGCGATGATGCCGGCCTGCCGCATGGCGCCGCCAAGAACCTTCCGGTGCCGCAGGGCGTCGGCGATCAACTCCCGCGGCCCCGCCAGTGCCGAGCCGGCAGGTGCGCCGAGCCCCTTGCTGAAGCACACGCTGACCGTATCGAAATGCTGCGTCCACCGCGGAAGCGGGATGCCGGTTGCAGCGACCGCGTTCCAGAGCCGGGCGCCGTCGAGGTGGGTGCGCAAGCCCTGCCGGCGCGCCCACTGTGCAATCGCCTCGACGTACTCGTATGGCTGCACGCGCCCGCCGCCGCGGTTGTGCGTGTTTTCCAGGGTCACCAGGCGAGTGCGCACGTAGTGGGCGTCACCCGGGCGGATCATGCCTTCAAATTGGTCGGGGTGCAGTACGCCGTAGCGGCCCTGAAGGGTCCGGGCGGCAACACCGCAGATTTGTGCGTATCCGCCCTGTTCGTAGTGGTAGATATGGCATTCCGACTCGCAGAGCATTTCATCGCCCGGGCGGCAGTGAACGCGCACGCCGATCAGGTTCGACATGGTTCCCGAGGGAACAAATAGTGCCGCCTCCTTGCCCAGCAGGTCGGCCACGCGATTCTGGAGTTCGATGACCGTGGGGTCGTCGCCCAGTACGTCGTCGCCCACCCTCGCCTCGGCCATGGCCCGGCGCATTTCCAGAGTAGGCCGGGTAACCGTATCGCTTCGGAAGTCCATTGCTTGAACCATGATGCTTTCACTCGCACGCACCGGGTGCAGGACCTGTTGGAGTCCCGGCTTTAGACGGTTGGAAGAGCCGCCTAAAGGCGGGACTCCAACTCGCTGCAAGCCCGTTCCTGCACCTGCACTTCGACGAACGCCCACCAAACTACCCGGTCTTCGGCGCGGTGTCAATCGCCGGATGATGGCCGCAAGTCCCCGAAGTTTGACAATCGCGCCGAATTCTACTATGCTCAGTCAATGGTGTAGCATGACGCGTGGGTGAACCCAGATGCCGAGACATCTGGAACCACCCACCCTACGTCCTCTGAACCATAACCTGACAATGAGGAGGCACTTATGCGTATTCCGGTTTTCTTACTTGCAATGCTGACGGCATCGGCCGGCGCGGCGGACGAGAAGGTCTTCGACGTGGTGGTTTACGGCGGCACCTCTAGCGGCGTGGCCGCCGCGGTGCAGGTGAAACGGATGGGCCGGTCCGTTGTCATCGTTGCGCCGGAGAAACATCTCGGCGGCCTGACCAGCGGAGGGCTCGGCTGGACCGACAGCGGGCGGAAAGAGGTCGTCGGCGGCCTCGCCCGCGAGTTCTACCAGCTCATCAAGGCCCATTACGACAACCCCGAAGCGTGGGTGCATCAGAAGCGGGAGGACAACAGCCACTATCGCGCGCAGGACGACGCCATGTGGGTGTTCGAGCCCCGCGTGGCCGAACAGACATTCGAGAAATGGATTCAGGAGTACGACATCCCCGTGGTCCGCGGGGAATACCTCGACCGCGAGGGAGGCGTGGCGAAGGACGGCACGCGCATCGTGGCCATCACCACGCTCAGCGGCAAGACGTACCGCGGGCGGATGTTCCTCGACGCCACGTACGAAGGCGACCTGATGGCCGCGGCGGGCGTGGCGTACCACGTCGGGCGCGAAGCGAACAGCGTCTATGGCGAGACACTTAACGGCGTGCAACTGCGCCCGCCGAACCGGCCCCCATGCCTGGGCCGCACGCTGCCCGACGCACAGCGCGAGCGGGGACCGGCCGGCCACTACTTCGCCCACGAGGTGAGCCCCTACGTCGTGCCCGGCGATCCGGCGAGCGGCCTTCTGCCGCGAATCCACGACCAGGACACCGGCGAGCCGGGCCAAGGCGATCATCGCATTCAGGCGTACAACTTCCGTATGTGCCTGACGAATCATCCCGACAATCGCGTGCCGTTCCCGAAGCCTGAAGGCTACGATCCGCTCCAGTACGAGTTGCTGCTGCGCACGCTGCTGGCCGGCTCGCGTCACGTGTTCGGCAAATTCGATCCGATCCCCAACGCGAAGACCGACACGAACAACCACGGCCCGTTCAGTACCGACAACATCGGCATGAACTACGACTACCCGGAGGCATCGTACGAGCGCCGCCGGGAGATTATCCGGGAACACGAGACGTATCAGCAGGGCTACCTCTACTTCTTGGCCAACGATCCGCGCGTGCCCGGCGACGTGCGCGAGCACTACAACACGTGGGGCCTGGCGGCCGACGAGTTTAAGGATAACGGCCACTGGCCGCGCCAGTTGTACGTGCGGGAGGCGCGCCGGATGGTCAGCGATGTCGTGGTCAACGAGAACCACCTTCGCGGGCACGTGCCCACGCCGCGCCCGGTCGGCATGGGGTCGTATAACATGGACTCGCACCACACGCAGCGGTACGTCGCCTATAACGACGACGGGCAGGCGTACGCGCAGAACGAGGGCGACGTGCAGGTCAATCCCGGCGGGCCGTACCCGATCGACTACGGCGCCCTCGTGCCGAAACGCGATCAATGCACCAATCTGCTGGTGCCCGTTTGCGTCTCTTGCAGTCATATCGCCTTCGGCTCGATCCGCATGGAGCCGGTGTTCATGGTCCTCGGCCAGTCGGCCGCCACGGCGGCGGTCCACGCCATAGAGCAAGAGGCGGACGTGCAAGCGATCGACCTCGCCCGGCTCCGCCAGCGCCTCCTGGACGACAACCAGGTGCTCGAGTGGGACGGGCCGCGGCGGAAAGTGCCGCTGGGGATCTGGCCGGGCAATCTCGACGGCATTGTGGTGGACGATAACCAGGCGAAACTCGAAGGTGATTGGCTCGCCAGCAGCACCGTCGGCCTGTATGTCGGCGTCGGCTACCTGCACGACGACAACGCCGGCCGGGGCACCAAGCAGGCGAGGTACACGGCCGAGCTGAAACCCGGCCGTTACGAAGTCCGTTTCGCCTACTCGGGTAGCGGCAACCGGGCAAGCAACGTGCCGGTGGTGGTGCATCACGCCGCCGGCCGCACCGGGGTGGCGGTCAATCAGAAAGAAACGCCGCCGATCGACGGGCTGTTTATCTCCCTGGGCACCTTCACGTTCGGCGAGCAGCCGGCCGTGGTCGAGGTTTCCAACCGGGGCGCCGACGGCTACGTGGTCATCGACGCCGTGCAGTTCCTGCCCGTCGAGTGACGGCAAGCTAAGGGCGCGCTCAGAAATAAGTTGGCCAATTGGCAGTGTAGTAGGCACACGCCGTGTGCCGTAATTCGCGAACGGCACACGGCGTGTGCCTCCTACAATTTGTCCAAGTTATTTCTGAGCGCCCGCTAAGAAGTATCGGCGCGGCGTACATCCAACTGCCCGACGACGCCCTCGAGGAACGTTGCGAGCCGCTCGGAGGCCACCAGCGCGTTCTCGCGGAGCCGATACAGGTCCTTCACGCTCGAAGGCCGGCGGAATACGGCCGCGGCCGCGGCGCCCAGCCGGGTTGCCAGGGTAGGCTGGGCTAGCAGGGTTTCCACGTCCCGCGGCAGGCGCTCGTCGAGGGGATCGTAGACAATCCGCACCGACAGGCAACGCACGTGCCGGAGACGGCAGATCTCGGCGACGGCAAACGTTTCCATGTCGACGGCCATCGCGTCGTGCTCTTCGCCCAGGCGGGCCTTTTCCTCCGGATGGCGTATGGGGCGATCGGCCGAAAGAAGCCGGCCGACGTGAACGCCCCGGTGCTTCTCCAACTCTGCCGGCTCAACCATCAGGTCGATCTGCAACTGGCGGCCTTCCATGTTGGCAACGCGGTTTGCCATGACGACGTCGTTGCGGCGGAGATCGGACTTGAGCCCGCCGGCAAGGCCGGCCGAAACGATCCACTGCGGCCGGTGCGCATCGAGAACGGCCTCGGTTGCCCGGGCTGCGTTTTTCGCCCCCGCGCCGCTGGTGACGATTGCCACGCGCCGCGATGCGAGTGATCCCAGCCGGATGGTGAACCCGCGGCCCCGCAGTGCGATGCGTTCGTCCATCCGGTCGACAAGCCCGCCGGCCTCGATTCCCAGCGCGAACACGATGGCGATATCACACTCCTCCGGCGGCGTATCGGGCGGGCGCTGCTCCCCGGCCATGCGTTCGCGCAGCTTCTTCTGGGCGGTATGGACCAGCCAGCGATGAAGCAACGGATGGAGCGGCATGAGAAAGCGTGCTTGTGTGTAGCGTTGTAGGGTGGGTGGTTCTGGCCGCGTAGCGGCCAGGTTCACCCACGCGATTTGACTGTGTTGCGTGGGATAGGCCTCCGGCCTGTCAGCGGAAAAGACAGGCTGGAAGCCTATCCCACGTTTGCCGCGTAGCGGCCAGGTTCACCCACGCGGTTTGACTGTGTTGCGTGGGATAGGCCTCCGGCCTGTCAGCGCAAAAGACAGGCTGGAAGCCTATCCCACGTTTGCCGCGTAGCGGCCAGGTTCACCCACGCGGTTTGACGCCGAATCCGTAGGTGAAACCGGCTGCCGAAACAGCCGGAACCACCCACCCTGTTAAAACGCGTCGGTCAGGGCGTGCTCGGTGTATAGCGGCATGTGGCGGTAGTATACTTCGAGCGTCATGACGGCCATAGCCGTATTGTAGAGCCGGCCGCCCACGTCGCCATGCCCTCCGGAAAAATGCCAGCTTCCGGCCTCGTTGCCCTGCTTCGATTGCGTGGCCACGAGGTAGTCGCGCATGACGGGGTTCCATCGCAGCCACGGCTCGCCGCCGAAATGGTGCATCACCTGCGTGGCGTAGTAGTTGAAATACATATTGTCCTTCGACGGCCCCAGGCTGTCCAGGTACTCGACGCCGCGCCGCACGGGGTCGTAGTCGCGGGGCCAGCCGGTGTACATCCGGCATAGCAGGCCGATGGCCGTGGTCGTGTCGCGGGGCCGTGGATCCATGTAGCCGTACTTGGCGCCGTACTCCGACTGCACATGGTCGAGAAACCGCCGAATCCCGATGAGCGTCGGCGAAGGGATGCTCAGCCCGGCCATCTGCCCGCTCTTCAGCGCCATGAGCTGCCAGCCGGTGACCGTGGTATCGCCGGGCTCGCCGGGTGTGTATCGCCAACCTCCGCCCTTTGCGTCTTGAGCGAACACGATGAACCGGAGCGACTGGTCCGCAAGGCCCCGCAGCGCCGGGTCGCGGGTCATTGCGTAGGCTTCGCACAGGGCGATGGCGGAGAGGCCCTGGGCGTACATGGTGCCGTTCTGCAAATCGGCCCCGTGGGGTGTTTGCCGGGCACTTCGCATCAGGTAGTACATGCCGCGCCGAACGACGTCCTGGTACGGACCCTCTTGATGCGTATACCCTGCTCCCAGGAATGGCAGCATGCATATCGCCGTGGCGGCGGTGGTGCTGCCTTCGGTGCCGGGATCGCGGCATGCGTTGCGGAGATGCCGGAAGCTAAAGCTTCCGTCCTCGCGCTGCTGCGACATGATCCATCGCAGTCCACGCTCGGCGGCGTCCTCGCTTTCCCCGGTACCGCCGCCGATGCGAACCATTGCAGCCCTGGCCTCGCGGCCCCGCCCTGCCAACGCGCCCGACACGTCGGCATCGGTACGCAGGAAGTCGTCGGCGGTACGGTCGAACATGCTGCTGTCCACAACCGATTGCCGATGGGCCGGCGCCGCCGACTCGGTGGCCGGCGCAGGAACGTGCAGGCTGTCCATCCGATGCTCAACGACTACGGCGTCGCTCATCAGGCGATCCGGAGCGACTGCGGGCGATGGTTCCTGCGTTGTCTCGCCGAAGATGAGCGTTTCAGCGTCGTACGGAGTGACGAGCAACGAAATCGGGCCGGAACCGGTCTCCGGCACGGGCAACCACAAGCCAAGGGCCAGGACCAGCGCAAGATGAAACAGGAAACTCGACAGGAAGCTTGCCGCGGTGCGGGCGGAAAACCAGCCGAGCCACCGATTCCCCTCGGACGTCCCGCAGGGCTGAATATCGACTGCGTCGCCCACCATCACCGGCGGAGGCGGCAATTCAATGACCCGCTTCGGCGCATCGTCCGACGCCGTGCCCGCGACCGTTTCGGGCAGCCAGAATGCGTCCGTCGAATTGGAGGCACAATGAGCCACGGACGTTCACTCGTTCGAGGGGTATCGGTTGGCGTAGACTGCACCGTTTGCGCAGCACCTACCAATTATAGCTTAACGCAAGCTGCTGCCAGTTTGGAGGACTCTTCCGTCTCTGGGTGCGAATCGGTGCCGACAAGACGTAGGGTGGGTGGTTCCGGATGTCTCAGCATCCGGGTTCACCCACGCGGCAGGCAGTTCTGCACTTGGAAACGGAAGAGCCGTTTGGAGTATACTGCTGCATACAAGGGGAACAGGGTGCCGTCCCCTGCGGCCGGTTATTGACGGCCCTTCCGTTTCTGTGTGCATATTTGCGTGCTGCTGGAGTCCCGGCTTCAGCCGGCGCAAAGAAACCGCCTAAAGGCGGGACTCCAACCCGATGGCCTGCACCTGGAAACGGAAGGGCCTTATTGAGAAAGGAACTTCACCGTGCGATGGCCCGTCAGAATCCAGTTGCTTCTGTTGATGCTCGGCGTGGTGGTGCTGGGCATTGTGCTGACCAGCGCGATCAGCGCGTACCTGGCCGTGCGCGAGGCAAGCCGATATCAGGCCGAGAGCCTCGACCGCGTTGTCCGCACGCTCACTGCGGCGCACTACCCCTTGAGTCAGACGGTCCTGGAGCACGTCAGCGGCCTGTCGGGCGCCCAGTTTCTCGTGCTCGACAACCAAGGCCGCGTGCATTACGGCACCATGTCCATTGGCACCGCCAAAGCAGCCGCCTTGATTCCGCCTGCAGACCAGGCGCCGAGCGAGCCGTTTTCTCCCGCCAACGTGACCCGGCTGCGAGACCGCGACTATTTTGTCAACGTGGTGCCTCGCATCGGCCGCGACCCCTACGCCGGCCTGCGGTGGCTTGTCGTGCTCTATCCGCGAGAACGGTGGTGGGCGGTCGCCCGCCAGGTGGCCGCGCCCATCCTCCTGGCCGGCGCGATAACGGTCGTCTGCGCGGTAGTGGTGGCGGCCTTGGTGGCCGGGCGGTTCGTGCGTCCGATCCGGGCGCTTCGCAACCAGGCCGAGTCGATCGCCGCAGGTTGTTTCCAACCGATTGCCGTGCCCGAACGGAACGACGAGTTTGCCGACCTGACGCAGTCGATCAACAGCATGGCCGAACGCCTCTCGCAGTACGAAACCGAGGTGCGGCAGAATGAACGCATGCGCACGCTCGGGCAGCTTGGCGTGGGCATGGCGCACCAGTTGCGCAACTCGGCCACCGGCGCGCGAATGGCCATTGAGCTTCTCGAACAGGAGGCCGCCGGGCCGGCCGGCCGCGAGAATCTGGCCGTGGCGCTCCGGCAGTTGCATCTCATGGAATCGTACTTGCAGCGGTTCGTGGCGTTCGGACGCCATGAACCTGCCGAACACGCGCCGGTGGCGCTCGATACGATTGTTTCCGAGGTGGTCAAGCTGGTGAAGCCAGCGTGCGATCATGCGAACGTGGCGGTCGAAATCCGGCGGGCCCCGGAGCCGATTCACGTTGCCGGCGACCGCGACGGCCTGGTGCAGCTTCTGATGAATCTGGTGCTCAACGCGTTGGAGGCGGCGGAACGGCCCAGCCGCCCGGATCCGCGGGTGGCCATTGAAGTAACCGGCGACGGTGATTGGGTCGAGTTGCGCGTCACCGACTCCGGTCCCGGCCCGGCCGCGCAGGTGGTCGATCGGCTGTTCGAGCCTTTCGTTACCGAAAAGCCCGACGGAACCGGGCTGGGCCTCTACTTTGCCCGCCAGATGGCCGAGGCCCATCGCGGCACCATCCAATGGCAGCGGGAGAACGACCAAACCCGCTTCACCGTCCGGCTGCCGGTATTGCGGGAGGATGGTGGCAGGGGTTTGGGCTGAACCTTTACTCCGGGTCTGCTTGTTCGAGACGCGTTAGAAGCGCCGGTCGGCGATGGTTGAGCCAGCCGATGCACGTATCGGTGTCGAGCAGGTAGATCACATCAGTGCTACCCCCCCAATGACGTCCGGTTCCTACCCTCTTCCCAGAGGTCGGCCTCGCCAAAGAACCGCGGACTGTGCATGGGTCCCCCTGGTCAACCGGGTGCCGGGGACGGGCTACAATGGGCCGCCATGAACATTCGACGCTGGGGCGCCGTGGCCAGTTGGGCCTGCATGTGGCTCTTGCTGGCCGTGGCGTGGTTATGGACGTTTGCGGCACTTTGGCTTTTCAAGCCGTTGCCCGCGGTTTGGGCGCACGCCGCGGCCCTGCTCTGGGCAGGTGCAACGGTCGCCGTGTTCGTCCGGCTGCCCACCGGCAAAGCACTCCGCGGGGTGGCCGCGGGTGGATTGCTGATCCTGTTGATCTGGGGCCGGCAGCAGCCATCGAACGACCGCCCCTGGATTGCCGCCCAGGCGCGGCTGCCGGAAATCACGCGAGACGGCGATCTGGCCGTGATCCGTAACGTGCGTGCCGCCGTCTACCGGAGCGAGGACGACTACGACGTCTTGTGGCGCCGCCGCACTTACGATCTGCGACAGTTGGAGTCTGTCGACTTCGTCATGGTCCCGTTCCCCAATTCGGAGGCCATGGCCCACGTCTTCGTCACCTTCGGTTTCCGGGACGGCACCCATCTGGCCATCTCGCCGGAGGCTCGCCGCGAACAAGGCGCCGCCTACTCTCCACTGCGCGGCATGTTTCGCCATTACCCGCTCATGTACGTGATCGGAGAAGAGAGCGACCTGATCGGATTGCGGGCAAACATTCAGCGGCAGCGCGTCTACGTGTATCCGATAAGGACCTCGCCGGAGCAGGCGAGAAGGCTGCTCTGCTCGATGCTCGACCGCGCGGCGTCGTTGCGGGAATCGCCCGAGTATTACCACACCATCACCAACGCGTGCGGCACGAACCTGCTGTGGCACCTCAACCAGGTGCGCGAATCACCCGTGCCGTGGGGCCGGCGCGTGATGCTGCCGGGACTGTCCGACGAGCTGGCGTTCGATCTCGGACTGATCGACTTCGAGGGGCCGGTCGGCGAGGCCCGGCGCCGCTTCTGCGTCGAGGGCAGGACCCTGCCCTGGACAAGCGGCCCCGAGTGGTCCCGGCAGATTCGGGCGACCGCGATCGGGTCGCCGCCTTGACAACGGAACCAGCCGGTCGAGGGTGGCGAGCATGTAGGGTGGGTCGAGGTCGCGCAGATCGCTGGCGGGCCCCCACAAGCCGCAGCCAACCTGGTTTGCAGCCCACCGCTTGGGAACACGCCGGCAGTAGCGACCGATGACCCACCAGAGAAGCGGCTTGTTTGACCCACCCTACCCATCGTGCAGAATCCGGGCTAGTTGGAACCTGCCTCCGCGACCAGCGGTCGCAGAACGCGGTCGAATTCGACGGCCTGGCGGTAGAAGCCCAGGTCGTTCGGATGCGATGAATCGACGGCGCCGTCGTTGTCGTCGCCCAGCAGTTGGTCGCCTGGGATGTAGTACAGGTGCTTCACGCCTGCGGCGAGCAGCTCTTCGTACGCGGCCCGGAGCGCTGCGTGGTTGCCGTCGTTCCGTTCGGCTTTGGCGCCGCGAATCCACGCATCGGTGTAGCGGCGGTCCTCGACCAGTACGATGGGCGCGTCCGGCCGGGACGCCCGCAACTGCTCCACGAGCGGCCGTGTCCGCTCGGCTGTCTGTTCACCGCCAAGGTTTGGGCAGCAGTCGATCACGTAGACCGCGGCGTCCAGTTCGGCCATCAGCGCGGTGACCTCCGGTTCCATGCGGCCGTTGCCGGAAAACCCAAGGTTGATGACCGGCCGGTGATACCATCGCCCGAGAATGGCGGTGTGGACCATGCCCGGCCGCGACGCGCACGCGCCGTGGGTGATCGACGTACCGTAGAATACGATCGGTTTGGCCCGCTCGGCCGGATAGGCGGGCGCGTCTTCGATTTCGTTGTCGGCGGGCACGCCCACCTCGACCGACGTGACGCCGTTGTACAGCGGCAGGTAGAGCATGTATTCGCGACGGCCCGGCCGGAGTCCGTCGGCCAGAACAGCGGCCGTGGTTTGCCCTGCCGGCCGCCCGTTGGCCACCCATCGCCAGGTTCCGTGGTCGTCCTTCGCGTACAGGTCGAGCCCGCTCACGCCGGTGGCGGGCATGTGCGGCATTTCGAGCCGCGGCTTGGTGAGCGTCCACCGCGCGTGGATAGCGGTTGCGTCGGTTACAAACCGCACGGCCATACCGGCCGAGTCGCGGCTGAGGTTCCAGACGGCGTCGCGCACCACGCCTTGGGCCTTCGCGGGCAGCCGGTCGTAAGGGCTGGACAGTTCGGTCCATCCCCGCCCTTCCACGCCAAGCTGCCCGATGTCGTACCACCGCACGCCGTCGGCTTCGGTGAAGGCAAGGTCCGCCGCAAGCAGCAGCGAGGGAACGGCAAGAACGATGGAAAGCATCAACACCGGCAAGCGTCGCATAGGGCACCTTTCATGGGGAAGGAGGCGGGACAGCCACTGACAAAGCAGTAGTGTAATTCCTGCCGTTTCCCCATGCAAGTGCCGCTCGCCGGCGCGGTCGCCGGCGCGGCTTCTCGCCCGCCTTAGCCCCAATACCGTTCAATGAAGCGTCGTAAGTCCTTGATGCCCCTTGCCTTCTGCCTTAAGGGGGCGAAAGAGGAAGTCCTTCACCGACTTGAACTTAGCGTCACGGCAGGCACCGTCATTGAACGGTATTGGCCTTAGCGCGGACTATTCATGTAGGGTGGGACAAGGTCGCGTAAGTGCTTGGTGGGCCTGCGCAAGCCAAGCCCGAGTGGTTTGCACGCCGTGCGCTGGAAGCAGGCCCGGCCGAGCGACCGAAGGCCCACCAGGGTCTTGGCTTGCTTGTCGCCACCCTACATTGTCACGAATAATCCGCGTTTCGTGGGATAAGCTTCCAGCCTGTCTCTTCCGCCGACAAGCAGAAAGCCTATCCCACGTCGTCAGCTCCCGGCAGCTTGTTGTCTTGCACTGCCTCACTTCGGCTCAATCTGAATATCGACCTTTACCCCATGGGTAAGCGTGTTGTACACCGGCGAGAATGCGGCGAGACTCTTGAGTTTCTCCATGTTCGACTCGTCGCTCTTGACCTTGAACTTCACGCGGATATTCGTGAAGCCCTTCGGCACGTCGTCGGCCAGCCCGAGGAATCCGCGAAGGTCGATATCGCCCTCCAGTTCCGATTCGAGCGCGTCGATATGGATGCCGCGCACGGCGGCGTGGGCCACCATGCTCGTCGTCACGCAACCGGCCAGCGCGTTGAGCAGGTGCTCCACCGGATTGGCGCCCTGTACGCGCGTGGGATATACTCTGTTGGCGGGGCCTATCTGTGCCCCGGCTTAATCACCAGGAGCCGGACTCACCTGCCCCCGATTCCGCCCCGGTGGATATCCAATCTGACTGATCAACAGGTTCCTAATGAATGAATCGCAACCAAAATCCACAGCACACCACGAGGTGAAAGATGCCATTGCCCGCAGCCCGGGACTGATGTCGCGGGAGAATACAGCCTTGCTGGTGATCGACGTGCAGGAGCGGCTACTCCCGTCGATTCTCAACGGGCGCCGCGTTGTGTGGAATTGCGGCCGCCTGATCGACGGGGCGCGAATCCTGGGCGTTCCGGTGGTGGGCACGGAGCAATATCCTAAGGGGCTCGGGCCCACCGTGCCCGAGTTGGCTGAGCGATTGGGGGAACTGCCCGAGAAGCTGACCTTTAGCTGCCGGGAGTGCGCAGCCGTGTTCCGGCCGCTGCTCGATAAGGGCCGGCACAAGCTGCTGGTGTGCGGCATTGAAGCCCACGTGTGCGTGCAGCAAACCGTCTACGACTTGATTGGCGCCGGATGGCAAGTGTACGTGGCCGTCGACGCAGTAAGCTCGCGCACCGAGTTGGACTATCGCACCGCGCTGGGGCGCATGGCGTCGGCCGGCGCGGTGCTCACGACCACCGAGGCAGCCCTGTTTGAATGGTGCGAGGAAGCCGGTACGCCCGAGTTCAAGCAGATCGCCCAATTGGTGCGCGCTACTGCCCCGCCCGGCGAGTAGCTTCCACGTTTGCCAGCCGCGTCGATCCTTTGCCGGCACTTGACGGGTGCTTCCCCCCGTGCTACACTGCAAAGGGACTCGACGTTTGCGTCGACATTCGGTTTGTCGGCCCAGACGCCGCAAGCTTGTTGCGCCGGCGGAAACCGTTCACAGGGAGCTGCGGTGCAGGAACCAGCCGGCAGTTGAAGCGGCGACCGGCCCCGCTGGAGGGCCGGCTTCAGCCGGTTGGAAGAGCCGCCGAAAGGCGGGACTCCAGCTCGCCACAAGCCCGTTCCTGCACGCGGGGCCGGATTTCCCGATCGATCAACTGTTACGCCCGCGAAGAAGGGGCGGTCAACCTTCTCCTCGCAGAAACGGACGAACTCGAAAGTGATGTCACGGTGGGAACGGTTCAAACGCTGGCTCTCGGTCTTGGCGGTCGTACTCGTCAGCACGGCGATTCTTGCAGGGGTTGCAGCCCACTTCATGCTGGGTTGGGGGGGCCGCAGCCAAGGGGCGGTTGAAGGGGGCAGCGAGCGGCCGGTCGTGCCGGTTGCCATTGCCACGATGGAGGCGGTGACGCTTAAGGAGACCATCTCCGGTGTGGGCACGCTGGAGGCGTCGGCGCAGGTGGAGATTTCGCCGGAAATCCCCGGCCGGATCAGGGCCATTCACTTCGAGGAAGGAGGCTTCGTCGAGGAGGGCGACGTTCTGTTTGAACTGGACGACGACCGCCTGCGGCACGAACGCGATGCGCGCCGGGCAGCCCTTCGCGCTGCCGAGGTGCGCGCGGCGAACGCCCGGCGCATCTTCGAGCGGCGCCAACAACTCCGCGATCGCGCCGTGTTCACGGAGGAGGCGATCGAGGAAGCCGAAGCCGACCTGCATACGGCCGTCGCTGAACGTGACCGGCTCGAGGCCGAAGTGGCGCTGATCGAGCGAGGGTTGGAGGAGACGAAAATTCTGGCTCCTTTCGCTGGCGTTATATCGCACCGCAAGGTGGACCGGGGCGCTCATGTCTCCATTGGGAGATCGCTGGCGCAGTTCTATCAAGTCGACCCACTGGAGATGAACTTCTGGCTGCCCGAGCGGCATCTGGGCCGCGTGCGGCGGGGGCAGACCGTGGCCGTTGCGGTGGCCGCCTATCCGGATCGCGAGTTCGCCGGCGTGGTGGAATTCGTCGGTCCGGCCGTCGATCCCTCCACCCGCCAGTTCCTTGTCAAGGCGATTGTTCCCAACGAGGAGCACCACCTGAAACCAGGGCTGTTTGCCGCGGCATCGGTCGTTGTGGGCGAACGAAAGGACCGGCCGGTTATCCCCGACGTCGCCCTGGTGGCCACGCGGCGGGGCTACATGGTGTTCGTGGTCAAGGAAGAAGTGGCCGTCGCCCGCGAAATCACCACCGGCCTCCGCCAGGAAGGGCTGGTGGAGATCGTCGAAGGATTGGCGGTGGGCGAGCAGGTGGTCCGTGAGGGGCACCTGCGGCTGAGTGGCGGCGAGCGGATTCGCATCGAGAGCGATTCGGCAACGGAGACTCCGAGCGAGGAACGAGAGCGGTGATTTGGGACTTCTGCATCCGCCGCCCGGTGATGACCATCGTGGTGTTCGTGGTGCTGGCCATCTTCGGCGGCTACGGCTACGTGCAGATGCCGGTGCAACAGGACCCGGACGTGGAGTTCCCCATCGTCAGCGTCAACGTGATCCTGGCCGGCGCAGCCCCCGGGGTGATCGAGTCGGAGATCATCGATCCGCTCGAGGCGGAAATCAACACGATCGAGGGCCTCCGAACTCTCAGTTCCACGGCAATGGAACAAGTGGCCACGATCACCGCCGAGTTTGAACTCTGGCGCGACATCGACGTGGCCGCCCAAGACATGCGCGACGCGGTGGAACGGGCCCAGCGGCTGCTGCCCACCGATATTGAGTCGCCCATCGTCCGGAAGGTCGAACTGGGGGCCCAGGCGATCATGTGGATTACGCTTACCGGCGACCAACGGTGGGACGCCGTCCGCATGACCGAGTACGCGGAAAATGTACTGAAGCAGCGGCTGGAAACGCTCCGCGGGGTGGGGCAGATTCGGATCGGGGGGCGCCGCAAGTACGCCGTCCGCGTCCGCATGGACTCGGCCCGGCTGGCGGCCCACCAGCTTACCGTGCAAGACGTCGTTCGCACCGTGCAAATCAACAACGCCGACATCCCCTCGGGGCGAGTCGAGGGCGGGCGGCGCGAGTTTCTCATCCAAACCCGCGGCCAGTTCTCCGAAGCCGAGCCGATGAACCAACTGGTCATCGCCTATCGCAATGGTGCGCCGGTGCGCATTCGCGACATCGGCGAGGTGATCGACGCCGTGGAGGACGACCGCCAGATTGCCAGGTTCCGCGGCGAAACCGCCGTCGGCCTGGGAGTCATCAAGCAAACCGACGCCAACACGGTCGAACTGGCCAGCGCCCTGCGCACGCGAATGGCCGAGATTGGCGAAGACTTCCCGCCCGGCCTCAGGTATACCATCGCCACCGACAACTCGGAGTACATCCAGGAGAGCATCCGCGACCTGCTGATGACCATCTTCATTGCCACGGCGCTGGTGATGTTCGTCGTGTTGGCGTTCCTGCGCAGCGGGCGAGGCACAATTATCACGCTGCTTGCGATTCCCACTTCGCTGCTGATTGGCATGGCGGGCATCAGCGTGCTGGGCTTCAGCATCAACGTGCTGACCATGCTTGGGCTGATTCTGGTCATCGGCATTGTCATCGACGACGCCATCGTGGTGCTGGAGCGGTGCTACCTGCACATGGAGGAGGGCGCCGAGGCGGAGCCGGCCGCCCGCGTCGGAACCACCGAGGTGGCCTTTCCCGCGCTGGCCAATACCATGGCACTTGGCGCCGTGTTCATTCCCGTGGCGTTCACGGGGGGGCTGATCGGCCGTTTTTTCATGGAGTTCGGCCTGACGGTGGCCATCACCGTGTTTGCCTCGACCTTCGTGGCGTTGACGCTCACGCCGATGCTCTGCTCCCGCCTGCTGCGGGTACCGGAGCGGCACGGGCTCCTTTTCCGCTTCTCGGAGCAAGTGTTTCGCGGCATCGAGTGGGCCTACCGGATGGTGTTGGCCGGGGCCTTTCGGGCGCGGTGGCTGACCGTGCTTCTTGGCGCGGCCGCCTTCGCGGTGGGGATGCTGGCGCTGGCGAACATCAACCGCGAGTTCGCCGCCGAGGAAGACCGCAACGCCTTCATGCTCGTCTTCGAAACCCCGCAGGGCGCCACCCTGGCCGAAACCGACGCCTATGCCCGGCAAATCGAGGCGGTCCTGGCCAAGACGCCCGAGGTGCGGCACCAGTTCCTGGCCATTGGTCTGACGCGGGCGGGGCCGGGGCAGCCCAACACCGGCATGGCCTTTGTGCGACTTACTCCGCGGCAGGCGCGCGAGCGGCACCAGGTGGAGGTCATGCAGGATCTACGTGTACGCCTCGGCGCCATTCCCGCCGGCCGCGCCTTCGTCATCGAGTTGAATCCCGCCGGCGTCGGCGGCTCGCCCGTTGAGGTAGTCCTCCAGCACTCCGACCTTGAGATGCTCGCCCGCCAGCAGGAACAAGTGATGAACTGGATGCGCGCGCAGCCAAACCGGTACGTGGGTGTGCGGACGAACCTCGAGTTGAACAACCCGCAGGTTGACGTGAGCATCCATCGCGACAAGGCGTCGGAAATGGGCATCTCGGTAGCGGACATCTCGAACACCATGCGGTTCCTCTTCGGCGCACCGACCATCTCGACCATCGAGCGCGACGCCGAGCGCTACGACGTGATCACCGAGGCGGCCGGCCGCGGAGAGATGGACCCGACGAGTCTCCGCGACATCTACGTTCGCGGTCCTGAAGGGATGCTCATCTCGCTGGACAACCTGGTGGACCTGGAAGAAACGATCGGGCCCAGCCAGATTCATCGTTACAATCGCATTCGCTCCGCGACGATCTCGTCGCAAGTTCCCCCCGGAGTACCCTTGGGCGAGGCGGTGGCACTGCTTGAAGAGTACCTTGAGGCCGAGCTTCCTCCGGGGGCCGACTATGAACTGACCGGCCTCTCGCAAATCTTCGAGGAGTCGTTCTATTACCTCTCCATTACCGTCGTCTTTTCCGTCGTGTTCATCTACCTGGTGCTGGCAGCGCAATTTGAATCGTTCGTTCACCCGCTGACCATCATGGCGGCGCTGCCGCTGGCCACGATCGGCGTCTTTGGCGGCCTGTGGTTGCTGGGGCTTTCGTTCAATGTTTATGCCTTTATCGGCCTGATTATGCTCCTGGGTCTGGTCACGAAGAACTCCATTCTCGTAGTCGACTACGCCAACGTGCTGGTAGCCCGCGGAAGGGGCCCCTTCACGGCTGCGAAGGAGGCGGCGGCGGTCCGGTTCCGGCCCGTCTTGATGACCGCCGTTTCGACCATCCTCGGCATGATGCCCATTGCCACCGGCTTCGGCGCCGGCGGCGAGGCGCGCATGCCGCTGGGCGTTTCGGTGGCGGGTGGCATGCTCACCTCGACCGCGCTAACGCTCCTTGTGATTCCCGTCATGTACACGCTCGTCGCCCAGTTCCAGGCGGCGTTGTTCGGCCGCCGCATCAAACATGCTGCCCCTGCGGACGGGCCGGCCCTCGCCACGGAGTCCACTGCCGGATGAAACTCGTCGCCATCACCTTCCACTTCGAGTACACCGACGCCGTCGAGGCGATCCTCGACCGGCACGGCATTGCCGACTATGTGCGCTTTCCGATGATCGAAGGCAAAGACTCCGACGGAAAGCACTTCGGCAGCCAGGTCTTTCCCGGCAACAGCAGCGTGGTTCACGCCCAGGTGCCGGAAGAGACGCTGGACGCCTTCCTCGAAGAACTAGCCCGCTTCCGCGACGCCAAGCCCGCTCACCGGCACCTCGAAGCGTTGGTGCTGCCGGTTGAACGGCGGCTTTGACCAAAGCAAGGCTGCGGCAGCTGGCGAGTTATGCCCGCGAGCGGCGCCGGGCGCGCCGCCGGGGCCAGCAGAGGAGGCCCGCGGCGCCGAAGGCAAGAAGCAACATCGATCCCGGTTCAGGGACGATCTGGAAAGCCGAGAGCTTCGATCCCGCGCTTGCGACAATAATCCTGTTGCCGAGGATCGCGGCGCCGTAAATGTCGCCAACCCCGAGGTCAACCTGCGAGGTCTGTGCGCCGATGGTCGTGTCGTCGAGCAGTTTGTAGGCCGTCATGTTGTCGGAATAGCCGAAAACCAGCAGTTCATTGCCGCGCCGGAGCACCTGGTGGGTAATTCCGCCTTCGTCATGACTTCCCATCGAGTAAACCGTCTGGGTGGCCGTGTCGACGGCGTACAACGTGGTCTGAGCGGCGCCGGCGCCGCCGTTGTGCATATAGAGGTACCCGCTGTCGGCATGATACGACAGGCCCCGAACACGGCCTTCGTCGGGCAGATCGACCGACCACGCCTCCGTTAGATCGAACGGATCGCTGACCGTGAAGGCATGGATGCGATATCGTACGGCATCATCGTTGGTATAGATCAATGTGCCGTCTGTAACGATCGACTCGGCGGCGATCCCGCCGGGGTCAAGCGGGCCTTGAAACGACGCGGCACTCCATGCGTCGGCCCCGGTAGCGTCGAAACGGCCGATGCCGCCGTCTTGGTTGGTGATATAGTAGTAATCGCCTGATCGGAGCAGAGATTTTGCGCCGGTTGTCGGCATCAAACCGCTCATGGAAAGCGCATTCAACTCGTTACCATAACGGTCAAATCTTCGCCCGCCGAAGTTGATCTGACCAACCAGCACGCTGCCGCCGTCGAGGTTGTTGTTCAGATAGTAGCAGTTGGAGCCGGAAGGTACCACGCTCGTAAGTTCTCAATAACCCCGTGATGTTGATGGCGGCCTGTCGAGGCGTAGCGGTGCGTAGGCCGGTTGGGCAAACGGGTAAGAGTGCGAGCCG
>JAVEUP010000339.1:0-4694 GCA_034005525.1 Thermoguttaceae bacterium | reverse complement strand
AACGCGAAATGTACGACCGTTATGGCAGTTCCTTCGAAACGATGGGGGCTGGTGGCGCTGGCAACCCCTTCACCGGTGCTTGGGGGGGTGGGCCCGGGTTTGGCGGCGCACCGGGCGGCGGGTTCCGGTTCGAAGAGGTCGATCTGGGGGATTTGTTCGGCCGCGGAGTCGGCGAAGGCTATCAGCAGCAGGGTCCCGGCGGGTTCGGCGATTTCTTCCGGCAGTTCCGGCGCGCCAGCCAGAGGTCGGGCAAGGGGACCGCGCCGCGCCGGGGCGCCGACCTCCGCCACGAGATCCAAATCCCGTTCAATACGGCGGTTGCCGGCGGCCAGGTCGAAATCGCCCTGCAAAGGCAGTCCGGCAAGACCGAGCGGATCAACGTGAAGATTCCGCCAGGCATTGAGGACGGCAAGAAGATACGCGTGCGCGGCCAGGGCGACTCGGGACCCGGCGGCGGCCCGCCCGGCGATATCCTCATTACCGTCCGCGTTGCCCCGCATCCCCATTTTTCTCGCAGCGGCAACAATCTGCTCGTACGAGTCCCGGTCACCCTGGCGGAGGCCGCGCTCGGCGCCAAGGTCGACGTGCCCACGCCGAAGGGCACCGTGACACTCACCGTCCCGCCCGGCAGTTCCAGCGGCACGAAGCTCCGCGTGAAGGGGCACGGCGTGCCGCGTCGCGAGGGCTCGGCCGGCGACCTGCTCGCCGAACTACTTATCGTGTTGCCCAAGAAGCTCGACCCGGCGGAGCAGGAGCAGATTCGCGCCCTCGACCAGCGCCAGCCGCTGAGCCCGCGCGACGGGTTGCGGTGGTAGCGGCCTGGCCCACGTCTACACACCCGCATACTCGCGCAAGTCGCGTTCGAAAGCGGCCAAGCGGTCGCGCTGGGCGGCCTTGACGGCCGGCAGGTTGGCGGTGGTGGGTTCGGGTGGATCGCAGGCGAACAGGTAGAACTTCACTTTCGGCTCGGTGCCGGAGGGGCGCACGGCAACGTGATTGCCGGCTTGATCGAAGTCGAAGAAGATCATGTCGCCGGTTGGCCCCTCAAGCGGGCTGCTTTCGCCGCCGGTTAGGACGCGCCGGTTGGCGGCGTAATCGCGATACTGGGCCACGCGCAGACCGGCAAGTTGTTCGGGGGGCGCTTCGCGAAGCCGGGCCATCAGGCGATTCATGTCTTCCATGCCCTGTTCGCCCGGCATCATGACGGAGAACTGCCCCTCGGTGTGGCAGCCATGGCGCCGGTACAGGTCGTCGAGTCTGCCGGTGAGCGTGGCGCCTTCGGCCTTGCAGCGTGCGGCCATGGTGGCTGTCAGCAGCGAGGCTACGGCCGCGTCCTTGTCGCGCGCGTGCCCGCCGGCCAGATATCCGTACGATTCTTCCAGGCCGAGGACGAACTTGTCGATACCCCGCTCGTCCATCACGCCGCCAATGTACTTGAAGCCGACCAGCAAGTCGCCGACCGTCGTGGCACCGTAGTGGTCGGCCACGCGGCGGATCAACTCGGTGGTGACGAGTGTCTTCACGACGTAATGCTCCGGAGTGAGCGTACCGGCCCGCTGCAATTCGCCTAGTGCGAAGTCGACCAATAGCGAGCCAAGCTGATTGCCGGTCAGGGTGACCCATGCGCCTGCCGGATCGCCAGTGGCTGGCACGGCAATGCCAAGCCGGTCGGCGTCGGGGTCGGTAGCCATGATCAACTCGGCGCCGGTTTCCCGGGCGCGGTCAATGATAATGTCGAATACAACAGCGTTCTCGGGGTTCGCGCTGTGGTTGGGTACGTTGGTAAAGTCGGGATCGGCATTGGCGTGCGGCCCGAACACCTCGACGTCGGAGAACCCCGCCCGTTCCAGCACGGGGCATACGGCCGAGGCGCCTACGCCGTGCAGCGGCGAGTAGAGGATCTTGATTGCCCGCGGACCCTCGACGTTCTGCTGCATCACCGCGTCGAGGAACGCGCGGTCGACTTCCTCCTGGCAGTACACCACCTTGCCCTCGCTGACCGCTTGCTGGAACGATACGTGGCGGATCCACGTGACGCTTTGCATTCGGTCGATGCACTGCTTGTCGTACGGCGGCAGCAACTGGCCACCGGTAGGACCGTAAATCTTTACGGCGTTGTCGCTGGGCGGATTGTGACTGGCAGTGATCATGATACCGCAGGAGCACTCCTTGTAACGCACGGCGAAGGAGAGTTCGGGTGTGCTGCGGTAGCCGTCGAGGAAGTAGACGGTAAACCCGGCAGCAACCATGATCTGCGCACACAGTTCGGCGAAATGGCGCGACCGGTGCCGCGTGTCGTAGGCGATTGCGCAACGAAGCGGCTTGCCGGTAAGCCGGTCCTTAACGAAATCGGCCAGCCCTTGGGCACTCTCGCCAATCGTGCGGTCGTTGATGGCATTCGTTCCGATCGGGTACATCTTGCCGCGCCGGCCACCGGTACCGAAGGGAATGATCGTCCAGAAGGCGTCGTCCAGTTCGCGCCATTTGCCGACCGCCACGTGATCGGTCACATGGGCAACGTATTCTTCGAAGTACGGCTCGTTGAGCCAGCGGCGGATGTTCTCGGCTGCTGAGGGCGACAGGTCGCCCTCCCGCGTTGCCGCCTCGATTTGGGCCAGTGTCGTCTCTTTGTCGGACATGATAGACTGGGCAGGCTTGACCTGCCGTTTGCCAGTGGTTCTTGGCTCTCCGTAGCTGCATACGTAGGGTGGGTGGTTCTGGGCGCGTAGCGTCCAGGTTCACCCACGCGCGAAGGCACGATCTCTTTGGGCTCTTCCGTTTCCAGTCATACATACCGCTCCGCGGCATTAAGTGGCCAGCAAGGGAAAAGCCCCTCTTTGCCGGGAACGGCTCGCTTCACGAGATGCACTTCGTGCGCCATTCTGCCTGAAAGACTGCATCGAACCAAGGGGGCCCCCCGTCAATAGGCCCTTTCCTGAATGCGCTATTATACCTATACTGTTGTTGCTGTTGCTTCCTTTCAATCCGCGCAGGAGTTCGCAGTGCCCGAGCCTATCATCAGTGTTTCCGGTTTGCGGGGGATTGTGGGTGAGAGCCTCACGCCCGAGTTAGCCATTCGCTATGCTGCTGCATTCGCCGACGGTGCTCCATTAGGGCCGATCCTCGTCAGCCGCGATGGCCGACCGTCGGGCAAGATGCTGGCTCAGGCTATTCACGCGGGCCTGCATGCGGTTGGACGCGATACGTTGGATGCGGGCATTCTGCCAACGCCCAGCGTCGGCGTGCTCGTGCGCGAGGTTCGGGCGGGCGGCGCGGTCCAGATCACTGCCAGCCATAACCCACTGCCGTACAACGGGCTGAAACTCTTCTCGGCCGACGGGCGCGTCATTCCGGCATGCGCGGGCCAAGAGGTGCTCGACCGTTACCGGGCGGGCCGGATCGGCTGGGCTGCCCATGACCGCCTCGGTGCCGGCCGCGAGTGCGTCGACGTGTTCTCACCCCATTTGCACGCCGTGTTGAGTATCGTCAACTATGCGGCCATTCGCCAGCGGCAGTATCCGGTGCTGCTCGATGCAAATCGCGGCGCCGGCGGGTTCCTCGGCCGTCGCGTGCTCGAAGAACTGGGCTGCCAGGTAACCATACTGGGCGAGGAGCAGGACGGGCAGTTCGAGCATCCGCCCGAGCCGACCGCTGAGAACCTCGACGGCGTGCGGGCCAGGGTAACCCGGTCAGGGGCCCGGATCGGATTCTGCCAGGACCCGGATGCCGACCGGCTGGCGGTGATCGACGAGAACGGCCGCTACCTCGGCGAGGAATACACCGTCGCCCTGTGCGTCGACCACATCCTGCGGCAGAACAAGGGGCCTGTGGTCATCAACTGCTCAACCAGCCGAATGTCGCAGGACCTGGCCGAATGCTACGGTGTTCCGCTGGTGCGTTCGGCCGTGGGCGAGGCAAACGTGGTGGATGCCATGCTGGAGCACAACGCCATCTTCGGCGGCGAGGGAAACGGCGGGCCCATCGACCCACGCGTCGGACTCGTCCGCGACAGCTTCGTGGGCATGGCCCTGCTGTTGGACGCCATGACTGCCCGCGATGCATCCATCAGTCAACTGGCCGACGAGTTGCCGCGTTACGACATTTTCAAGACCAAAATCGAGTTGCCGCCGGATGAGGTTGCTGCGGGCTTCGACGCCCTGGAAGCCCACTTCTGCGATGCGGTGTCCAACCGCCTCGACGGCCTGCGGCTCGACTGGCCCGATCGCTGGCTGCTCGTGCGTCCGAGCAACACCGAGCCGATCGTTCGCGCCGTTGCCGAGGCCAAGACGGCCGACATCGCCCGCGGGCTGTGCCACGAGGCGGCGAGACTGCTGGGACGGTCGCCAGGTGCCGACTCCAGAACGTAGGGTGGGTGGTTCTGGGCGCGTAGCGCCCGGGTTCACCCACGCTTGCAGATCCCGCGAGCCCGGCCGGACTTTCCAGCAGGTGCCGTTGCATGTGCCCCATGACTTGCCTTACCCGGATTATTCACGTAGGGTGCGACAAGGCTGCGCAAGTCCTTGGTGGGCCTGCGCAAGCCACGGCCGGGCTGGTTCACACGTCGTGTGCTGGAAGCAGGCCCGGCCAAGCGACCGAAGGGCCACCAGGGTCTTGGCTTGCTTGTCACCACCCTACATCGTCGTGACTACCGAGCCGGTTGCGTTGTGGGATTTGTGGGCGGGGGGTGGGGGCTG
>JAVEUP010000018.1:20000-69505 GCA_034005525.1 Thermoguttaceae bacterium | reverse complement strand
TGGACTTTTCGGGGGCTCGAATGGCGCAAGCGACCAGCTAATATGAGGGGGGCGCTGGGGCGAGGCTAATGAATAGGCCCCAAAAAATCGCTGCGGCAGCGGTTCGATGACGGGCGGTGGCATCCCCTGCACCAACAGAAGCAGCAGAAGGCTGCTTTGGAGGACGACTGGGCCGACTTCCTCGGCGAGACCCTCTGGACCCTCTGCACCCGGCTGCAAGCCGCCGCCGAGGCCGAGTTGACCACACAAGGAACGGATACGGCCGCGAACCTGGCCGAGCATTACGCTCCCATCCCCCTGCACGAGGACGCCCGCGTCGTCGCCTTTCACCAGGCATCGCTGCCGGGGCCGCTGGCCGAATGGTCCGGCGCCGACGCGCCGAAGCTCGACCCGGTTCGAATCACCTACATCCGGATGGTCGACAACGTGCCGCTGCGAAGGACCTTCAGCCACTACGCGCGGCACGTACCCGATTCAGCGGCATACATCAGCGAAGTAACAGGCTGGATCGGGAACCTTACCCCGAGCGAGACGCCGGGCATGGTGCGCTCGCTCGACGTGTTCATTACGCGCATTGACAAGGCCATCTTTGGCGTCACCGACGCTGACGAACGGTTGGTTATCCAGGTACTTTGCATCGAGTGCCCGGGCTTCGAACCCGAGTCCGACTTTGAACCCGGCGGAAATTCCGGAACTCTAACCGAAAACTAACACCCGCTTCATCATGGCCTCACATGGCTTTGCGATATTCCTGGAAACAGGAAAGCAGAACATCGCGTAGGGTGGGTGGTTCCGGCTGCCCGAGCAGCCGGGTTCACCCACGCGCTGCATGCCATTCATACGATCGGCCGCCGCGGTAAGGGCGCGTGGGTGAACCTGGCCGCTACCGCGTCCAGAACCACCCACCCTACGAATCGGCTGAAAACAGGAAGCGAAACAGCGGAAAACGACGTGGGTGAACCTGACTGCTCAGGCAGTCAGAACCACCCACCCTACAAGTGGAAATCGGGCAAACGGTACAAGGAGCTGAACGATGGACGAGAGGAGACGCAAAAGACGTGCTGCGGTAACGTTGGTCGAGTTGCTGGTGACCGTTGCGATCATCGGCCTCCTGATGGCCATGCTGTTTCCCGCGGTGAACGCCGCCCGGGAATCGGGCCGTCAGAGCGCGTGCATGAACAATCTGCGGCAGTTCGGCGTGGGCATGGCCTCGCACGCCTCGCGCCATGGCACCTATTGCTCCGGCGCGTTCGACTGGGCGAAGGACGGCTGCGTCACGGAGATCGGTTGGGTGGCCGACGCGGTGGATGCGGCCATCCCGGCCGGGAAGATGCTCTGCCCCAGCAACCCGGCCAAGCTGGCCGCCACCTACAACGAGTTGATCAACATGGACACGAGCAGCCTCGACGCGTGCGTCAACTACGCCGGCAGCGAGGGGCAGCAGCAGCCGGACGGAACGCTCGTGGTCAACCCTTGCCGGAAGATTATTGCCAACACCGACGGGGTGGGAACTCCCGGCAGTGACGAGCGGCGGGCGCTGATCGAAGAGGAGGTGCTCAAAGAGCACTACAACACGAACTACACGGCCAGTTGGTTCCTGGTGCGCGGCGGCATCCTGGTCAATGAAAGCGGCAACTTGCGAGCCCGCAAGGCGGGTTGCACGGTGGACATTTTATTGCCGAACTCCACGGGCGGCCCGCTGCTGCAATCGTGGGTGGACGCGTCGCAGGTGCCGTCCAGTTTCCTGCCCCTGCTGGGCGACGGGCGGGTGGACACGCAGTTGGCCAGCGACATCGGGTCCCACAAGGCGGGCGATCCGACCGTGCATTCCCTCACCTACGGCCCGCGGCTGAAGACAACATTGGAAGTTCCCACCTTTGCGGACGGCACCACATACCAAGGCGAAAGCGGCTGGTGGAAGGTGTGGGCGAAGGACACGCTGCAAGACTACCGCGCGTTCTCGCCGGTGCATCGGCACCAGTGCAATATGCTCATGGCCGACGGCAGCGTGCGGAGCTTCACCGACGACAACCGCGACGGATACCTCAATAACGGCTTCCCCGCCGGGGGAACCAGCGGCTTCACCTCCGCTGAAATCGAACTGGCCGAAGAAGAGGTGTTCAGCGGCTGGGCGCTGCGCGACAAACTGTAATTGCCGTAACGGAAGCCCAAAAAACCTTTTAGTGGAAAGGAGGTGTGAAGAACCAGAGCAGTGAATGGAGGGCGGCAGAAAGAATCTTGCCGACGACCTTGTAGCCGAGTCTCTCCGAGACTCGGACTGCGGCGTCTCGGAGAGACGCCGCTACGGGAAACCGATTCTCGCCGCTGGCCAATCGAGGCAAGCCACTGGCGGGCACAGCCCGCCCTGGCAACGCGGCGACGGAGGGACCGGGGTGGCCCCTCCCCGCCTAAGGAGGCCCCGCGGCGCGTCCGTGCGCCGCGGGCAAAGCAGCCGGCCACGGGCCGGCAATCCCAAAGAGTATCCTAGTCCAAACGTTTGTTTCCAACAATTCCAATTTTTGGAGAACGAGTGATGCAAAAGAAGGCACGAAAGGGTTTTACCCTCGTGGAAATGCTGGTGGTCGTCGCGATCATCGGCCTGTTGATTGCCATGCTCCTGCCCGCCCTGCAGGCCGCCCGCGAGGCCGCCCGTAGTTCCGTGTGCAAGAGCAACCTCCGCCAGTTCGGCATCGGCATGTTGATGCATGCCGACCGCGACCCGGAAACACGCTATTGCACGGGTGCATTTGACTATGCCCGGGACGGCTGTGTCGATAGTTGGGGTTGGGTTGCCGATCTGGTCAACATGCAGGTGTGCAAGCCGGGCGAGATGCTCGACCCAAGCAACGTGATGAAGGGCCCCGAGAAATGGAACGACATCATTGTAGGAGGTGGCTTCACTACCAATGGTAAAGATGGGTGTCCTACAGAACGCTACAATCATGGTGTGTGTGGTGCGCTCGAGCTGATAACCGATGCCGAAGACCGCGCGGCCTTTGCCGCGGAGAAGTTTCTCGATCAAGGCTACAATACGAACTATGTTGCAAGCTGGCATCTGGTTCGAGGTGGAGTACGCCTTGATGCGACCACTTCCGGCACGCCGCCAGAGATGGAAATTACATGGAACTCGGGCCGGGGCGCCGCGACGACAGGCAAAGGGCTTGACTCGACACTTGGTCCACTTCGCATGAAGCAGGTCGAGCAGGGCATTGTGCCATCGTCGAACGTTGCCTTGCTGGGTTGCGGCGGTCCCGGAGACCCGGGCGAGGCGATTCTCACGAACGATCTGATTTCCGCCGCATCGGGAATTACCTATATGCTGTCCGGCGAGCGGCTGGTCGAAGCCTTCAACGACGGCCCTGCCCAAATTGATAGCAATGGTGGTGTCAAAATCCCAGGGAACGAAGTGGTCGCGATGACTGCACAGGCCCAGGCTGAGGCAGCCGGGTCGCTGTATACCCAAGACTTTGAAGTGGGTAATGGCTACTTCCTGCAGGATACGCGCGACTGGTTCGCCATCCACGGCGGCACATGCAACGTGCTGATGGCCGATGGCAGTGTGCGTCAGTTCAAGGACCAGAACAACGACATGTACTTGAACCCCGGCTTCACCATTCCGGGTACTTGGACGGAAGCGCAGTACCAGATCACCGGCTACCGGCCGGGCCCACGAGAAATTGCCCCGTTCGAGATGTTCAACGGCGTGTTCCTCGACAACCCGTTCCAGGCCAAACCAGTTGACTTCGAGGCGGTCTACTAAGCTGCACCTAGGACCGTGTGGGTTCGACCCATTCGGCGAATGTCGTATAGCCTTGCGCGGACAGGGCACGGGCGGTTCTCACGCCGCCCGTGCCCCCCGCCTTTGGAGTGCGGCGACTCATCGCCGCTTTTGGTGCCCCGCGCCGCACACGGCGCACTGTATATGTCGATTCTGAAATGCAGACGAACTATGAACAGGAGCAAACAGAGACAACGGAGAAGCGTCTTTGCCCCGGGAGGGGCCAGAAGATTGTAGCCACGGGTGGAGTGTCGGTGGCGGCGCTGTCGCCGCCACCGACGCGGAACCCGTGGAATAAGGTCGGTAATTCCCGATAGCCCCGGCAGGGGCGACAGCAACGGATGCGTCTCTGCCGCCCCTACCGGGGCTATAGGGCGAGGGGCCCGGGAACCACGGGTTGCGTTTGGCCCGACTGTCGTCGAACCGCGCTCCACCCGTGGCTACAGCCCGTCGCCCCTACCGGGGCTAAACGGTCAAAACTTGTGTACAACAGCAAGGGCTTGCCCCGGAGAACGATGACTAGCCAGGTACTATTGTTAGCGACGACAGCGAGCCGCTTTCGGGCGAAGATGCCCCCGGCTTGCCCGGGGGAGCTTCACGTTTTTCGCTACACACACGCGGCACGCCCTCCATTTCGTTCAGTCTCCCGGCGGCAACGCCGCCGGGAGACTGGACGAAACAGAGGGCGTGGAGGCGGCCATGGTAGCTGGCCAGTCATGAAACCACCGGGGCAAGCCCGACGGGGAGACTAGCAACTAACAACCAACCATGCTCGCACTCATTCGCCAAGCCGCAAACATTGTGCCTGCCCTCCGAACGAAAGCGGCGTCGAGCCGCCGCACTCCAAAGGCGGCGGTTGCGGCCATGGTGTTCGCGTCGGGGTTTGCTGGACTGGCCATGCAGGTGGCGTGGTTCCGCGAGTTCCGGCTGGTATTCGGCGCGTCGACCGCCGCGTCGGGCGCCGTGCTGGCCATGCTCATCGCGCTGCTGGGTGTCGGGTCGGGTTTTGTGACCGACCTGCTGGGCTCGTTGTACCTTGCCCTGGGCGGGCAAAGCGTGCTGGGGTTCACCGGCGCGACGTTCGCCCGGCTGGCCCTGGCTGCCGTCGTACTGGGCCCGGCCACCGTGTGCATGGGCGGCACGCTGCCCGCGGCCGTCAAGGCGGTCACCCTGCCCGACGACCGCCAGCGCCGCGCGGCCGCCGTGCTGTACGGGCTCAATACCCTGGGCGCCGTGCTGGGCGCGCTGGTCGCTACGTTCGTGCTGTTGCAGCTCCTGGGAACGCGGGCCACGCTGGTGACAGCGTGCATCGTCTATTCTACGGCGGCGGCCGTGGCATACCGATGGACGGAGAAGGAAGCCAAGCAGGGTGCAGGTATGGACTCGCAGCGCGTTGGAGTCCCGCCTTTAGGCGGCTCTTCCCGGCCGGCTAAAGCCGGGACTCCAACAGGGCAAGTGGACGCAAAGGGGACAGTCCCCAGCGGTGTGGTGTACGCGGCGGCGGGGGTGACGGGGTTTACGTTCTTCCTGATGGAATTGGTCTGGTATCGCATGCTGGGCCCGATACTCGGCGGTACCACGTACACGTTCGGGCTTATTCTGGCGGTCGCGCTACTGGGCATCGGCGCGGGCGGGGCGCTGTACCCGCTGGTGGTGCGCGTACTCAAGCCGGGACCGCTCGGGCTGGCCACCACCTGCGCCGTGCAGGCGGCGTGCATGGCCGCGCCGCTGGCGCTGGGCGATAGCGTGGCCCTGTGGGCGGCGCAGTTGAGCAATGTTGAGGGCGGGTTTCTTGGCGCCGTACTCGGGTGGTCGGCCATCGCGGCGCTGGTGGTGCTGCCCGCCTCGCTGGTGGCCGGGTTCCAGTTCCCGCTACTGGTGGCCATGGCCGGCTCGGCCGACCGGCACATCGGCAAGCAAGTGGGTTACACGTTCGCGGCGAACACGCTCGGCGCCATCCTCGGCTCGCTGGCCGGCGGCTTCGGCTTGCTGCCCTGGCTCACCGCCCCCGGGGCGTGGCGGTTGGCCGTCGTGCTGTTGGTGCTGCTGGCCCTGGCCGCGATGGCGGTAGCCTCACGCGTAGGGTGGGTGGTTCCGGCTGTCCGAGCAGCCGGGTTCACCCACGCGAAACCATCGCCATCGTCGCTGTCCTGGCTGGTTCCCCTGGCCACCGTCGCGCTGGCCGTCGCGCTGCTCTCCGCGGAAGGCCCAACGGCCGTGTGGCGCCACGCGGGCATTGGGGCCGGTCGTTTCGCACTGCCCGAAGGCGGCCAGCGGGAGTTGCAGAACTGGATGCACGCGCAGCGACGTTTCGTACTTTGGGAGGCCGAGGGCGTCGAGGCAAGCATCGCCATGCTGGCCACCAACGGCCTGTCGTTCCTGATCAACGGCAAGAGCGACGGGCACGCCATTGGCGACGCCGGCACGCAAATCATGCTGGGCCTGCTGCCCGCCGCGCTCCACCTGCGGCCGGAAACGGCCCTGGTCGTCGGGCTGGGCACGGGCGAAACGGCCGGTTGGCTGGCCGAGGTGCGGTCGATGGAACGGGTCGACGTGGTCGAGCTGGAGCCGGCCATTGCCGAGGTGGCCCGCCGCTGCGCCCTGGTGAACCACGACGCGATGTACCACCTGCGGGTGCGCGTTATCTACAACGACGCCCGCGAGGTGCTGCTGACCATGCGCGACCGTTACGACCTGATCGTCTCCGAGCCATCGAACCCGTGGCGGGCGGGCATCGCGAACCTGTTCACGCACGAGTTTTACCAGGCATCGCGCGGGCGGTTGAACGAGGGCGGACTGTTCGTCCAGTGGCTGCAGGGCTACGAAGTCGATGCTGAAACGGTTACCGCAACGCTGGCCACGCTCCGCTCGGTGTTCGGGCACGTCGAGGTGTGGCAGTCGAAGGCCGAGGACACGCTGCTGGTGTGCTCGGTCGAACCGATCGCCTTCGACGCCGCCCGCGTGCGCGAGCGGATTGCCGTCGAGCCGTGGCGCTCCGGGCTGAAGTACGCTTGGCGTGCGACGGACCTGGAGGGGCTGCTTGCCCGATTCGTGGCCGGCCCGCAACTGGCCGACCGCGTGGCCGCCGCGCCCGGGGCCATCATTAACACCGACGACCGCAACGTGATCGAGTATGGCTTCGCGCGGACCTTGGGCCGCACCGTGGCCGGGTTTTCCATCGCGGCGTTGCGCGAAGAGGCGATCGCGATGGACGCCCACCGGCCGGTTGTCGCACCCGGTGCGGTCGATTGGCGCCGCGTGGAGGACCACCGGCAAATGATGATCGCGTTGGCCGGCGGCACAGTCGCCGCCCCGCCGGACCCGACGCCCGAACAACTCGCCCGCACCGAGGTGCTCGGGCGGTATTGGCAGGGCGACGCCGCGGGCATGGTAGCCGCGTGGCAGGCGGCGGCGTACGAGCCGCTCTATCCCACCGAAACCACTCTGCTTGCGCTGGCACTGGCCGACCTGGGCGACGACCGGGCCCGCCCGCTGCTTGAACGACTGGCCGAATACGACCGGACGGAGGCGGAGGTGATTCAGACGCATCTGCTTGTGCGGCAGGGGCGATATCGCGAGGCGGCCGAACGGATGGAGCGGGTGCTCATCGCGTTGCGAACGCATCCGTGGTGCCTCTCGCACGTGCTGGAGATGGTGTTTCCGGATGTGGTGGAACTTGCCGCGAGGGAGCCCGCGCTGGCCACGCGGCTGTACGCCGCGTTGGGGCATCCGTTTGCCGTGTACCTGCACGAGGAGGACCGGCTGCGTGCAGCCCACGCCGTGGCCGGGCTGCTGGGTACCGAGGCGGTGGTGGAGACCTTGCAGGCGTTCGAGCCGCACGTGCCGTGGGACGAAGCGTTCCTGGCCAACCGGTACCGTGTGTACGAGGCCGCTGGCCATCCGTTTACCCATCGCGCCCGGAGCGATCTGGAGGCGTTCCTGCGGCAGAGGTAGCCTTTGGAGTGCGGCGGCTTGACGCCGCTTTTGTCTTTGGCGTGCGGGGATTTAATTCGGTTTTCACATGCCGCTAACGATACGCTAACAAAGCTCGTGTAGACTCACATAGACTTGGCGTAACCATTCACGGGGCGGCGCGGGCAGTTGTCTCCGCTCCACGCAAAGGGGACAGTCCCATTTTGGCGGCGGAAACGGCGGATGATTGGGCAAGGATCCCCTTTGTGCCGCGAAAATTGGGACAGTCCCCCTGTGAACGGTTACGACTTGGCTTAGTGGGTAAGGTGGCAAGGACCGGGAACGGGGCAGGCGCCACAGAGGCGGAGTGCTCGGGAAGCCTATCCCGCCAAGCGCCTGCCCCCGTTCTCCCGCCTGACAACAAGGGGACCTGCCATGAACAGACAGCGTGTCTTATGGATCGGCGCGTGCGCCGGGGTGGCTGCATGCGCCATCGCAACGGCTTGGTGGCTGCGCCCGGCCGGCATGGCCGAATCCAAGGCCGAGCCGGCTGGTCCAAAGGTTCTTCCGCCCAGGGTTGTCGTCGACGAGACCGAGCATGACTTCGGGTTCCTCGACGCGAGCGATTCCGGCCGACACGCGTTCCTCATCCGGAACGAGGGCGAGGGACCGCTCCGGCTGGCCCGCGGTGGCACAAGCTGCAAATGCACCATGAGCCACCTGCCCGAAGGCGAAATCCCTCCCGGCGGAACGGCTGAGGTCGCGCTTTCCACGAAATACACCGCCACCAAGGATGGGGTCTTTCGCCATACGGCCAATATCCTCACGAACGATCCCGAGCGGGAGACCGTCACGCTCACCGTGCGCGGCGTGTACCGGGCGTTCCTGGCCGCCATACCGGAGCGGATCGAGTTTCCGCGGGCGAAGCGCGAGGGCGATGCGGAGCCGCTCCGGGCCGAAGTGACCGTTTACTCGCAGGCTTACGAGCATTTCGACTTAAGCACCGTCAGTTCGACGCTTGAGGACGTATCGTGGGAGGTCGAACCACTTGCGTCCGACGCACTCGTGCCCATGGAGGCCAAAAGCGGCTACCGGATCGCGATCGTGCTGCCCGACGATCTGTCCGAGGACGGGTTCTCGCACACAATGCATCTCTCGGCCTTGCCGCCGGGCGAGGGGCAGAAGCCGCAGACGCTGGCCATTCCGTTCCGGCGCGAGTCCCGCGGCATCCGGCTGTTCGGGCCCGACCTGATGCTGGGCACGCGGCTGCAACTAGGCACGCTGGCCCAGGGCGTCGGACGGAGCACAATCCTTACCTTGAGGGTGGGCGTGGAGCCGCGCGAGTTGAGCGTGCGGAACATCACGGTCCAGCCGGAGTTCGTCCAGGTTCGCATTGCACCGCTGAAGCCCGACGCGCCGCAGCTCGGCCTGTACCGCATCGAGGTCGAAGTGCCAGGCGATTCACCCATGTGCAACCACCTGGGCGTCGAGGCCGGCAGCATTCGAATCGAAACCGACCATCCGCGGATGCGGGATATCGACCTCGGGCTCGAGTTTGCAGTCGTCGGCAGTTGATCGGAACCTCGTGAGCACATTGATGAGCACCGAAATGCTGGAAGATTCGCTGTACGATCCGGATGTAGCGACGGCCAAATCGCACAGCGACACGATGTTCTGCACCGACTGCCATACGCCGAACCCGGCCACGCGCAAGTACTGCGCGAACTGCGGCACCGCCCTGTGGGAGCCCTGCTTCCGGTGTGAAACGATGTGCCCGGCCGACGGCAATTTCTGCGGCGCGTGCGGGGCCGACCTGCGCAGTACGGCGGCCGCGCAGGTACGGCGGTTCGAGGCGCAACTGACCACCGCCGAGCAGCTTCGCGCGAACCTGGAGTTCGACGACTCGCTCGAAATCCTGGGCAACCTGGCCAGCCACGACCACCCCCGGTTGATCGAACGCGTTCGCCACGTCGAGCAGCTCATCGAGAAGATCAACGACGAACAGGAGCGGCGGCAAGCCGAGGCTGCGCAGGCAATGACCGAGGCGGAAGAACTTGTGGAGCGCTACCGCTACCAGCAGGCGGCCCTGAAGCTCGAGGCCGTGCCCCGGCCGCTGCGGACCGAGGCGATGGAAACGCTCCTCGAACGGGCCGTGGCCAACGACGCCGAAATCGTCCGGCTGACCGCCGAACTTCAGCGCGACCTCGAAAGCCACCTCGACAACAAGGTGTTCCGCAAGCTTATGCGCGTGCTGGAGCTGAACCCCGACCACGAGCAGGGGGTGCAACTGAACAAGGCGCTGCAAGGGCGGCTGTTCAGGCAAGCGCGGGAATACCTGGCAGCGTTCCGCTATACCGAGGCGGCCGCCTTGCTCGAGCAGATTCCCGTCGAGGCGCAACTCCCGGCGGTCAAGTCCCTGTGCACCCTGGCCGTCGAGCTGGCGTGGCTGTGGACCGACCTGCGACGCGCGCCGCACGTCGACCGCACGTTGTTGGAAGTGGCCAATCGCCTCTGCAAGCTGTCGCCGAAGCATGCGAAGGCGGCGGAACTGCGCGACGAAATCCAGCGGCGAATGAAAGCGATCGAGCAAGCCGAGAGTATTCCCCCGATCGTCCCCTGGGCCGCGCCCCGGAAAGGCGACCTGCCAGTGGTGCGGCAGTTTGTGGATTTCCGCCGGCTGGAACTCACCGACGATTGCGACCCGGCGCCGCTCGTCGAACAGCGGGGCGCCTTTCTGACTGCGGCGGGACTGGCGTTGCAGGGGCTCGGTTGTGCCAAGATCGGCGTGAACCTGCGCGCGACCGCCGAACGCGGCGTGTTCGACACCATGCGGAATCTGCTCTCCTTCCGCAATCCCGCGGCCTGGGGCATCGACGTCGGCAGTCATGCGATGAAGGCGGTCCAACTGGTCATCGACCGGAAGGACAAGCTGCATCGCCCCCGGATCGCCACGGCTTTCCATGTCCGCTACTCCAAGGACCTTTGCCGCGCGGTCAACGACGACCAGCGGAACGAGTTGATCGCCGAGGCCCTGCGCGAACTGTTGGCGGAAGAAGAAGAGTCGCTGGGCCAAAGCCGCGTGTGCGTCGGCCTGTCGAGCCGGCTGGTCCTCAACCGGATTCTGGACCTTCCGGGAGTCGAGTTGAAGAAGCTCGACGACCTGGTGCATCACGAGGCGCAGCACCATGTCCCGATGAAGCTTGACGACCTTACGTGGGGATACCAACGCATCAACCAGGAGACGCAAACGGAGCCCGAAGAGCCTTCGGACGCGAAGGGAAAGGCCGCGAAGGCTCTGGCGAAGCTGGCCAAGCGGCAACCGGCCAAGAAGCGGCCCCGTCACAAGGTGCTCGTGCTCCTGGTGAAAGGTGAGGATGCAATCCGGCAGTTGACCCCGTTTCGCGAGATGGGCATGCGTGTCGACGTCGTGCAGAGCGAGGCCGTCGCGTTGTACAACGTGCTCGATTACGAACTGTCGCTGAAGACGCCGGACGAGGCCGAGGGCGGCGGGCAGGAATCGCCTGCGGGAAAGACGGCCCAAACCACTTCGCCGCCCGCACCCGCCTTCGCGGCGCTCGACCTCGGCGGCGAAGCGACCTCCCTGGTCGTCGGCGGTCCCGAACTGCTGTTCATTCGCCACTTGCACAGTGCTGGGGAAGCATACACCCGGCAACTCGTTCAAGAGTTCCAGCTTACCTTCGAGCAGGCGGAACGTCTGAAGCACGAGCCGCACACGGCGCGGAGCTTTTCGACCCTTTTCCGGGCACTCGACCCGATTACCGACGAAATCATCGAAGAATTCACCCGACTCAGCCAAACCTGCGCCAAGGAGCACGGCGGTTTTGCGCCGGCCCACCGGCTGGTTACAGGCAGCGGCGCCCGGTTGCACGGATTGGTCGCGCAGTTGAATCGTCGTCACATTTGATGAATCCCGCCTGACCGCGGGCGCTCGCGAACTTTTCACAGACTCCTAACACTCGCCTAACAAATGGTTGCTAGCTTGGACGTCGTATCCCCTGCCTGTGAGCCTATGAGTCCCGCACGCCGAATCACCAGCGAACGACTGCCAACGCGCCCCGACGGCTCGCCGCTGTGGCCGAGCGCGTCGCGGCCGACGGTCTTGGTGGTCGAGGACGAAGAGGACATCCGCGAACTGATCACCTACAACCTGCTGAAGGAGGGGTACCAGGCCGTCGGCGTGGCGTCGGGCGAGGAGGCAATGGAGGCGATTCGGCGGGAAGTGCCCGCGCTGGTCGTGCTGGACCTCATGCTGCCCGGCATCGACGGGCTGAGCGTTTGCCGGTTTATCCGGGGCAATGCGAAAACGCAGTCGGTGCCCATCCTGGTGGCTTCGGCCAAAGGTGAAGAGGCCGACGTGGTCGCCGGGCTGAACCTTGGGGCCGACGATTACCTGACCAAGCCGTTCAGCCCAAAGGTCCTCGTTGCGAGGGTTCGCGCCGTGCTGCGAAGGTACTCCGAGAAGAAGACAGATCCATCAGAAGAAGACGGAACGTGCGAACCATCGTTTCAAGTGAATGACCTGGTCATCCATCCCGGCCGGCACCAGGTTGTCTGCGGCAGCAAGACCATCGACTTCACGGTGACCGAGTTCCGCGTGTTGGCATTCCTTGCGGGAAAGCCGGGTAGGGTGTTCACCCGCCAGCAGATTCTTGACGGCGTTCACGGCGACAACTACGCCATCACCGACCGGGCCATCGACGTGCAGATCGTCGGCATCCGGAAGAAGCTCGGCGACGCGGGGCGCTATATCGAGACGGTGCGCGGGGTGGGATACCGGTTCCGCGAGATGTACGCGGGGGACCTCAATTCGTAGGGGTGCGGCCGAGCGTGCGTGAAACTGGGCAATCCCGGACGACTGGCGGCTCCGTCAGCCCGTCGTTTCTAACACAACGCTAACAATTCTCGCGAACTCCCCTAACATTCGAGGGCTACCATGGTTTTAGCAGCATGACCGCGGGCCATTGGGGCCTGTACGCTGTCGTTGAACAACAAGGAGAATCCTGATGAAGAGTCTAAGCAAATTGGCGTGTTTCGTAGTCGTGTTCGCCGCAACCGCCGGGGTTGTCGCGGCACAGGCAACGGTCGATCCGGCCCTGCAGCCGTACAAGCCGGTGCCGGGCATTTCGGGGAACCTCAACTCGGTCGGTTCCGATACGCTCAACAACCTGATGCTCATGTGGGGCGAGGCGTTCCGGGAAATCTACCCGAACGTCAACATCCAGGTACAAGGCGCGGGCTCGTCCACTGCCCCGGCGGCCCTGATCGACGCCACGGCGCAAATCGGTCCGATGAGCCGCGAAATGACCGGCGCCGAGATCGACCGTTTTGAAGCCAAGTACGGCTACAAACCCACCATGGTGCGCGTGGGCATCGACGCGTTGGCCGTGTTCGTCCATCGCGACAACCCGATCAAGGGCTTGAACCTTCAGCAGATCGACGCAATCTTCTCGAGCACCTACCGCCTGGGTGGGCGCCCGATCCGGACCTGGGGCCAGGTGGGCCTGACCGGCGATTGGGCCGACCGCCCGATCTCGCTGTACGGCCGCAATGCCGTCAGCGGCACTTACGGCGTGTTCAAGAACATCGCCTTAGGCGGCGGCGACTTCGATGGCGATCGGTATCAGGAGCAACCCGGCTCGTCCACCGTCGTACAGTCGATCACGGCCGACCGCTACGGCATCGGCTATTCGGGCATCGGCTACGCAACTTCTGGCGTGCGCACGGTTGCCGTGGGGCCGGGCAACAGCAAGGAGGTTTTTGAGCCGACGCCGGAAAACTCGCTGGCCGGCAAGTATCCGCTTGCTCGCTTCCTGATGGTCTACGTCAACAAGAACCCGCGCGAACCGATGGACCGCCTGACCTACGAGTTCGTTCGCTTCATCAACTCGCGGCAGGGTCAGGAGATCGTCGTCCGCGACGGCTTCTTCCCGTTGCCGGCCGCGGTCGCCGCCGAGACGATGAAGACGGTGAAATAAGAAAGGGGGGTTTTTCTGGGAGCAGGCCGCGCCCTGCTGGAGTCCCGGCTTCAGCCGGCGCGGAAAAACCGCCTGAAGGCGGGACTCCAACCCAGCGGACTGCCCCAGAAACGGAAGAACCGGAAGGCGGAACAAGTGGCGAATGGCCGCCGGGAGAGCGCCTTGGGGGAAGCCAATCCGCCAGGGCTTGCGTCCCGGCGGCCCTCGCCGCTCAGAAGGATTTGTCGCATGCAACAGAAACAGCAGCGGGCCGTCCCGGAACGATTTGTCGTCCGACCGGCCACCTTGTGGTTCGATTGGTTCATGAACCACTTCATCAAGGTGGGCGGCCTGTCGGTCATCGTTGCGGTTTCATTGATCTTCGTCTTCATTCTGCTGCAGATCCTTCCACTGTTCCGCGGCGCCACGGTCGAGTGGCAACAGGATGTGGCGGTGCCGCCCGGCCAGTATGTCGTGATGGGCACCGACGAGTGGTCGGAACTGCCCTTTTTCGTCAACGCGAGTGGCGAGTTGCTTTTCGTCGACACCGTTGAGCCGGACGGGCCTCACAACAGGGGGCATTTCGCGCGCATGCCCGCGCTGGCCGACGAGGCGGCCGTCTCTGCCGTTACCTTCAACGAAAAGCAGTCGCAATTACTGTACGGAACCGCCGACGGCCGGTTCGCGATCGTCGACGTACAGTACCAGGCCGCCTTTCCCGAACGCGGCGGCCGCGAGGTTTCGGTGGAGTTGCAGGAGACGCCGTTGTTGCGCATCGGCCGAGAAGGCGTGCCGATCCGGAAGCTGGCCTACGGCGATTCCGGAGTCCAGAAGGTCGCCGCCGCCACGCAGGCGGTCGACGGGAAGTACGAACTGCACGTGGTGTCGCTGGCCCAGCAACGCACGCTGCTGGGGGCCGGCGAGCTTTCAGTCGAAAGTTCGTATGACTTGACCCGGTTCCTGGACGGGGAACCGGAGCACCTGGCCATCCCCCGCGACGCCGACGCCGTGCTGATCGGCAACGCCGACGGCAGCGTGGTCTACCTGCACTTCGACGGACACGAGTTCACCCGGCGGCAGGTGTTCGTGCCGTTCGAGGACCGGGAAGACCCGCGGATTGCCACGATGGACTTCCTGCTGGGCGACGCATCGCTGGTCTTCACCGCGCACTGCGGCGCGAACCGGGTGTACAGCATCTACCGCGATCCGGAACTGGACATGCGTGTCTGGGGCCATACGAAGACCTTTCCCGATTTGGACCAAGGCGCCGTCTTCTACTCGGCGTCCATGCGGAACAAGGGGTTCCTCATTGGCGACGGCCGCATCGCCTCGCTGCGGTACGGGACCACGGAAACCATCCGGTGGGAAGATGCGCTGCCGTTCCGCGCCACGTTGGCGGCGCTGGGGCCCCGGTACAACCGGCTCCTATTCCTCGACGACC
Source organism: Thermoguttaceae bacterium (assembly GCA_034005525.1). Classification (GTDB taxonomy): domain Bacteria; phylum Planctomycetota; class Planctomycetia; order Pirellulales; family Thermoguttaceae; genus PWXP01. Next base: position 54,399 of record JAVEUP010000018.1, on the reverse strand, counting down.
AATACAGCCTGCATTTCTACGATCTGCACGATCCACATCCCCAAGCGGGTTGGAGAACCTTTTTCGGCAGGATCCAGTACGAGGGGCAGGCGACGGCGGAATACTCATGGCAATCGACCGGCGGGCGCGACGATTTCGAACGGAAACTGTCGCTGGTGCCGCTGATCATCGGAACGCTCAAGGGCACGCTGTACGCGATGGTCTTCGCGCTGCCCATTGCGCTGCTCGCGGCAATCTACACCTCGCAGTTCCTCAAGCCGGAAATCAAGCGTATCGTCAAGCCCACCATGGAGATCATGGCGTCGCTCCCGTCGGTCGTGCTCGGCTTCCTGGCCGCCCTGTGGCTGGCGCCGATCATCAGCAATGCCGTGCCGTCGGTGTTGTGCGCCGTGTCGGGGATGATTGTCGGGGCATTCGCCATCGGCTACCTGTGGGGGCACCTGCCGCAACGCATCCGCATGCTTCTGAAGCCGGGGTATGAGTTTATCGCTTTCGTCCCGTTCATGATCGGGATTGCGTACGCAGGCTGGCACCTGGGCGCCCTGGCCGAGCAGTATCTGTTCGTGGTCGAAGACCCGGATACCGGCCTGGTCATTGCCGATTTCCGGCTATGGTTCCCGCGCGCGACCGGGCTCGGCTTCGAGCAGCGCAATGCATTCGTGGTGGGGTTCGTGATGGGGTTCGCGGTCATCCCAATCATCTTCACCATTACCGAGGACGCGCTGTCGAACGTCCCCGAGGCGTTTCGGTCGGGTTCTCTCGCGCTCGGCGCCAGCCGGTGGCAAACGGCCGTCCGCGTGGTGTTGCCCACCGCGTCGGCCGGCACGTTCTCGGCGGTGATGATCGGACTCGGCCGCGCGGTGGGCGAAACGATGATCGTGGTGATGGCCACCGGGAACACGCCGGTGACCGAGTTTAACCCGTTCACCGGGATGAGAACGCTTTCGGCCAATATCGCCGTGGAACTGCCCGAAGCGCCGTACCTCGGCACGCTGTACCGGACCCTGTTCCTCGGCGCCATGGTGCTGTTCCTGATGACCTTCGCCGTGAACACCGTCGCCGAGATTATGCGGCAGCGCTTGCGCGAGAAATACCGGGCGGTGGAATGAGTGTGATCCACAAGTTTGATTCGTACAGAGGGCCACGTGCGGGCTTGTCCCGCAGGAGCCGTGGTCAGTCAGCTAAGATGCACGATGCCCTTGAATATTTGCCGTGCCCGCCGCCGGAGGCGGCGGCGGGCACGGCAAATAGGGGACTCGGGGCACCGCCTTAGCCGACTGACCACCGCTCCAGGCCGGACAAGCCGGCCGGTGGCGGCCACAACTTGTATATAACTATGAGCCCCCGACCCTGTGCCGGTGGAGCGGTGTTTGGAAACTACGATGAAGCATAAACACGGCCATACAGCGAATAATGCCCCCCAGTCTTCGGCTCCTGCGTCCGCCTCGGGGCGCCCGGCGGGCGAAACCTACGTTTGGGTCACCGCGATGGGATTGACGGTCGGCCTGACCATGATCCTGCTGCTGTTGGCGCTTGTGATGTACAATGGTGTCTGTGTGTTCTGGCCGCGCAACGTGGCGCTGATCGAATTCGCGGATGACGGCAACACACGGTTCCGTAACGGAACCTTTGCCATGGGCGTCATTACGGTCGAGCAGGACCGCGACGTGCGCGATCTGACCCCTGAGCAACGTGAGAGTCCCGACCCGGCCGACCGGCGCGAAAAGCAGTTGTTCATGGGAAATCGTGACGCTTTCGGGCAATCGTTCGCGTACTTCAGCGCGGGTGACATCGAAAGGGTTTCCTACCCGGAAAACGTCATCCGCGCCGAACGTATGGAATGGGGCGACGCCATCTTCTTCCCCGTACGGCTGGAGCAGAGGGTCGGCGACATCATCGAGGCCGGCGATCCGGCCTTCGACACGACGCTCCATAAACTCGTCGACGAGGTCGACGCGCGGCGCGCGGCGATCACCCGCATCGAACGCCATGCCATCGGGCGCATCAACTTGCAGATGCGCGATCTGGAACTGGCGGAGCGATTCTACTCGCGGCAAGACAGCCTTTCGCCGGAGCAGGAGGCCGCCCGCGACGCGATCCGCCAACGCATGGAGCGGCTCCGCGCGGAATACCAGCCGCTGGCCGACGAAGCCGCGGCGCTGCGGGCCAAACAGGAGGAGAACCGGCTGGTCTACCGGCTGGTGACCGACGAAGAGCGCAGCATGCCGTTGGGCCAGATCGTCCACTACTACTATCCGAACCGGCTGACCGTGGCCGGCCGCGCTCAGTTGTTCTTCGGCCACATCTGGACGTTCCTGAGCGGGTATCCCCGCGAGGCCAACACCGAGGGCGGCATTTTCCCAGCTATTTTCGGCACGTTTGTCATGACCCTGCTAATGAGCGTCGCCGTCATGCCGTTCGGCATCATGGCGGCGATCTATTTGCGGGAGTATGCGAAACAGGGCCCGCTGGTGCGCGCGGTGCGAATCGCCATCAACAACCTGGCCGGGGTGCCGTCGATCGTGTTCGGCATTTTCGGACTGGGCTTCTTCGTGTACTTCGTGGGCGGGAACATCGACCGCGTCTTTTACGATCGGGCCCTCCCGACGCCCACCTTCGGCACCCCCGGCATTCTCTGGGCGGCCCTGACGCTCGCCCTGATGACCGTGCCGGTCGTGATCGTTGCGACCGAAGAGGCGCTGGCCGCCGTGCCGCGCGGAGTCCGCGAGGGCTCCCTGGCGTGCGGCGCGTCGAAATGGCAGACCATCCGCTACCTGGTCCTGCCGGCCTCGGCCCCCGGCATTCTGACCGGACTGGTGCTGGCCATGGCCCGCGGGGCGGGCGAAGTGGCGCCGCTGATGCTCGTCGGCGTTGTGGCATTGGCGCCCAACCTGCCCATCGACGGCATGTTGCCGTTCATCCATCTGGAACGGAAGTTCATGCACCTTGGGTTCCACATTTACGACCTCGGCTTCCAGTCGCCCGATTCCGAGGCGGCGAAACCGATGGTGTTCGCCACGACCCTGGTATTGATCCTGCTGGTAGTTGTTTTGAACCTGCTGGCCATTCTGGTCCGGAATCACCTTCGCAAGAAATACGCCGCCGACAAATTCTAAGAGCGCTTCCAGGAATCCCATGAACGACACGCAACCCGAGGCCGCCCCCGTGAACCACGTCGCCAGTGCCATCCAGCAGCGCCGCGTCGAGGTCGCCAGGCGATCCCACCATGACGATGGCAATGTCAACCCCCAGCACATCCAAGTGTGCAACTACAGCTTCTTCTACGGGCCGACCCAGGTGCTGTTCGACTTGAATATGGACATTCCCCAGCGTCGCGTAACCGCGCTGATCGGGCCGTCCGGCTGCGGCAAGTCGACCCTGCTGCGGAATATCAACCGCATGAACGACCTGATCGACGGCATCCGGCACCAGGGCGACATCCTGATTGGCGGCCAGAGTGTTTACGATCCCTACCTGGAGGTCATCTCGCTTCGCAAACGGATCGGCATGGTCTTTCAGAAATCGAACCCGTTTCCAAAGTCCATTTACGAGAACATCGTCTACAGCCTGCGCGTGGCGGGCAGGAACAAGAAAGCGGAGTTGGACGAGACCGTCGAAAGGTCGCTGCGGGCCGCCGCCCTGTGGGACGAAGTCAAGGACCGGCTGAAGGAGAGTGCGTTCAGCCTGTCCGGGGGGCAGATGCAGCGATTGTGCATTGCGCGGGCGATCGCCAACCGGCCGGAAATCCTGCTGATGGACGAGCCCTGCTCCGCGCTCGATCCGGTGGCCACCGGCAAGATCGAAGACCTCATTGACGAATTGAAGAAAGAGTATACGATTATCATTGTGACCCACAATATGCAGCAGGCGGCGCGGGTGTCGGACCGGACAGCCTTCTTCTACCTGGGTAAGCTGATTGAGTATAGCGATACGGAAACCATTTTCACCAACCCGACGGAAGAGCAGACCGAGGCCTATGTATCCGGGCGGTTCGGGTAGTCGCCGGAGGGCCGAGTTGCGGAAACGGAAAGGCACGACATGTCGGTACACTTGCATCGCTCCATCGATTCGCTGAAGCAGGACCTGCTCTCGCTCTGCGCGTTGGTGGAGCAACAGGCCCAGCGGGCCGTACAGTCTTTGCTCGACCGCGACCCCCATGCTGCCTACGAAGTAGAACGCCGCGACGCCGAAATCGACCAACGTGAGATCGAGATCGAGGAGGATTGCCTCCGAATGCTGGCGCTGTACCAGCCGGTGGCCGGCGACCTGCGGTTCATTGTCGCCGCTTTGAAGATCAACAACGACCTGGAGCGCATCGGCGACCTGTCCGTGAACATCGCCCGCAAAGCGGCGACGTTCGCAAGTCTGCCGCCGATGGAGATTCCGTTCGACCTGTCCGGCATGTGGGCGAAGACGCAGGCCATGCTGCGCGACAGCCTTGACGCGCTGGTGAACCTCGACGCGGCCTTGGCCGACGACGTCTGTGGCCGCGACGACGAGGTGAACCAGTTCAAACGGAATATCCGTCTGAAGTGCTTCGACATGATTCGCCAGGATCCCGAGCGGACTCCCGCCCTGCTCACCCTGATGGCCGTCTCGCGCAACCTGGAGCGGATCGCCGATCAGGCCACGAACATTGCCGAGGACGTAATCTACCTGGTCGAGGGCAAGATCGTCCGACACGGCGAAAGCGACAGCACGCCGGGCGACCGGCCACCGCCGCCCGCATGACGGCGCCTCGCCTTGCATTTGCACAACATTGCGGGCGTTGCGCTGGGACGGGCGGACTCAGCCTCTTCGGGGCACTTCTCAGCGTGCCGGAAAATCTGGCGCTTCCGTTTCTAGGTGCAGGCTGCAGCAATGTAGTAGGCACACGCCGCTGTGCCGTCCCTGCAACAAAGATTGTCTGCACCTGGAAATCGAAGAGCCAGAAGACCTTGCCGCACACCGCTGCGTACGAGTCCTTGACAGGCAGCACAAATGAGGATATTAGTGAAGACATCCTCATGCTCTGTCAAACTTCAAACGTGGGGTAGGCATCCTGCTTGCCGAGGCATTTGAGCCGGCATCGCAACCTGGAAGGTTATGCCACGTTTGCGGGGAACCCGGCAGTTTGCCTTTGACAGAGCATTCGGTTCCGGTCGGTCACGATCGGTGCAACAACTCCCACTAGCGGGTTCGATTCATGGCCTATGAGCGTTTGATAAGTGACCTGGCGGGTATCGTGGGCAGAGCCAACGTGCTTTCTTCCGAGGAAGACCGCAAGGTCTACTCCTACGACGGGACGTCTACGTGGACCCACAAGCCGGACGTGGTGGTCTTGCCAACCGAGACAGGGCACGTCGAAGCGGTGCTTAAGCTGGCCAACGAGAACGGCATCCCGGTAACGCCGCGGGGAGGTGGCACGAACGTCAGCGGCGGCTCGGTGCCGATCCGCGGCGGAATCGTTCTGGCCATGACCAAGATGAACCGAATCGTGTCCATCGACGCCGCGAACCTCTCGGCGCGCGTGCAGGCGGGGGTCGTGCTCATGGATTTGCAGACCGCATTGGCCCAAGAGCGGCTCTTCTTTCCGCCCGACCCGCAGAGCTTCCTCGGCGCGACCCTGGGCGGGATCATCGCCGAGAACGCCGGCGGGCCGATGTGTCTGAAATACGGAGTGACGAAGCAGTACATTCTCGGGCTGCAAGCGGTTCTCCCCACCGGCCGGATCGTTGAGTTCGGCGGCAGCACGGTGAAGAACGTCGTGGGTTACGACCTGGTTTCCCTGGTCACCGGTTCGGAGGGAACCCTGGCCGTGGTCACTGAGGCGATCTTGCGCCTGCTCCCGCTGCCGTCTGCCAGAAAGACGATGATCGCCCTGTTTGACGATTTGCCCAAGTCGGGCGAGACCGTCGGCAGGATCCTCGACCGCGGCATCATCCCGGCGAAGATCGAACTTCTGGACAACTGGGTCGTGAAGAGCATCAACCGGATCACCGGCATGGGGTTGCCGGAAGACGCCGCGGCGATGCTCATGTTCGAGTGCGACGGCACGGAGGACGTCGTCGCACACGACTCCCAGAAGGTGATCGACGTTTGCCAAGAGGTCGGCGCCACCCAGGTCCTGGTGGCCCGGGACCAGGAACAGGCGCAAAACTACTGGAAGGCTCGCAGCGCCGGTTTCGCCGCCGTGTTCGGCGCAGCGCCCACGGTCCTGGCGGAAGACGTGACCGTGCCCCGAACGCGCATGGCGGAGTTCATTGGACGGGTCGTGAAGATTTGCGAGGAGGCCGACCTGGTGGTGACGGTCATCGGTCATGCAGGCGACGGCAACCTCCACCCGAGTGTGATGACCGACGCAAAGGACCCGGCCCACTTCCAGAAGGCCCAGAGGGCCGTTGATCGGATCATCGAGGCCGCGGTCGAGTTTGGCGGCGTCCTGTCGGGGGAACATGGAATCGGCCTGGAGAAGCAGAAGTTCATGCGGCGCACGCAGGATCCGGTGTTCATCGACCTGATGAAGAGCATCAAGCGCATCTTCGATCCCAACGGGATTCTGAACCCCGGCAAGATCTGGGAAGATGGGAGCTAAACGTTCACCGGGGACTGTCCCGATTTTCGCGGCAGCCAGGGAGGTTTGCCTGGTTGATCAACGGTTACAGCCGCGAAAATGGGACTGTTCCCTTTGTATGCAGCGGAGAAGACCGCCCGCGCCGCCGACCCGTAAACGGTCGTAGAGGGGAGTCGCTAAGTGTCCGAAAACCTCAAGAATATCCGCAAGTTCCAGGGCGACGTCGAGCAGTGCATGAAGTGCGGCTTCTGCGGCTACTTCTGCCCGATCTACCGCGAGCAGCGCGAGGAGAAGGGACTGGCGCGGGGCAAGGACCAGTTGATCCGCCTCGCCCTCGAAGACGAGCAGGACCTCAGCGAAGGCTTCTACCAGGCGATTGACAACTGCCTCTTGTGCCGAACCTGCGTGCAGTATTGCCCGGCCAAGACGCGGATCGACCACGCGGTGATCGCCGCTCGCGGCGACTACGTGGCGGAGAAGGGACTTCCTTGGTGGAAGCGACTGGTGTTCCGCCACGTCCTTCCCCACCGCCGGCTCTTCGGCGTGACGTTGCGGGTGGCTTCCTGGTTCCAACGCATCCTGCCGCGCGGGAAAGGAAGATTCCGCCACCTGCCGCAGTTTCTCTCGGCGCTGGGCGCCGGGAGGGCGATTCCGGAAATCGCTCCGCGGTTCCTCAGAAACCGCATACCAGAGCGCACCCCTGCTGCGGGCGCGCCGAAGTACCGAGTCGGGTTCTTCGCGGGTTGCGCCATGGAATACGTATTTCCGGAGATCGGCGAAATGATTGTCGACGTGCTCCGGAACCTCGATTGCGAGGTCGTCTTCGACCGACGGCAGGGTTGCTGCGGCGCGCCGGTCTATCTGTCCGGCGATTTCCGCACCGGGAAGAAGATGGCCGCAAGAAACGTCGAGGCGTTTGAGGACTGCGACTACGTCATTACGGTGTGTGCGACGTGCGGCTCCGGACTGAGCGAGTATCCGACCTACCTGGCTGAGACTGCTGAGGAAAGGACTCGCTTCGAGCGGTTTGCCGCGAAAGTCATCGACTTCAGCAAGTTCGTCATCGACGTTCTTGCCGCCGACCTCGACCGGCTGGCGATCAAGCCCGAGTTCCGCGGCAAGACTCTCACCTGGCACGACCCTTGCCACCTCGCGCGGTACCAGGACGTCCGTGAACAGCCCCGGAAGATTCTCCGGGCCATCGAGGGGCTCCGGTTTGTCGAGATGCCCGACGCCGACCGGTGCTGCGGACTCGGCGGCTCATTCAGCATTACCCATTACGAGATTTCCCAGAAGATCGCCGATCACAAGGTCGACGCCATCCTGGCCTCCGGCGCCGATGCCGTGGCAACCGCATGCCCGGGTTGCATCATCCAGCTTCGCGACGCACTGGCACGCCGCAAAGTGGCTGTTGAGGTGCTCCACATCGGAGAACTGTTCACGATTCGGCCCCAGGCTGCACACGGACCGTCGAGTTGCGGTTCACCTTCGAGCTAGTCGAGGGAGAGCCGGGCGCGTTCTTACATGTGCTTGTCGGCAAAATCCATGAACCGCTGCCAGTCGTACTCCGTCACATCGTGCGGTCCCCGGCGAATGTGGTAGCCGATGCGGCTGGTCACCGGCTGCTCAACCGGCGGCATATCGTCGGCTGTCATGCCGTCGGTGCCCAGGAGCCGATATACCGGGTCGGCGCCGCGGGCGGCGAGGAACTCGCCGCGGGGATCGGCCCAGCGGTCTTCCTCGGCACTGGCCACGTAAACCGGCCGCGGAGCCATCAGCGCAATGAGCATGTGTTGATCGACCGGACATTCGTCCTCGTTGTCGTTGTACTGTTTGAAGTTCGTACAAAACCAATGCGGGAATACCGTGTTGATGCGCTGGACCGTCTCGCCGAACCGGCGCCGGCTGAGCGCTGCCCCGCCGCAGCCCGAGTTGTTCGATATCACCAGAGCGAACCGCTCGTCCTGGGCCCCGGCCCAAAGCGACGTCTTCCCCAGCCGCGAATGGCCCATGACGGCAACCCGCTTGTGGTCGATCGCTGCATCGGTCTCGAAGTAGTCCATCGCCCGGCTGAGTCCCCACGCCCATGCGGCGATGGTGCGGCCCTGGTCGGGCGCGGGCTCCGTCTGGCCGGGCCTGTAGAACAGGCGGATCACGGCCTGGTCGAACAGGTCGGCCGTATCCGGCGAGAGGTCGCCGCAGTAAATGGTGGCCAGCCCGTAGCCGCGGCTGAGGATTAACTCGACCGGCCAGCGCTCCGCCCGCACGCCTCGCGACGCCTCGGTGGCCCGGTTGTTGACAACCCCGAATTTCTCGTTCGAGCGCATCCACTTGTCCGAAAGCCGGATGGCCGGATCGGGGGCGATCGTGTGGTTTCCGTAGAAGTTCAAGCCCACGAACAGCGGCACGGGCTTAGCGGCGCCCTTGGGCAGGTAGATGAGAATATCCATTGCCGGCGCATCGTCGTCCTGGACGAAGTGGACCCGCACCTGCTTGCGCACGGCCTTGCCGCCCAGTGCGTCGCCGGCCTCATCGAACAACTCGAACCGCAATTTCGGGGGCGGCCCCAGCGGCTTGCCGTACATTTGCTCCTCGAACAGCCCGAGTACTTCCGGCCGCCGCCCGGCCCGCCACATTTCGGCCGTTGCCACCTGCCGCCCGTCCTGCATGATCAGCGGGTCGGGCAGGGTGTACTCCGGCACCTTGCTCTCATCGTAGTTCGCCTGGCCGGCGGCCCGTTGGGCAGGCAGGCTCAGAAACACGGCGGCAGCGGTCAAAACACAAAGCATTCGGGCAGCGTTCATAGTAGCACCTCCAAGGTAAAGGAACTCTTCCGTTTCTAGGTGCAGGCCGCGGCAATGCAGTCGGCACACGCCGCTGTGCCGTCCCTGAAATAAAGGCTGTCTGCACCTAGAAACCGAAGAACCGGTAAAGGTATGCAATTCGGGATTCTCCAGACACAGCCCCTATTGTTTCTCGGAACGCCTTCCCGGTGCAAGTGTCCGGCAAGAGTCTCTGGCACGTTTGGAGGAGGCAAAGGGCCACGTGCGGGTTTGCCCCGCACGGAGCCGTGGTCAGTGAGCTAAGGGGGCACGGTTCACCCGAACTAGCTCCCCTGGCCGTGTAGCCGCTGCTGCCACCTGCCATCTCTTCCCCCTAGCTCCTATTTCCCAGCTTCCAACTCCCAGCTTCCGTTTTTGGGTGGCAATTTTCCGATTTTCCACACTCGCCGTCGCTTTCGTTCGTTTCTTGGTGCAGGCCGCTGGGCTGGAGTCCCGCCTTTAGGCGGTTTTTTCCGGACCGGCTGAAGCCGGGACTCCAGCGGGGCACCGTTTGCATCGCGCCGCAGCCGGGTGAGATGGCAAGTCTCGTTCGGGTCGGCCCGGAAATGGACATATGTATAGTTACTCAAGTTTGGCAGGTCGGACGCCGGATTACAAGCCGAAAAAACAGGCCACTGGCAGATCGGTGGAAGTTGCTGGTTGCTGCTTGGCGAGACATCGGGGTGGACTCTTGACACTTGACACCCGCCGATACTTTCCGGTCGCTCGGTCAATGACCAAATGTCCGCATCGAGGCATCAAGAGCAGAAGCTCACCACGAAATACACAAACGGCACGAAAGCGGCGGCCTGTGCCGAGTTGGCATTTCCCACTTCCCTTTTCGTGTGCTTCGTGTACTTCGTGGTTTCAGCTCTTAACGCCCGCGCCGGTATCATTCCACCGCTCATATCCTCGTGCTGAACCTGCCCCGGCTAATGTGTCAAGAGTCAAGAGTTGACTTCATGTGGCGAACGCCACCGAGCTGGAGAACGCACTTCGCTAATCACTAATCGAGCTTTGACCCCGGAGGGCGCTCAAGGGGCACTTTCCGTCTTCGTGCCCTTTGTGTCCTTTGTGGTGAAGAAAACGAAGCTCCCAGGTCCACTGTTCGGGAGCTTCTTCCGCTGGCAAGGCTGCCTTTATGAGACGTGCAGGGGCATTCAACCACGAAGTGCACAAAGGGCACGAAGAGGGTTAACGGTTGACCGTCAAGACACGGCTGGGCCATAATGGGCCGGCACGGCTCTTCCGTTTATCGGTGCGAACGGTGCTCTGTTGGAGTCCCGGCCTCAGCCGGAAAGCCGAGACCGCCTAAAGGCGGGACTCCAACCCTAGCGGCTTGCACCTAAGAACCGAAGAGCCGTCGGCACTGCTAGAAAGCGCGGACGGAGAATCATGCTGGACTTGAAACGATGTCGGATCGCGACGCCGGCCGGGTCGGCGCGGGTTGCGTTGTATCGGATGCTCGGCGAGGTCTTTCCTCCCGATCGGGAGTTGTTCGCGTCGCTGATCGAAAGCGGCCGGCCCTATGCCACCTGGACTCCCTACACGCTCTACGACGGCGAAGAAATCCTCGGCAACGCCGCGTTGATGCCCCTGCAGGTGTGGCTCGGCGGACGCCCGGTTGAAGTGGTGGGCGTGGCCTCGGTTGCCACCGCGCCCCGCTACCGCCGCCAAGGCATCGCGAGGTATCTGCTTGAGCATTGCCTGGCCCTGGTCGACCGGGACCGGCTCCCGGCTGTGCTCTTCACCGGGCAGCCGGCGGTCTACGATCGCCACGGGTTCGTCCGCATCGCACAGCGTTACACGGAGTGCCAACTACAGGACTGGCCGTTCCACCACCGCAGCCAAGCACAGACGTGGCTGGACCGCCCGACCGCGGAACAATGGAAAGCCCTCGGCTCGATCTATGCCGATGACTATCCCAATTACGACGGGAAACTGCTGCGCGACGCCCGCTACCGGCCGCTTCACCAGACGCTCTTTCGCTTGAATCCGCACTGGCGAATCGTCGCGTGCGGCACCGGGGATCATTGGCTGGGCTATGCCCGCTGCGAAGCCGAGCCGGGCCGGCTGCTGGTCTCGGAGTTCTGCTGTGACCCCGAATGCGAAGAGATTGCTGAAGCTCTGCTCAGCGCGATTGGAACGGAAGCGGGCCGGCTTGGCCGCACGGTGGTCTCCTGGGCCCTGCCGACCGGCCATTTCCTCGATGGGCGGCTCCGGTCGCATGGCGTGGCGCAGGCTGCCGAGGGGACCGGCGCCGGCCGCGAGGTGTTCATGGTTCGCGCCGCCGCCGGCGAACCGCTCGGCCCGCTGGCCCGGCTCTTCTGGCCACTGGCGGACAAGTTCTAAGCCTGGACAGGATTGACCTCTTGGGACCGGCTGGGGCATAATATGTGTATCATGTTTGCGCCAACCGGCAATGGATGCCGGACCATCCCGCCAAGCCCCGAGTGGACGGAGACTTGCCATGCCCCGCCTCGTTGCCTTCGTTGTTCCGTTTCTGATCATCGCAATCGGGGTTCACGCAGCCCCCGCCGGACTCATTAACAACGGGGACTTTCAGGCAGTGGCCGAGGGGAAGTTCGAGCACTGGACGTTCCAGGCCGACAGGGTGCGCGTGCAGGAGGCGTCGGCCATCTCCGGCAATCATTCGGCTGAAATCGTCGGACCGCACGGGAGCAGCCTGCACCAGTCGGCCGGCGGGCCGGTCTCCAGCTTCGTCTTCCAGATGGACTTCGCCGTGTTCGACGTGGCCGCCGGCGGCGACCGGACCATGAACGTGGTGGTGTACTGTGCGCCCGGGGCGAGCAGCATCGCCATCAACATGCGGGTGGGCCGCGGCAACCGGCTCCAGGCACACGACGGAAGCGCCTGGTGCGATATCGAAAACCTCACGGCCAAGACAACCGCCGATTCGGGCGCCAAAGCCGTCTGGGACGGCGAGCAGCCGGTGGTGAACCAGTTGAAGATCGTCGGACACCTCACCGCAGAGACTCCCTACTACGACGTCACGCTCAACGGCCGGACCGTCAAGTACGTGCGGCTGTTCCAGCAGGCGTTGCCGGCCGGGGCCGCGGTGGGCCGGGTCCAGTTGCAGGCGTTCAATTCCGAAAGCAACTGGCTGGCCGACAACATCTCGCTCACCCCGGGGCCGGAGCCGGAGGAAATACCCGCGCCCAGACTGCTGGCGAACTTTCTCGAAGGGCCGATGGCCGGCGTCGACGAGATCATCTACGCGGAGCGGGTGACGGAGTTCGACCACTATTACGCCACGTTCGGCTTCATGTCGTCGAGCGTGTCGGAGTATCCGCCGCACTGTGGCATCGAAGGCGAAGAGCTTCCGCCGCGGTTCGGCGACGGCGGCCGGCTGGTGCGCTACAACTTGTGCACCAAGGAGCGCACCCTACTGTTGGAAGACCCCACCGGCGGCATCCGCGATCCGCAGGTGCATTACGATGGGCGGACCATCCTCTTCTCGTACCGCCGCGGCGGCCAGCCGTACTACCATCTGTACGAAATCCAGTCCGACGGCTCCGGCCTGGTGCAGCTTACCGACGGGCCGTACGACGATATCGAGCCCACCTATCTGCCCGACGGCGGCATCATCTTCGGTTCCAGTCGCTGCAACCGGTTCGTAAGCTGCTGGCGCACGCCGGTGGCCGTGCTGTACCGCTGCGAGGCCGACGGCAGCAATATCCGCCAGCTTTCCACCAACGCCGAGCACGACAACACGCCCTGGGTACTGCCCGACGGCCGCGTGCTGTTCACCCGCTGGGAATACGTGGACCGCAGCCAGTTCCACTTCCATCACCTGTGGACGGTTAACCCCGACGGCACGGGGCAGATGGCCTACTACGGCAACCAGTTCCGCGGCACGGCCATGCTCGACGCGAAGCCCATTCCCGGCACGAAGAAAGTGGTGGCGTCGTTCTCGCCGGGGCACGGAGTGCCGGGGCATATGGGGCACATTACCATCGTCGATCCGTCCCGTGGGCCGGACGACCCGGCCTCGGCACGCCGCATCAGTTCCGGCGGCCTGTACCGCGACCCGTACCCATTCTCGGAAGACTGCTTCCTGGTGGCCGACGGGAAGGGCATCCACGTGATGGACGGCCAGGGGCAGACGGAGCTGGTTTGCACGGTGCCGCCCGGCTGCCCGCTTCAGTGCCAGGAGCCCCGGCCACTGGTGCCGCGACCCGTCGAACGAATTGTTCCCCAGCGGATCGACCTGGCGCAGGCGACCGGCCGGCTGTTCCTTAGCGACGTTTATCACGGGCGCAACATGGAGGGTGTTGGGCGAGGCGAGATCAAGAAGCTGCTCGTTCTGGAACGCCCACCGAAGCCGATCAACTTCTCCGGCGGCATGTGGCCGATTACCGTGGGCGGTTCTTTCCAGCTTGCGAAGATCCTCGGCACGGTGCCCGTGGCCGAGGACGGCTCGGCCCATTTCGAGGTGCCGGCCATGCGGTCGCTGTTCTTCGTCGCCCTCGACGAGAACGATCTATCGGTGAAGCGGATGCATAGTTTCCTGACCGTGCAGCCGGGCGAGACCACCGGTTGCGTGGGTTGCCACGAAGGGCGAACCACGGCGGCGCTCATCGAGCCGGGACGGATGGCCTTCATGCGGCCGCCTGCCCGCATCGAGCCCATTGCCGAAATGCCCGACATATTCGACTTCCCTCGCGATATCCAGCCGATCCTTGATCGGCATTGCGTTGAGTGCCACAACGCCGACCGGATGGAAGGCCGGCTCGACCTGTGCGGCGACCACGGACCGATCTTCTCGGTGAGCTACCGTTCGATCATGCGTCACCGGTTGATTTCCGACGGCCGGAACGAGACGGGCGACCGGCCGCCGCGTTCGGTGGGCAGTTCGGCAAGCCCGCTGCTGGGCTACCTGGACGGCAGCCATCACGACGTGCGGCTCAGTGAAGCGGAGCGGACGATGGTGCGGCTGTGGATTGAGGCCAGCGCGGTGTACGCGGGCACCTACGCGGCGTTGGGCACGGGCATGGCGCCGGTGGAGTTCCCCGTCGCGGCCATGGAGCGGCGGTGCGGCGAGTGCCATGGCGCGCCAGCACCCGAAACGCGCCGCATTGGGGAGGGCAACCTGTACTTCCGCTTCGGCTCGAAAGGACCGCACTTGCCGCTGGTCCACAAGTTTACCGAATTGGCAAGCATTCGCGGCGGGATCGGCTACTATCGCTTTGGCGACGCTCAGCCGCCGCAAGCGTTGTGCAATCTCTCCCGGCCGGAGAAGTCACTGCTGCTTCGCGCTCCGCTATCGCCGGAGGCGGGCGGGCTCGGCTGGTGCGAACGCAGCGAGTTCGCCAGCACCAACGATCCGGATTACCAGGCCATGCTGGCGGCGATCGTCGCCGCGTCCGAGCGGCTTGCGGAGAGCAAGCGGTTCGACATGCCCGGCTTCCGTCCCAACGTCTACTACATCCGCCAGATGCAGCAATACGGCATCCTACCGTCCGACCACGACCCCGCCGCCCCGTTGGATTTCCGCGCCGTCGAGCGCGCGTACTGGCAATCGTTCCATTACGATCCGACCAGACCGTTTGCAGGCATGGGACGGCGACAAGTCGTTCACCCATGGGGCAGTGTGGCAGATTCCCTGTTGGTACAGATTCGCTCGCCCGGACAAGAGGCGTCCGGTTCTCATCTTGACTCGCGATTCCATTCTGCCGTACCTTGGCGAAGTGACGGTTGCTCCCATCACCAGCACCGCCCGCGACATCCCCTCAGAAGTCGCCCTATCCTGCGATGATGTCTTACAAGAAGGGCTATCCGGTCGGGCGGTTTGAGGCGAAGCCGACTCGCTGAGTCGCGCGACGCACTCGGCGCATCCCTACCCCTTATCCCCCTCTCACGCAGCTTCTGTCATCTTCACACCAGCTTGTCGGTCTGGGCCAGGAAGAACTCGCGGGTCCAAAGGTCGAGCGAGGGCAGTTCGTTGGGCTTGACGAAGCGATGAATGTCGGCACGAACCGGCTTCCAGTCGGTCGCTTCGATTCGCAAGCGCAGTTGCTCCCGGCACCAGGCGCAGGTGGCCCGAAGCCCTTGCCCCTGCCATGGGCCCATCTGATTCAAAGCAGCGGAGAGCAACGTATCGTTGACTGGTGTGCTGCGGGCGGTGTACCAGAGGAAATCGTACCAGTCGCGGCCCTTGTGGTAGTCGCGGCATAGCAGCGCATGCAACTTGCCCGCGAAGAGGCTGGGCAGATCGTAGACGCATACGGCCGAGGGGAACGGAAAGTCCAGGTATCTGGTCTCGAATCCTGCGCCGGCCGGCGGGTTGGCATCGACCTCGAGTTTGATCCGGAGTTTGCGGAGCGGGCCGGTAGCAGGCCGGTAGTTCAGACGCAGCAGGCTGCCCAACGAGTCGTCTTTCAGGAACGCCATGCGGACGGCCCGGTCCAGTTTCGAGCGATCCTCCCACTCCAACCGATAGCCATACGCCTGAAGCTCCTTGGCGACGCCGGCAAGGTAGGATTGCAGGCTGAAGGACCGGCTCGGCTGCAGGAGTGCGAAATCGAGGTCTTCCGAGAAGCGGTTCAGGCCGTGGAACACGCGAAGACATGTGCCGCCCTGGAACGCCGCTTTCTGGAAAAAGTCGGTTCGCCCCAAAGCCGCCAGCACAATCTCCTGCGTGATCTCGCGCACCGCCTGCTCTTCGTCAACGGTCGATCGACACTCGTACCGGTCTAACCGGTCCTGGATCATCTTCACGCTCATGGGCAAGACTCCCCATGTGTGGGCGCAAGCGGGACCGTCTTTTTTTCGCGGTAAGAGCGCGCCTTATTGGATACACAGGGCGGCGTGACGCGAGACCTGGGACGGTCTCCAAAGATCTCCTTCCGCAAGCCGTCGAGGAAACGGCGCACGCGTCGCGAGGAGTAGTTGACCAGGAGCCGGTCGAACGGTTCGGGCTCGATGCCGGCCAAAAGATCGTCGTCAATTCGCAGACTCCCGACAAGCGGCCCGACAGTGGTCCAATCGCACTTATGAACGTACACGTAGTCGGCCAGGGCCTTCAACGGCTCGGCAAGCAGAAAACTGCCGGTCGGCCCGGTTTCCACGCGCGCCACCTCGGTGTACAGCGCCTGCTGGGGAACGCGAGTGAAGCTGAAATATCCAACCGGCGTGTCGAACTCGCGTGAGCGGTCCAGGGCGACGCTCGTAACCGCGTACACGGCCTCGGGAATCCATCCATGATACGACAGGGCCGACTCCAGGCTGATATAGCTTGGCCCGTGGATGCGTTGGGCCAGGATCAGCAGATCGACTTTTCGGCGCAGGTACTTCGGCGCCAGACAATACAGCCCGCGGTGAATACGCAACACCTCCCCCGCTCTGAGTGAGCGCCGGAGCAGCCCGAATTGACGGTCCGGACTGCCGCCGAGCCAGCACCCGACCTCTTGCCGGGTGAAGACGCCGTCGGGGGACATCTGCAGTGCGATTTCGGTAAGATTCTGCATATTTGCAGCATACTGTCATTTTTCGACAGTGTCAAGCCGATTTTTAACGAACCCTGATGTCTCTCCACGCATCATTGCCGTCAGCAGGCTCCGTACCCCGCGTCCGCGATGGCCGATGACCGCGGTTGCCGCTGGGCCAAGCTCGGCCAGGGTGCGCCGATACTCGACGATCTCGAACAGCGAATCATAGCCGAACCCGAACTCGCCCGTCGCGCCGAATCGTATTCGCCCGCGGCAGGCGCCGGCCGCTTCGGCGACGACCGCGCCGGCTGGATCGGCTATCGCAAGGCGACAAACGAACCTCGCCGTTCGATCCGGGCCCGGAACACCCGCCAGCTCGTCCAACAGGCGGGCCCGATTGTCGGCCATCGTCGCCCCGTCGCCGGCAAACCGGGCCGACCGGACTCCCGGCGCGCCGCCAAGGGCGTCGACCTCAAGCCCCGTGTCATCCGCCAGCACCCATTCGCCGAGTGACCGGGCATATCCTAAGGCCTTGCACCGGGCATTCTCCGCCAAGGTCGCGCCATGCTCGTCCGCCGGTCCAATCCCTGCGAAATCGGCCAGCGAGCCAAGAGGAACGTGCCACGGGCGCAGCAACTCCCGAAGCTCGCGCACCTTGTGCGGATTGCCCGTGGCCAGAACGAGTTTGTCGCGAGGTAGCAGTAGCATGCGTGTATTACCCTATCGGCGACGGATCGCGCCGGTGCTCCAGCGTCCCCCGCGTGACACCAACCTGGTTGCCTGCTCTCACCCCCGTCCACACCTCGCGGCCGGAGACCTTGCCCGCCAATAGGTCCCGGTACAAGGCGACGCACCGACGGAGTTCCGCGGGCGAAGCGTCGTGTAGCAGTTCCACGCGAAAATGGCGGACGCCGAGTTGCAACAAGGGCTTGACCGCTTCGGCCCCGCTCTGCGCGGTCCCGTTGTACACCGTGTTGCGGCATCCTGCATCGGCGTGCAGCGGATGCTCCACGCCAATCCGGTCGCGAAGCCGCACCTCGTGGCGTTCGCATGGACGGCCGCAGTCCGTCTTGTCCGTTCCCGCCGACAGAACCGCACAGAACACGCAATGCTCCATGTAAAACATCGGCATGTGCTGATGAACAACGACTTCCAGCCGTTCCGCCGGAGCCTGCCGGGCCATTGCGAGCAACTGCTCGCGGTTCAGGTCGTACGACGCCGTCACGCGCTCCGCCCCAAGCTTGTGCAAATAGTCTACCGTCAGATCGTTGGCTGCATTGAGCGAATAGTCGGCAACGCAAGGTATGGAACGTTTCGCGAAGAAATCGAGCGCCGCCAGATTTCGCACGAGAACCCCGTCCGCCTCGTGGCGTTGCAGCGCCTCGAAGACTCCCGCCTCGCCCGGCTTCTGAATGCGCGGCGTGGCCAGGAACACTCGTGCGCCTGCCGCGCGGACGAGCGTAACCGCCTCAGCGTAGAGGTGCATGCTCCGGAAATCGGCGTAAATGGCCGACACCCCTTCTTCGAGCATCGCCTGCACCTGGTGAACCGATCGGCATAGGACGGCCAGTTGCGGTTCGCGCAGCGTCGTGGCCGGTTGGACGATCTCGCCGCGCATTTGGGCCAGTACAGGCTCGGTTGCCGTCGCGTGTCCCACCTGCAACGTTTCTTCCAATGCGGCCCGCAGCGCAGCGACACATCTCTTCCGCAGGCTGCCGAGCACGCTCAGCGGCGCCATCGGCCGCCCCTCGATCGTAACGGTCAACGTTGAAAGCACCAGTCCCGAGCCGCCCAAGCGCCCGAACTGCTGCTGCAGCACGTCGCGGGTCAGCGGATGCTTGACCGCCTCGGCAAGCGGTTCGTCGCTCCTGAGCACGACGGTAGGCAAGCCTTCCACGCAGGCCGTCAGCTCGATCGGCTTGCCGACGGCTGCATGCAAAGCAATGTCCACCGGCCGGTCCTTGCCGTGAACCTTTCCGGTGAACGTCTTTCGCAAGCGCCGCGTCAAGGCCGGATCGTCCGTCTTCCACATTCTCTGGCCCGGCCGGATACGGTCGTAGTCGATTGCCTCCCGCTGGAATACCAGCTCCACAATCCCGCCGGCAACCTCCTCGGTCACGCGTTTGTCTTGCCGATGGATCGTGAACACGCGGCCGCCCTGCTCTTCGCCTGCGGCCCGATCGCCTTCGAAGACCACGCCGTCACCCGCCTTGAGCCGTCCGCTGAGTTCCACGCGCACCCGGCCCCGGTGCACGGCGAGCACCTGTCCGGCGAGCACGCCCCGCTTGGCCGAACTGACGCCCGGAACGAGTGCCTTGTGATCGCAGCCATGCAACCAGCCGACGGAGAAGCCCCGCGAGAAAGAGAGTTCCATCTCCTCCACCTGCCGCTCCGAAAACTCCACCGGCTGCCCGGCCGCGGCCGCGTCGATCGCCCGCCGGTAGTGACGCGTGATGTTGGCCACATACTCGGCCGCCTTCAGTCGCCCTTCGATCTTCAGTGCAGTCACGCCGGCGGCGATCAACTCGGGAATCAAGGCGTACGCCGCGAGGTCCCGCGGGCTGAGCAGGTACTTCCGTCCGGCCAGATCAATGTTTCGCCCGTCGCAAACCACCTCGTAAGGCAGCCGGCACGCCTGGGCGCACTGCCCGCGGTTCGCGCTCCGCCCCCCGAGCGACTCGCTTGTCAGGCACTGCCCGCTGTAGGCGACGCAGATTGCGCCATGAACGAACGTCTCCAACGCGACCGACGTTTTTGCGCGAATCCTTGCGATCTCCGACACCGAGAGTTCGCGTGGAAGCACTACGCGCTCGATACCCATATCTTCAACCACCCGAATGCACTCCGCACTGGTCAACGACATTTGGGTGGACGCATGGACGGGCAGCGCAGGCGCGATCCGCCGGATCATGCGGAGCAGTCCCAGATCCTGCACGAGCACCCCGTCGGCCCCCGCGGCGGCAATTTGCCGGACGATCGCCTCCAAGGGCTTTAGTTCCTCGGAGAACGCCAGCGTATTCAGCGTCACGTAGCCGCGAAGGCCACTGCGGTGCAGAAATGCGAGAAACTCCGACAGATCGTCCGTCGAAAACCCGGCCGCCCTTGCCCGGGCATTGAACGCGCCATCCAGCCCGAAATAGACCGCATCCGCCCCATTTGCCACCGCCGCCTTCGCGCAGTCCCAATTCCCTGCGGGTGCAAGCAATTCGGGACACGTTGGGAAAGTGACTGGCATAGGCCAAAGGCACGGACGGAACCGGGTAAGAGCGAATCACGGCTTGCTCTATTCTACCGTCCAAGTACCCGGCGGAGCAGGTCAGCAGCCGTTTCGGTGGCCGGGGGGGTGGACAAGTTGTGCATCGAGAGACGACAATCCCCGTAAACGGTTACCTTCTGGAGATTTCGAGTCAACCACATTGGCGGAGGTGTATGATGGGTTATGCTGAAACCTTTCTTCCTGAGTTCGACCAGGAAATGGCCAGCACGCGGAAAGTGCTCGGGCGGATTCCGAATGACAAGCTGGACTGGAAGGCCCACGCCAAGTCCAATTCCATCGGGTGGAATGCCAATCACGTGGCTGAGATTCCCGGATGGATCGAAACGGTGCTCCAGCAGGATTCGTGGGACTTCGCGCCGGTGGATGGGCCGGCTTATCAGACGCCCCAATTGGCGTCGGTGGCCGAGATTCTCGAAATGTTCGACCGCAACGTCCAGTCGGCTCGCCAGGCCATCGAAGCCGTTCGCGAGGAGGCACTGGGAAACGACTGGTCACTGCTCTGGGGAGGTCAGACACTGTTGACCATGCCGCGCCATCTGGTGATGCGGGTGGTCGTGCTCAATCATCTGATTCATCACCGCGCCCACCTTTGCGTCTACCTCCGGTTGAACGACTGCCCCGTACCCGGCATGTATGGACCTTCGGCCGACGACCCGGGCACGTGAGACGGGACACAATCCATTAGGCGCAAGACGATTGCCCATAGACTTTCCCGCAATTCTGGGTGCTGGTGGTCGTTCATGGGTCGGTAACGCCCGCTGTTTCCGCTGCACAGGAAGGATGCCATCGGGAACGGCGCCGAATCCTGTGCCTCGATTCACCGCCCCTTGACAACGCCACGGCTTTTCCCCCATGTTGACAGTGTGCTCCCGGGGCCGACTGGTAAGCGTTCACAGGGGACAGTCCCATGTTCGCGACGGAACGGTTGGCCGATAGGGCGAGTGACCCCTTGTGCCTCGAAAATTGCGACGGTCCCCTGTGAACGGTTGTGTCGAAGTCGAGCAAGGGGGACGCGGCAATGAACCGGCATCTTATAGTGCGCGGAGGACTTGCGGTCCTCTTCTGCGCGTGGGGACTAACTGCCTTCGGCGCCAGCTACACGTGGAACGGGGGCGGAACGGACGATCACTGGAGCACCGGGCTGAACTGGAGCGGCGGCAGTGCTCCGGGGGGCCTTGCCACCGACGACGTCTACCTGGCCGGCACCGTGCGGCTGACGCCGGACGTCGATCTGAACAACCCGTGGATGCTCGGCTCCCTGTCGTTCTCGTCCGGGGCCGGGGCCTTCACGCTCAGCGGGAATCCGCTGTCGTTTCAGGGCAGCGTCGCGGCCGACGTCCTCGTCAACAACAGCGGCAACGGGCAAACTCTCGACCTCGATCTGACGCTGGCAGGCACCGGAACGAAGACGATCAAGGCCGCCACCGACAACCTCGTACTGAAACAGAAGCTGATCCTCAACGTCGCCGGCGAAGTGAAGGGCGCCGCCGACACAACCATTGAAGGGATCATCAGCGGCACCGGCGATCTGCGCAAAGACGACAGCGGGCGTTTGGTTCTCAAAGGCGACAACACGTTTGTCTCGATGACGCCGCACAACTCATTCTCAACGGCGGCACCTTCGCGCTGCAAGGCTTCAACGAATCGGTGGACACCCTCACCGGCGCGGCCGGCGCCGCGATCGATCTGGGCAGCGGGCTGTTGACGGTCGGCAAGAGCAACGGCAGTGCCATGTACTCCGGGGCCATTGCCGGCGTGGGCGGCGCGCTGAAGAAGGTCGGCACCGGGGTTCAGACGCTCAAGGGAGCAAGCACGTTCACCGGGGCGACCGCCATCGACGCCGGCGCCCTCAACGTCCGCGTAAGCAGCGCGTTGGGAACGGTTGCCGGCGCAGTCACCGTGGCCAAGGACGCCGCACTGGAGCTGCAAAAGGAAACTCTCGACGTGACGGTCGGCGCCAAGGGACTGACGATCAGCGGCATCGGGATTTCCGGCGCCGGGGCCCTGCGCAGCATCTCGGGAAACAACTCATGGGGTGGGACGATCACCCTTGCCGATTCCGCCAGGATCGCGGTCGATGCGCACCAGTTGGCGTTGACCCATGCGGAGAGCGTCAAAGGTACCGTCGAGGACCTCGAACTCTACGCCGCTGACACGGCCAAAGGGATCGTCGGGGGGGCCATCAATACCGGGACCGGCAAAGTGACCAAACTGGGCCTCGGCGAATGGGTGCTGGAGGCGAAGGACTCCTTCACCGGCGAGGTCGAGGTGCAGGCCGGCCGGCTGCGCATCAAGGCGGATGAGGCGCTCGGTTCGACGGCCGCCGGCACCAAGGTAAAGGATGGCGCCGCACTGATTCTCGACGGAGGAGTGAACCTTGGCAATGAGGTTCTGACGCTTGCGGGCAAGGGGACAAGTGCATTGGAGGGTGCGCTGTGCGCTGTCGAGGGCATCGCCGAGACTAGCGGCCAAATCCGATTGGAGGCTGAAACCAATGTCAGGCACGGCAATGCACTCGGTACAACCGCGGGCGGGACGGTGGTGGCGTTCGGCGCTGCCCTCGAAGTGCAGGGCGGCATCGCGGTGGGCGCCGAAGCCCTGTCGGTTTCAGGGGCCGGGCCCGAGGGGATGGGAGGACTGCGCTCCACTGCCGGCGTGAACAGTTGGAGCGGCGGCATTTCGCTCACCGGCGATGCGACGTTCGGGATCGATGCCGGGTCGCTGGCCATTAGAGGCGCGCCTTCGGCCGTTTCCGGAACGGGCACCTCCTCGCTGACCAAGGTTGGCGACGGCACGCTGCTGCTTGAAGGGAGCATGGCTGCTTCCGTTCCGCACCTCTGGGCCAAACAGGGGACGTTCCAGTACGGTGCGGGAGGCGCGATCGCGGCGACCGGCATCGTCAACGTCGATGGCGGGACCTTCAGCCTGCAGGGCTACTCCGACTCGGTCGGCGGCGTCACGCTGTTTGGCGGTACGATCACTTCAACGACCGGAATCCTGACCAGCGCGACAACCTACGACTTCCGCAACGGCGTGTGCGACGCGCCGCTGGCCGGAACCGTTGGAATCACAAAGACCACGGGCGGTACGGTGACGCTGGGGCCGAATGCGCCCTCGACGTTCGCGGGAACGGTGGCGGTCGACGAGGGGGTGCTGAATGTGCGCCACGGCAGTGCCCTGGGCAACACGGCTTCCGGCACCCAGGTGGCCGCCGGGGCCGCCGTCGAGGTCCAGGGCAACACCGCGGTCGGCGCCGAACCCCTGACGCTCCGCGGCGACGGCGTGGCCGGCACCGGGGCGCTGCGCAGCGCCTCCGGCGTCAACAGTTGGGCCGGAACCGTTACGCTTGCCGCCAATGCCGCGATCCAGTGCGATGCCGACAGCCTGACGCTGGCCGGTCCCGCCGGCATCGCAGGCACGAACACGGCCCTCGCCTTGCAGGGCGGCGGCGACGGCATAATCCAAGGTCCGGTGGCCACGGGAAACGCCACCGCGACCAAACTGGGGACCGGAACCTGGACCCTGCAAGGCGCCAATTCCTACACCGGCGCAACCTTGGTCGGCGCCGGGACGCTGGCTTTCGATCACCCCGGCTTGAACACGCTGTCCTCGGCCACGATTGCCGCGGCCGGGGCGGCCGCGACGCTCAGGCAACTCCAGGGAACCGTCAACGTTTCAGGCAACGTTGACGACGGCGGCGGGGCAAGCCATTTGTCCGTCGACAACGGGGCGATGACCGTCAACGGCAACCTGGACGTGGACAATCTCACCGTTGGATTCGATGACGGCATTGGCACCTTAACGGTGCTTGGCGCCGTCCAGGTGGGCGGCTCCGGTATTCTCGACGGCGGGCGCCGGACGGGCGGTCCCGGAGCGGTTCCGTTCACCTCGGGAACCTTGGACCTGACGCTTGCCTCTTCGGTCAACGCCGCCATGGACGATATTCGCGTGGCGACCCAGGCTGCCGGCCCGGTTCCTGTGCACGGTACGCTGAAGCTCGCTTCGACCGGGATGAACACCCTGACCGCCGAGCGCATCGTGGTGGCCGATTCGACTGCGGCGGGCAACAGCTTCGCAACGGGTACGCTCAACTTCGGCACGATCAACTGCGTCAACAGCGGATCGTTCACCATTGCCGGCCGCCAGGGCGCACCTGGGTTGACCACGACCGGAGTCGCCGACATCCTGCCTGGCGGCGTCCTCGACGTCGGCAATCCCGGCGGGCCCGGGCCGGCGGTCGATCTGTATCTCGGCGACAACCGGATCGAAAGCGGCGGCTTCTCGCTCGGCACCCTGGATATGACCGGCGGCTGGGTCGACGTAGGGATCGCACCGCCGGGCGATCTGGTATTCACCGGCGGGGAACTGCGCGACCTGGGCGGCTACGTCGGGAGTCTCCGCCAAGACGGCGGGGTGCTGGGCGTGGGACCTCTTCCCACGCTGACCAGTATCGGCGGCAACTACGCCCTCAACGGCGGCGTCGCCGAGATTGGCATCCTGTCGCCGGCCTTGACCCCGGGAGTTGACTTCACCCAGGTAAACGTCGGTGGAACGGCCCTGCTCGACGGGACGGTCTTGCCTCTGCTCCTGGACAGTGGTACCGTGCCTTCGCTGACGTCGCTTGATGTCTTGACCGCGTCGCAGATTTCCCTGGGCCCGGCCTTTGCCGTCGATTGGAGCGCTCTGGTGTTGTCTTCCGGCTACTCCGGTTCGTACGCGGTCATCAGCGGCGGCAACCTCGACATTCTGCGGTTGACCATCGTCCCGGAACCCCACGACCTGCTCCTGCTCGCCCTGGTTGTGATGGCCGCAGCCTGTCCGGTCCGAAGACGCGGGCAATAGCAGGCAACGGCTCTCCCGTTTCCAGGTGCAGGCCGCACCAATGTAGTAGGCACACGCCGCTGTGCCGTCCCCCGGTAAAGCAGTCTGCACCTGGAAACGGAAGGGCCCAAGCAACACTCGGCATGACGTGCTGTTCCGCCAACAAGCGGACGATGTTGCCGACTCTTGACAACCCGGGTCCGGTTGGGCCAGAATTGGGCACGCGTAGGTGCAGGAACGGACTTGCAGTTGAAGGCGGGACCAGCCCTGCTGGAGTCCCGGCTTTAGCCGACTGGAAAAGCCGCCTAAAGGCGGGACTCCAGCTCGCTGCAAGTCCATTCCTGCACCCGGCACGCGTGGATGTTCCGGTCGCTATGGTTTGTGACCCGCCCGTTGCCCTTTTTGCTGAGAGGAGTCCAATCATGGCTATCCGATCCCCATGTCGGCTTGCGCCGCGTACGCCATCCGTCCCGTCGATGTCTGTCTTCACGAAACAGGCAGTGGTGGGCTTCATGGCTGCCGTCTTGATCGCTCTTCTATCGTCGGCGGTTCGGGCAGACGATGGTGATCAACAGAAGCGGCCTGAACTCCTGAAACACATTCTTGAAACATTCCGTTCCGACGCGCCGGGAGAAGAACCCAAGGAAGTGCCGATTTGGGAGAGCTGGCTGCGCCGGACGGGCGAGCTGCCTCCCGATTTCGATCGGCTTCCGACCAATGCCTTTCCGCCGGACCTGCTGACCTTCGACGATGGCAAGCCGGTTGCCAATGCCGGGCAATGGGCAGCCAGGCGAGAGGAGATCAAGGCCGCGCTGAAGCAGTATATGTTCGGAAACTGGCCGCCGCCGCCGGAGAAGATCGCAATCAAGTACCAGAGAAGCCCGGTCGAAGAAACCGACGCGTATGTTCGGCAGAACGTTCAGTTGTTGTTCGCACCCTCTACCGAGGCGGTCGATTTTGCGGAACGGACCTTCTCGTACAGTGCTGAGTCCAGGCCGGAAAACAGGCGCGACCGGGCCAATCATATGCTGGCAATCTTGAACGTGGACCTGTTCATTCCCAAGGGGGAGGGTCCATTCCCGGCCATCGTCGAAATCGGTCCTTCCATGATCGAACGCGACCTGCCTAGGGTCGAACGCGGTTATATGGTGGCCCGGTTCAGCAGGCTCGATGCCGATTACATTGCGGCCGTCTATACCGATTACGAATGCAACCAACTCGAATGGTGGGCCTACGCCGCCGGAAGATGCGTGGACCTGCTGTACTCGCGTGATGACGTCGATACGTCGAAGATCGCCCTGTCGGGCCATTCCCGCGGCGGGAAGACCGCAATGATCGCGGCCCTGATGGACGACCGGATCAACGCCCTGATCAACAGCCATCCCGGCACGGCGGCCGGTTCCTACAATCTATGGCGGTACGCCGGGGAGAAGTACGGGGGAGAAACGCTCGAGAACAGCACGCGCCGGTTCCAATACTGGAACCATCCCCGCACGCGGTTCTTCATCGGCAGGGAGAACAAGATGCCGTTCGACAGCCACTTCCTCGTTGCGCTGTTTGCGCCGAGGCCGGCGCTGCTGGGGACCGGCGAGCGCGACCACGTGGGCCAGGCATGGGGCGATCAGCAGTGCTACCTGGCCGTCAAGGAAGTCTACAAGCTCCTGGGAAGACCGGATCAACTGGGCTTCTATGCCGTGCCCGGCGCGCACACCGTAACGCCTGAGATGACCGACGACCACCTCGATTGGCTGGACATGCAGTTCGGACGCAAGCCGTTTGCCTTCGAGGAGAAGCTCATTTACACCTACACGTTCGACGAGTGGAAAAAGATCACCGGCGACGAGCTGGACGCCGGCCGTTTTCCCGAGAAGGACCTGGGCGATATTCTTTCACTGCCCGGCGGGCAGGAGGTTAGCACGAAGGAACAGTGGGAGGCGAAGTCGGAGGACGTCCGGAGCCGGATCAAGCAGATCATCGGCGATCTGCCGGCGTATGACGCGATCGAAAACGTCACTGTGGAAGACGAGACCAGCTTCCGTGGCACTTTGAGAAAGGCTCGGATGCCGATTGACGACAAGCTCGTCGCCCATCTGACCTACCCGGCCGAGCGGGAAGGGAAAACGCCTGCGGTGATCTACCTTCATGCCTACCTGGACGCGGGCGGGCATAATTGGTCGCGGGGCTACGGGTATCGGACGAGCGTCGGGGAGCGGCTGGCCGGCGAGGGATTCCTGGCGGTCGAGTTCGATCAATTCGGCTACGCCAGCCGCAACCGCGACAGCGGCATCGAATTCTACCGTGAGAACCCCGGCCTGTCGGCCCTGGGCGTGATGATCCAGGACGTGAGGAAGATCATTGACGCACTGAGTCTCCTCGAATGGGTCGACAAGGACCGGATTATGGTTGCCGGCTACTCTCTCGGTGGAATGGTGGGTTTGTACGCCGCCGTCTTCGACGCGAGGATTCACGCCGTCGCATCGACCTGCGGGTTTGGCTCCATGCGGTTGGACGTACACGGCAATGAGACGGAAGGAATCAAGCGGTACTCGCATTTGCGGCCGACGATTCCCCGCTTGGGCCTGTTCCTGGGCAACGAGAAGCGCATTCCTTACGATTTCCACGAAGTGCTGGCCCTGATCGCGCCGCGGCCGGTATTCATCCTGGCGCCCAAGCTGGACCAGGATTGGTTCCATGAAGACGTTGCGGCCTGTCATCGCGAGGCTGCCAAGGTCTTTGATCTGTACGGCAAGCGGGAGAACATCGTCTTGTGCACCCCCAACGATTTCAACCGCTATCCGCCCGAATATCAACAGATGGTCAACCGGTGGCTTTCGGGAGTGCGTTGAACAAACGCTGTAAACGACAGGCGAGCGGGGGCCGTCAGGCCCCTGTTTGGCTCTTCCTTTTCTAGGTGCAGGCCGCGACAGTGTAGTAGGCACACGCCGCTGTGCCGTCCCTGGGACAAAGGCTGTCTGCACCTGGAAACGGAAGAGCCCCCTGTTTCTGCCCCGACTTCCACGCTGGTCGTCGCCCATGCGCGCGGCAGCCGGAAACAAACCGGGGAGTAGTTTGTCACGAAGGCGATGAACTGTGCAATGTATCACAGAAACAAGGGCCTCACGGCCCTTGCTCGCCGGAACTTGTGTTTGCCTTGCGAGTCCGCTGCATTTGCATTCCCGGAATGATGAGGCCCAGGAAGACGGCGGTGATCATCAGCCAAGGAAACGCCCCGCTGGCATCTCGGGGCACCACGTAGTCGGTGTGGGCGGCTGGAACGAGGAACGCCGTGGCGACCGGGTAGATCATCCCGGCGAAAACACCCGCCAGGGCGCCGGCCAGAACGCGCGTCCAGGTGCCGCGGGCGAATCCGCCCAGGCTTCCCAATATCAGCCCCATGCTGCCGCCGAGCACGGCCAGCATCGCCATTTGTACCATAACGGTCCCCTGCAGACTGGTCGTCCCCTCAAACGGGATCAACAGCAGGTGATAGACAACGTGGCCAACCCAACCGGCCGCGGCGCCCAGCAGAGCGCCGGCCAGCACGCAGCCGAAAACGCCTGCCAGAGCCATCTTCCACGAACGCCGGGCCCACGCCTCGCCAACCGTCATAGCCCCGGCCAGGGAGGCGCCGATCCAACCGACCACCAGAAGCGCGTTGCAAAGGCCGGCCTTCACCTCGGCCGCACGGATGTCGGCAGACTGCTGACTGTTGGGCATGTCGATATTCGCCAATTCCGGGGGAATGACGAACACCGGATGAAATGCGTAGAACAGGCCCCAGGCCGCAAGTCCCCCAAGCACGGCGAATGTCACTCCAATAGGCCAGCCACCCGCCAGACGGCCCCTCTGGCAACTAGACGCTGATGACGCTGCCGGGGAATCGCCGTGATCGGCTCCGGAAACCGGTTGCTCACAAGACATTTTGCATTCTTCCCAAGTTCGTTGTCTGCCGGCCTGCACCGTTTCGCGGGACAGTCCCGAAAGCGGTCGCTCCCGCGAGAGACCCTTGCCGTCGGTTCTCAGCAAGGATCCCGGCGCAGGTACATGCTATCATAGCACCTGCTCCCCAGCAGGGGAAGCGTTCTATGCGCAGGGCTACTGCCGGGACGACGTGAAGCGCGGCCGCTGGGCGGCGTGAGCAGCCCCTTCGAGATGCCGCAGCAGTCCCGAGGAGACCTCGTCGAGCACGAGCACCTCGCTTTTGGCCTGCGGATCGTTGCGCGGCCGGATGATGCAAACCACCTCGTACCCTTCGTCCAGCCGGCGACGGATCTCGTCAAGGGCGATCCGCTCGTCCCGATCGAGCGAGGGAAGGTCCTCGCGCGTGGCGGCAACGGTCCGGACCGGGCTGGCGGCCGGCGGGGATGGCCATCGGATTTCTTCCAGCGCGCCGCGGGGCGCCGCTTCCGCCTCCATGGCCCCTGGCTGCTCGGCCGCAGCCAACGAAACGGGGGAGCCGGCCGGTTCGGCGGGCGCATCGGGCATGGCCGGGCCCGGTTTGGCCGGGTCGTATACGTAACTCAGTCCGGCGCTATCCAGAATCGCGTGAATGCACTCGGCGGCGGCGAACAACCCCTCGCGGTCTTGAGGGTCTGCCGCATTACATACGCCAATGACGAAACCTTCGGGTGAAAACAAACCGCCTCCGCTTCGCCCTTCCACCGGCTGCCCGGCCACCTGGATATTGGCCGGCCCGAGAAACTTGTTCAGCGAGTTCACGCGACTGTGACGCGCTGTGGGATCGGCCCCGTTGTCGCAGCCGACCGAGATGACCGATTGCCCCTCACTAAGCTGGTAACCCGACTCGGCCACCCGCGCGGTGACCACCGGACCGGGCACGCGGATGGCGACCAACCCGACGTCGGTCTTCAGGTCGAACGCCACAAGCCTTCCGGGAATCCGTTCCGAAGCTTGCGGACCGAAAAGATCGACCTCGATGCGGCCCTGGCCTTGCGAGTCCCGGAAGATGTGACCGCAGGTGAGGACAAGCGCCTCGCCGCCCCGGGCGTCGATAAGGGTCCCGGTACCGCTGGAGTGACCTTTTGGATCTTGGATTCTCAGCCGCACCGTGGCAGCGATGAGTTGTTCTTCCGCAATGCGCCGCGGTGACCAGTGCGGGGCCAACTGATCCGGGTCGTCAGGCGCTAATCGGCTGCCGACCGCAGGCTCCGACTCCCTTGCGGGCAAGATCGCCGCGGTGGGAATCACGTCGGAAGACGCCGATTGGCCTTCTGTAGCCCCTGCCGGCCCCCGTCGCGGCCGGTCAGCGGCAACGGCAGCCCCCGGCCGCGGTGGGCCGTCTTGCCTGGCCGCAATTTGGCACATCTGTTCAAGCTGGGCAAACGAGGCACCGCCGACCGTCCGGGCGACCTCCTTCCCGTTGGCCAGCATCACAAAAGTCGGCAATGCCGTGACGCCATGACGCTTTGCAAGGTCCGGTTCGCGGTCCACATTGACCTTGCGTACCGGATAGCCCTTTGCACCGAGGGCCTGCACCGTCGGATGCATCGCCCGGCACGGGCCGCACCAATCGGCGTAGAAGTCCAGAAGAACAGTTTCCCCAGTGCCGAGAAGCGTCAAGCTCACCAGGGCCGCGGGCAACGAGACCATCGGTTCCCTCCTGTCGGTCTGCGTTCAGGACCGCGCGTTCGCACCCGCGGACGGCAACATCCTATTGACCGCCCACAATTGCTCCCCCAGACGCCAAGTCGAGCGGGCCGCGCGGCAACGTGACGCGGAACAGCCTGCCGAGACCATCCCGCATCGAAACCGCGGCATTGTTGCCGAATCGCCATTTTGCCACAACCGCAAAATTCCCGATTTAGCGGGACGGGGGTGCAAGTATTTTTTGGGGCGAATCAGTCGTAGGACGGGTGGTTCCGGCTGCCTGCGGCAGGCGGGTTCACAAGCGAGCCACAATACCTTCTTTGTCACACTGCGGTGTGTTTGCCGACAGGTGGCTGACGGCTGATACCGTCCCAGCCTGGGTCTTAAGTATCCTTCTTACGCTCTGGTGGCAATTGTTTCGCGTTCGTCAACACCTCGATGTTCCGGATACCAACGCGGCCGGTCCCCTCGACGACGAGGTTGAGTCGGAGGAGTTCGGGCTTCTCGCCTTTCTTCAGGAAGAACGGGGTTTCGTGGGACGCCCAAGCCGTCGAGCCTGTGGCGACGTGATCGAGGCCGCGCGAGAAGAATTCACCGCTGCCGGGCAGCCGGCACCACATTTCCAGATATGCCCGACCTTTTAGCTTCTCCGTTTTCAGTTGCGCGCGGTAGATGATCTGGCAGTCTTCCACACCGGGATTGGTCACTTCAAACAACGGGATGGTCCGCGGTTCAGTGCAGTTGGCAAACCAGCCGCCATCTTCCACCACCAAGTCACCGAAAATAGTGGGGTCCGTAGTGCTGAAGGACTTCAACGTCGTCACCTGTGGCGCTGGCGGCATTTCCGCAGTCTCGCTCAGACCCCACGGCTCGCGTCCCCCGAACCATCGTGCAGGAGCCAGCCACAAAACGAGGCTCACCGTGATCACAACGCAACACAACGTGACCGGCACCACCACCGCTAGCTGATTCACGCCCGTTGTGCGGATCTTTTGGCAAATCTTCCACGCCACCGTGAGGTATAGGAAACCGAGTGGAACCAACAAGTAGTTCCCGAGCATTGTGGTTTCATGGACAAGTTTTCTTTCCTGCGGGACGAGGAAGGTCACGGCCAATGACAGGACCATCCAGATGCCAGCCACGATGAGCATCGGGATACCGACGGCCTTGCCAAAGCCGGGCTGCGGCGTCATCAAGAAACCGAGGAACTGGTTGATGTAATCGACAGGAGCTTGCGGCGCCGGCGGAGCGACAGACGACACCGCGCCGGCAGGCCGACTCGTAACATTCTCCACCGCCGTCTTCACCTCGCTGGCGTGCTGGTATCGCTGCTCCGGCTTTTCCTCCAGGGCCCGCAGCACGACTTCGTCCAGACGCACGTCGATCTGGACTTTCTTGGACGGCGGAGCAAAGCGGCCGACGGGCACCTCGCCGGTCAGGAGTTCGTAGAACACCACGCCCAGCGAGTAGATGTCGGCCCGGTGATCGACGGCCTTGGTGCCCTCCATCTGTTCGGGAGCCATGTAGCGGAGCGTGCCCATCACCTGCTGCGTGCCCGTTAGGGAAACGCCGCCCGGTGCGTGCCCCAGCAGCTTGGCCAGGCCGAAATCGGCGATCTTCACCCGGCCGCGCTTGTCCAGCAGGACGTTTTCCGGCTTGATGTCGCGGTGGACGATCCCCTCGTCGTGGGCGAACTGCAGAGCGTCACAGATCTGCGGTACGATGGCCAACGCCTCCTTGGGCGACATGCTGCCTGCGCGGATCGCCTGGCGGAGGTTCACGCCGTCGACGAACTCCATGAGGAAGTAGAACAGGCCGGCGGCGGTCCGGCCGAAGTCGTAGACTGCCACGATGTTCGGATGGCTCAGCCTGGCCAACGCCCGGGCCTCGCGGGTGAACCGCTCAGCGAAGGCCGGGTCGGCGCCGATTTCCCGGGGGAGGATCTTCAGGGCCACCAGCCGATCCAGCCCCGGCTGCCGAGCCTTGTAGACGGCCGCCATCCCGCCCTGGCCCAAGAGTTCGAGGATCTCAAGCTGCGGGAAATGCGGGGCCAGCTCCGCAGGCTGCGGCGGCACGAAGTGGCCGGAGTACGGGGAAGTGAAGCCTGGTTCCGATCCGGATTGCGACTCGTCCGGTTGGAGGTTGACCTTCAGCAGGCAGTTGGGGCAGAGCCCTTCCGGCCCGTCGCCCGGGATATCTTCCCCACATTGGGGGCACTTCTTCATCTCCGCCATGGTTGTTCTCCTGCGGCAAAAGGGTTCTCAATCCTTCCTGACGGAAACGCTTTGAAAGGTTACGACAAATTCAGCGGTCTACCCTGTTCACGGCGGTAAACAGTTGGCGCAGTTCGTCTTCCAGCTCGTCCGGTCCGGCGACCGTCTCCGCGATCTCCGCTTTGAGCAACTCGCGATAGCGTCGTCGCAGCCGGTGGACGGCCACCTTGATCGCTCCCTCGGTGGTGCCGAGTTCCTCGGCAATCTCGCCGTAGGAGCAGGGATCGTGCTGGCCGGCGAGGATATCCTTCAAACGCTCGAAGAGGGCGGTCTTCCCTTCCTTGGCCATCTCCTCCCGGAGTCGTCCAAGGACGTGCTCCAGGAGCGCCAACGCCCAACGCCGCTCGAAGAGCCGATCCGGGGTAAGCGTGTCAGCGGGCTGCTTGCCGTAGCGGTCCTCCGCGTCCCGGAAGTCGATCGGAATCACGCCCTGCGGACCGCCGCGTTTGCGGGCATGGGCGCGATTCCACTCGTTAGCCAAGAAATGCTTCAGCGAGGCCAGCAGGAAACAGCGGAACCTCCCCCGCTGGGGGTCGGCCGCCGCCAGGTAATGCTTTTCCAGTAGCCGGGCAAAGAACCCCTGCGTCAGGTCTTCCGCGTCCGCGGTGTCGTACCCCGAGCGGCGCACGAACGAATAGAGGGGAAACCAGTAGGCCTCGCACAATCGGGCCAACGCACGGGCCGACCCCGACCCGCCACCGCGACCCGCGTTGACGACCGCGGTCCACTGGGTGGTTGGGAACCACGACTGCTTGGGCCGGCTTGGCCCATCTTCGGTTGGGTCAGGCGACATAGGCCTATTCTACCAAGGCCGGCAAACGATCCGTAAGAACCACCCTACTCCGTTTCCCCTGTCTCTGCAGACCGACTCCTTGGTTGAGCCTACTGATTCGCCGACCGGTGGAAATGGACGTGCTTCCAGCGGTCGTCGATGCGTTGCCAGACGCGGGTTTCCTCGAAGCGCTCGGTCAGGGTGCGGCCTTCACCGTCGACGCGCTGGACGAGGCGCACGTAGCTGACCACCGCGGCGTCGCCCATCAGGCGCACGTGTGGGGAGCAAAGGGTTGTGTTGTGCGGCCCTTTCATGCCGCCGCGGTCGAAATAGAAGCCGTGGAATTCCAATCCCTCGACCAGTTGGCCCCGGGCCTCCGGCTCGAAGGCGGTTAGCGTGGGATCGCACAACTCGGAGTAGGTCTCCCAGTCGCCCTCGGTAATGCTGTCGATCAGCCGCTCGGTCAGATCGACCAGGTCGTCAACCTGCGGTTCGTCAATGCCCGAAAGGGTCTCGCTCATAGCGTTTCTCCTCGTAGTGAATAGACTGCCTGCTACTTCTCCGGCTTCTGCATGAGCCGTTCGACCTGCCGTGCCAGGAGCGCCGGATCGTCGCTGCAGACAAGATGATCGATCTGCTCTTTCGACACGCCAAGGTTTTCTAGTGCCACCGTCGCCCGCTGCCACAGTCGCTCGCGGGCCTTGCCCTCGGCCAGGTACAAGTCGGTCACCAACTCGCCAAGCCGCTGGACGGCGATCGTGTCGCGATTGCGATAGTAGTTGCGGATAATCCCCTGTTGGTAGGGCGTACGTTGCTTGGCCAT
>JAVEUP010000018.1:0-15000 GCA_034005525.1 Thermoguttaceae bacterium | reverse complement strand
AACCGATACCGGCTCGTCGCAGGCAAGGTCGAGCGGCGAACTGCCCGCGTCGGAGCTTGTTGTGCCAAACCTCTCACAAACCTGTCGCCAGGTGTCCCGCTCCGCATGAAGCACCCGCAGGGCTTCGTCGAGCGTCTTTTCGTCACTGTTGTTGTTTGCATCGATCAGCCGCTGGAAGATGAACAGGTACACCGAGGCCATCTTCTCGACCAACGCGGGATCGGCGTCGCGGTTGAGCGCTCCGAGCAACTCGCCGATGCAGGCTTGCGCGTGGATCAGCGCCTCGCAAGCTTCATCGGGAGCGCCTTGCTGCCAGTGGGAACGCGCCCGCTCGCAGGAGCGGATTGCCGCCTCGACGACCATGAGCTGGAGTTTCTGGGGCGTGGCGGTCATCACTTCGGTGTTAAGGTACTGGCTGCGTACGGAAACGTCCATTCACTCTATCCTTTTCTGGGGTGTGATGCGGGAAATGGAAAGGCGGCAGCGGGGCGGGACCTAGTTCTTGTCGGTCCGCCGGTATTGATCGGTAATCCACGCGATGGAATCGAGCGCGTTCAGGTTGTTCTGGATTCGCGCGACGGCCAGTTCCATGTTGTAGAACTGTGTAAGCATTCGCGTGCGTTCCCTGTCCAGAGAAGCGTCCATGCGCCCGATGCGCGACTCGTTGTCGGCAATGCGGCCATCGAGCGCTTCGAGTCGCCGGGCGAGCAGCGAGGTTTCCTCGCCGGCCAGTTGCTCGATGAGGCCCTCGAGGCGAGCGGCCACGCCGGTGTCCTTTGTGGCGAACAGTTGCTCGACCGCCTGCGGATTGGCCGCCAGCGCGGCGTTGAACTTGGACTCGTCGAAGGACAGTTTACCCGTGTCATTGAAGTTGATTCCCACCTGGGAAAGCTGTTCGAACTGCCCCCCCACCAGGAAACGGCTGGTGACCAGGCGGGTCATGTCGGTGTCCATGCGCAAGGCGGCGGCGTCGCCCGTGAGGATGGAGCCTCGGCCGGCCTCGGGGTCGTACTTGGTCAAGGCCGTCAACTCGTCGCGGAAGCGGTTATAGTTCTCGACAAATCCTTTCGCTGCGGCCGTTGCCGTTGCATACGATGCCTCGACGCTGACCGAGACGGTTGCCCCGGTGGCTTGCTGTATTTGCAGAGACAGGCCGTTGACAATGTTGTCGAACGTGTTGTTGCTCGAGGTAACCAGCACGGCCGACGCGGCGGCCGAGGCCGGCCCGTACGCCAGCATCGCGTCTTGCCCCTTGCTGATTTCCGATAGATCGAAAGCCACGGCCGACGTGTCGATTACCAGCGATCCCGACTGGCCGGCCCGATCGCTGGCGAGCGACAGGCGCCAGGGGCGCGGCGAACCGTCACTGAGCACGCTGGCCGAGAAGCCCGCGCCGAGGGTATTGATCTTGCTTGCGAGGCTGTCGAGCGAGTCATTCGCCGTGATTGCGATGGTGTGCGTCGTCGAACCATCGATATGCTGCTGACTCTGGCCGTCCACCTCGACATTGGCGGCGTTTTTCAGCAGGCCGAGATCGCGCGCGGTCGTCCCGCCTGCCTCGGTAACCGTCAATGTGCCGGCGCCGCCGGCGGTGTCGCGCAGCAGGATGCCGTCCCCCGTGGCATTCAGTTCGGCCGTGGCGCCAAGATACAGGCGGTTGATGGCGTCGATCACGTCGCCCATGGTCTTGACGTTTTGGAGCCGGAGGTCAACGGTTCGCGTCAGTCCGTTGCTGTCGGTGATGCGAAACTGGCCGCGCGCCACTCCGGCGCCCCCGTTAAGCGACGTAAGCACCGTGTTGCGGCTGATGACTTGCAGATGCATGTCGCCGCTGTCGACCATGGTCAGGCTCGTGTCAGCGGCGATATTCAGCTTGGTGGCCGTGTTGGTCTCGTCGGCGTCGGCGATGATCAGGTTGCCGGCCGTGCCGCCGGATGTGTCGACCAGTTCGATGCCGTTGCGCGCCCGATTGACTTGGGCGCGGATACTGGCACCGGCCGCGTTGATGGCGTCGATGAGGTCCTCAAGCGTTTCTGCGCCGCTGAGGTCGACCGTAACGGGCTCGCCGCCGCTGCGGCTGGTCAGTTCAATCAATCCTAGTCCGCCGAAGCCTTTTCCGCCATTGAGGCTCGACAGGACAACCGTGCGAAGCCCGCCGAGAATCCGGTTGCCGGTAATCACGCCGTCGACGGGAGCGTTATCGAGCCCCAAGTCAGCCATCGCCTGCGAGTTGTACAGGGCGGTAAACGAAAACGCGTAGTCACCCTCGGTGGTGTCGGTCACCACCAGCCGGCGGCCGTCCGGTGCAATGCTGGCCTCCAGTTTGCCGTCCGAGTCCTTGTGGATCCGGGCAATGATCTTGTCGATGGTGTCGTCAACCTCTGGATCGCCGCCCAGGGAAGGCGAGAAATCGATATTGCCGACGGTCCCGTCCCGGAGCGTGAACTTGATGTCGGGCAAGACGTTATCGACTGCAACTCCGGCTCCGTCGTTGAGCATGGCGAGGTCGAAGTCGCCAAAGAGGCCGTAAATGTTGGCGCCTTCAGCGACGGGAGCGGCCGCGTCGATCGCGCCCAGCCCAAGCGACTCGGCCGTCCGGCCGCCTCCCACTTCCAGTACCCGCAGGTTCGCGTTGGCCAGGCCGGTATCGTCCGTCAGCACGATTCTGCCGTCGCGCGTCGTGGCGGTTACGTTGACGGCGGAGCTGCCGTTAATGGCATCCAGCACGTCATCGATGGTCCGGGCGGTGGACAGGTCGATCTCGGCCCAGGCCCCGCTCCGATCGCCAATGCGGATTCTTCCGCGGGTCAGTCCGGCTCCATTGTTGATGAGGCTAAGCGATGCCCCCCGCTCAACGTGGTCGCCAAAGCGAACGGTGATGGAACCCGCACCGATCGGGTCGGTCGCCGACTTAAACCCCGAACTGAGCAGCTTCTGGCTCTGTGCCATTTGCAGCGGGGTGAACTCGTAGATTCCCCTAGCGGGAGTGCCGGTGAGGGTGGCCGCAAGGGCGGCATCGTTGCTTGAATTGGCCTTCAGTTGCTGGTAAGTCGTCGCCCGGCCCAGGGCGTTGACGGACACTCTCGTGGCATAGATCAGGCTGCCGAGCGTGGCGACGGCCATCTGCTCCTCTCGCAGTTCGTCCGTTCGCGACGCAAGCCTGTCGCGGTTGACGGCCGACAGCTCCATGAGCTGATTCACGAGGTCCATAATGGGCACCCCGGTAATCAAGCCGATATTCGTCTGGATTCGCCCCATAGTCTTCCCCTTATCGATGAGTATCGACCGGGTGTTGCGACAAGACTGAGCGATTGCACCGGATTTGCCGCGTCGAGGTGACATTGCCGACCGATCCCTACGGGAATTGCGGGGGATAGGGGATATAGGGCAAATTAAGGCGAGGGTGCTTTGCCGTCAAATTCTGCTCAAATTGCGGCAATGGGTGAACCGATACAGACTGAAAGGACATTGGCTCTTCCGTTTCCAGGTGCGGACCTCGCCCCGTTGGAGTCCCAGCTTCAGCCGGCAAGCAACGACCGCCTAAAGGCGGGACTCCAACCCAGACAAACTGCACCTGGAAACGGAAGAGCCAAGATATTGCACACAGTTTGCTCGCACGCTAAAGCGTGAACTCCAGTAACGCGATAGCGCTGTAACTGCGAGCCCGCTCCTGCCCCCGAACCGTCTCATGGAACGATCGCTCTTCTCAGCCGATTTCGGACGCCGGTGCCCGGCGTGCGCGCACACTGTTGCAATGCCTTTCTTCGACGCCGGCACGCAGCCACTTGCCACGTTGGCCTTTCCCGAGACGCGCGACGAGGCGGTTTCGCTGCCGCGTTTTCGGCTCCGTTTCGTTCGTTGTGTCGATTGTGGGCACGTCTACAACCCGGAGTTCGACTACGACCAGGTGCCTTACGCGAAGCATCCGAACAAGATGTTCAACCTGGGAACGATCTGGCGCGACCACCTGCGCCAGGTAGAACAGCTCATCCTGGACGCGGTGCCTCCGCGGCCCTGCGTGGTGGAAATCGGTTGCGGCGACGGGCACCTACTGCGGGCGTTGGCGGAAGCCCGGCCAGCCGGCCGGTACGTCGGGTTCGACCCGAACAGCAAGGTCGATACCGGCGATGGGGCGATTGAGGCGCGTGCCGAGTTGTTCTTGGCCCGGCGGCACCTGGAGGAACTGAAGCCGCAAATGATCGTTGCGAGGCACGTACTGGAGCATCTGGTCGACCCGCTGGCGTTGCTCGAAGAGATTGCCTTTGCCGCAAGCTGCTTGCGGCGGCCGACCAGGCTGTTCGTCGAGGTGCCCTGCGTCGATTTGGCGATCGAGAGCTGCCGCACCGCCGACTTCTTCTACGAACACAATTCCCATTTCACGTCGCACTCGCTGCGACGCATGCTGGAACGTTGCGGTGCGAGCATCGAGCTGCTGGAAAAGGGCTACGGCGGCGAGGTCGCGTACGCCGTGGCGGAGATGCCCGTCCCAGCTCATCAGCGAGAGATCGGCCGGCAGGCTCTGGCCTTTGCCGAGCACTCGAAGGAGGCGTCGTATACGCTGGCTGCACAATTGGACGCCATTAGCCGGTCCGGCCGCCGCGTGGCTATTTGGGGCGGCACGGGGAAGGCCGCCGCGCTGATCAATCAGTGCAACATGGACGTCGAACGTTTCCCGCTGGTCGTCGACTCCGACCGTCAGAAGGCGGGCACGTTTGTACCGGGCACGGGGCAGAGAATCCAATTCCGCGATGTACTGATAGAGCAGCCGGCTGATTTAATCATCATCGCCACGCAATGGCGGGCGGCTGACATCGTGCTGGAAATGCAGCAGATGGGCATCGGCGCCGAACTGGTGCTGATCGAGCACCGGGGCCGGCTGATCGACTACTTCCACGATGAACATCCCTACCGCTATATTGCCCGGCCTGCCGGCAGGGCCTGGCATCGCGCCGAGTCGCACGCCCCGCTGCCGCCGCCCATTGGAGGGCAGCCTTGGAGCCTGGGGATGCCCACGGAAGCCGCAGGTGGGTAAGGGCGGCGTAGAGCGTAGTACACCGAATTGCGTGGGATAGGCTTCCAGCTTGTCTTGCCAGCGCGGAAGACTCAAGGCTACCGGACAAAGATCGGCTCGCGGCTGCCTTCCGCCTGCAATCGTTCGTGGTTCTCGATCAGGTAGTCGATGGCCTTGCAGAAGTACTGGGCGCTGTCGTCGTCGAAGATACGTGCTTTCAGATTGGTTTTTCGGAGGTGATCGGCAATATCCTGCCGGTAATCGTCGTCGTTGGCCAGGCGGACGGCCTTGTCAATGTATTCTTCCTCGCTGTGGGTGATCAGTTCGTCGAGCCCGACGCGGCGCAGCAGCGCGGAACTGGCGCGGTTGTAGAACCGGTCCCCCTCTTGCGTCACGATCGGTTTGCCCAAGTGCAGCGAGTCGACCACGGTGTTGTACCCGCCGAAGGGGTACGATTCGAGCGCGAAGTGGGCCTGTTCCTGTTCGCCCATGTAGTCGGCATACCGGCGCTCGGAGTATAGTCTCGCGCTGGTGCCAAGTATACCGCCAAGCTCCTTCAGGATAATCGGCACCGAGTGATAACGGTGGAGCCCGGAGCCGGGAAAGAACCGGAACTCGACGGGTCGCGTGATCCGATCCTGAATTGCCTTTAGCCGCATGACGATAGGATAATTGATCTTTGCGACGCTCCACGGCAGATTGATGACCATGCAGTCACTTTCTTGCGGCGGAAACTTCGGCGTATAGGCCGGAAGGACCGGCACCGCCGCCAAACCTGGTATGAGCACCAACCGTTCGCTGTAGAACTGCTGCGCTTTGTCCGGAAGTTCCACTTCAGCGCCGCCGATGAAGTAATCGATCCGGCTGCCGGCCGTAGTGGTGGGGTGTCCGTAGCCGACTGCCTGAATGGGTGCCAGGCGCATGTTCGACAGCCAGATCGACTCACTGGTCATCCCGACGTCGGGGAAGAACGCCAATTGGAAGTCGGTTTCTTTGACACTGCCGCATTTGAAGGCCCGTCCTTCTTGGGCCACGTATCGCACCTCGTCGAAGCCCTCCGTATCGACACCATGCTCCTGCTTGCCCAGGCACACCAACGTAAGCCGGTATTTGCCTCGCAGGGTATCGACCAGCGGTGAGAGACTGCGATATACCGCGGTACCGCGGCGCCACTTTCCCGAAATGATGGCAATCCGATCTCGCACCGGGGTCAGTTTCGGTGTGGTGGCACCGATTTGCCGCTGAATATCCGTATTGAACCGCGATTTGATGGCACGCGCCAGGTCGTCATCTACGTACGTTGCCTGGAACAATAGGCCGTTGATCCGATGGTCGGGCACCTGGAGCCGTTCGTCGACGTATGCGAGATGCTCTTTCAAATTCTTCCAGACGTGTTCAGCAATGGCGCTGACCGAACACAACCCGTAGGTTGCATACCACATGG
Source organism: Thermoguttaceae bacterium (assembly GCA_034005525.1). Taxonomy (GTDB): domain Bacteria; phylum Planctomycetota; class Planctomycetia; order Pirellulales; family Thermoguttaceae; genus PWXP01. The sequence continues at coordinate 8,545 of JAVEUP010000018.1, read as the reverse complement.
ACGCCACCTCAGGATCGACGTCAAAGAGCTGTTTCGGGTTCACACGCCGCCGATTCCGGACGGAGTGCAGCAGCAGCGTCTTCCCGTAGTTCCGCTCCTGCTCCCCGATGATGGCTAAATGCGCGTCGGTCGATTTGAAGGCGGAAATGGCTACCAGGTTCGCCAACGTGTGGTGCGCCCCCAACAGTAGCATCGTCTGGAGCCGCGTGAGGACCAAGTCAGGTCGGGTGAGCAGGTAGAGCAGTGTCTCAACGAACTCGTTCACCCGCCGCCGGATCTCGGGAGTGACGACCTCGTAGTTCACCCGGTCGAAAGCCATGAGAGTCTTCGAGCAGGCGTCGACCGCGCCGTCGTGGTCGCCGTCAACGTAACGGCGCAGCACCCCGGCCGGGTCGAAGTCCGGGACGTTCTTCTCCGCATCGGGCGCGTCCTGCGAGGGTGCCCCAAGAGCGACCCGCACGTTGCCAGGCTGCTCGCGGGGCGCACCGATGTTCGCCAGCGAGAGCATGCCGGACGGGTTGGCGGCAGGTGTGCCGGCATCGATCCGGCGTTGTGGCCCGCTCTGTCCCGGAGGTGTAACCCAAAGGCTGAACCCCTCGCCGGGCGGTTGAGTGGGGTGCTCCGGTTGAAACGGTTGGTTCCCGTTAGAAATGGCCTTTGGGGGTACTTGGCCCGCTGTTCCGCTACCATTCCGGCGGCCTCGAGCGCGGCTGGCGGCTGATTTCCGGTTGCGTTTGGCCTTCTTCGACATGAACCCCTCCCTGGTGTAGGAACTCTCCCTGTGGCGGCGCACAACGAAACTTCAGCCACCGTCAGCCTGTATAGTTCCTATATTCGGCTCTTTCTACCCAATCCTTGCGAACAACTGGCCGTCGGATCGATCCCCGTAGGCGAGTGCTTTAATGGGGCATGACGGCCGGCACATTTGTTGCGCGCGGTTCTTGGCGAAACAACCGTCGCAAGCGATTCCACCGACGCGGACTGCCTTCTCCCGTGTAATGCGGCGAAGGCGGTTCCGGAAGTGCCGTTGGCGCCGATTTCGAGGGCAAAAAAACTGCTCGGTTTTTTGACGCCTGCCCAAACGTGGCCTATATTGCAGTATGGCGTGGGTGCTAGACCCACATTTACGCCATACCCGCCGACACGTCGCCCATCGACAGCCCAGGCCTTCACCCACGATGGCCGGGACCTGTGGATCGACTCAGGATGCACCTACCCGCCACGGACGACACCATGCCACGTTGGGTCCACAAAGCCAGCCGGCGCTGTGCTCTGGCACTAGCTGTTCTGCTCGTTGTCCCCGCTGCCGAACTCGTTTTCGGTCAGCAAGCGACAACCATCTCGATTAGAAGCCACTCAGCCGAAATCGACCGGCTGCTCGAGCAGGGATATCGCCTGGAACGCGAGAACCGCTGGGGGGAAGCCCTCTCGCACTATGAAGATGCGATTCGCAAGTACCCTGCCGACGCTTCGCTTCTGAAGCGATTTGAATACGTCCGGGTCCATTACGACCTGGGGCGAAGGCTTGCCGACCGGAGCTTCAGCGAAGCGGTTGCCAAGCTGCCGTTGGACCGGGCACTTGGGCTCTATGCCGAGGTCCTGGAGAAGATCGAGGGGCATTACGTCGAGACGCCTCATTGGCGGCAGCTTGTCGAGCGAGGGTTAGAAGGGTTGCGGGTTGCGATGGACGATCCCGGGTTCGTCGCGAGGAACCTGTCCGGGGCCGATTCGGATTCCATCGAACGATTCCGGCGCGACCTCGGCGAGCTGGCTGCCTCGCGAATGCTCCGCACCCGGTACGACGCCCGCGAGTTTGTCGCCGACGCCGCGTGCCTGGCCGAACAACGCTTGAAGGCGCCGCCCGCCGCCGTTGTCCTCGAATTTCTTTGCGGCGCCACCAATGCACTCGATACCTACAGCGCCTATCTAACCCCGGACCAGTTGGGCGAAGTGTACGCGCAAATCGACGGCAATTTTGTCGGACTGGGAATCGAATTGAAGATGGACGACGGGCGGCTGCTGATTGTCCGCGTCATCACAGGCAGCCCGGCCCATCAGGCCGGAATACGCGCCGGCGACCACATCACCACGGTCGACGGCCAGTCGATCCAGGGGCTGAACACCGATCAGGCGGCCAACCTGCTCTTGGGTGAGGAAGGCAGTACGGTGGTTGTCTCGGTCGTCACGCCGGGGCAGTCGCCTCGCGAACTGCACATACGGCGCCGCCGCGTCGATGTGCCGAGCATCGATTCCGCCGAAATGCTGGACCCCGCCTTCGGCATCGCATACCTGCGAGTCAACTGCTTCCAGAAGTCGACCGCCCGCGACCTCGAGGCCACCTTGTGGGACCTCCATCGCCAGGGCATGCGCCGGCTGATCATCGACCTCCGCGGCAACCCCGGCGGGCTGCTCACCACGGCCGTCGATGCGGTGGACCTGTTTTTGGACCGCGGGCTGATTGTGGCCACGCGCGGACGCAATATCCACGAAGACTTCACCTACACGGCGCGAAAGGGCGGTACCTGGGGCGTTCCGCTGGTCGTACTCATCGACGAGAACAGCGCCAGCGCGGCCGAGATCTTCGCGGGGGCCATCCGCGACCACCGCCGCGGAACGCTGGTGGGTGCGCGAACCTACGGGAAAGGGTCGGTCCAGGGCATCTTTCCCCTCAGCATCGACGGCGCCGGTGTCCGGCTGACGACCGCCAGGTTCTACTCGCCGAACGGGCTGCCCTACAATCGCGTCGGGGTCGAGCCGGATGTTTCGGTGCACACAGCCGCGCGGGCCTGGGAAGGGCAAGCAAGCATTCCCACAAGCTCGCACGACTCCGTCCTCGACGCCGGCCTGCAGACGGCACAGCGAATCGGCACGCCGCGCTAGTCCGGATTGTTCATTAGCCGCTGGGGGCTAGCCCAATGCCCTTTACTTTGTAGCGGCACGGCGCGAGCCGTCCGGTATTACGGTGGGAAGACCGGGCGGCTCGCGCCGCTCCGCTAAAAAAACGCCCCCAAATGGTCCCAAAGCAAGCGGCAGCTCGCGCACTGAATCATCCCGGCTAGTCCGGATTGTTCATTGGCCGCTGCGTGCTAGCCCAATGCCCTTTACTTTGTAGCGGCACGGCGCGAGCCGTCCGGTATTACAGTGGGAAGACCGGGCGGCTCGCGCCGCTCCGCTAAAAAAACGCCCCCAAATGGTCCCAAAGCAAGCGGCAGCTCGCGCACTGAATCATCAGAGCTACCCGCCCGCCTGGACTTCGAGTATAGTGGGTATCGTTAGGTATCCGCAGCTTCGGCATGCGCCGGCTGCGCTGCTCGCGTTATCTTGTGGGAATCATCATGTCGCCATTGCGCCTAATCGTCGCCTCACTTCACCACTACTGGCGCACACACCTCGCCGTGGCCGCCGGCGTGGCGGTGGCCGCCGCGGTGCTCACCGGCGCCCTGCTGGTGGGCGATTCCATGCGCGGCAGTCTTCGCTACCTCGTGCTCGACCGGCTGGGGCGTATCGACCACGTGCTGATGACCGACCGCCTGTTCCGCGAGGAGTTGGCCGATGAACTGGCTGCGATGCCCGAGTTCCAGCAGGCCTTCGACGCGGCCGTACCGGCCATCCTGCTCGAAGCCAGCCTGGAGAATGCCGACGCGGACAATCCCGCGCGGGTCAACGACGTGAACCTGGTCGGATGCGACGAACGATTCTGGCAATTGGGAGATAGCCCGGGCCAAAGGAGACAGCTCCATTTTCGCGATGAAGCACCGGTGGCCGATCGTCAGGACTCCTCTGCGAATACCGGGACCGTCCCCGCCGGCCTCGGACCGCGCCAGGTGGTGCTGAACCGGGCGGCGGCCGATGCCCTGGGAGTGGAGGCAGGCGACGCGGTCCTGCTGCGTCTGCCGCAGCCGGGCGACATACCCGCCGAGAGCCCCCTGGGCCGGCGGCACGAAACCGTACGGATCGCCCGGCTGACCGTCGTCGCCGTCGTGCCGAACGAAGGCCTCGGCCGGTTCGGCCTGCAAGCCATCCAGCACCTGCCGCGAAACGCTTACGTGGCGCTCGACTGGCTCGCCGAACGGTTGGACCGCCCCGGCCACGCAAACGCCATTCTCGTGGCGGGGCGCGGGGGACGGTCTCCTTCACACTCCAATCGCGAGAATGCCCCAACGGCAAATGACCGCTTGCAGGAACTGCTCAAGCCCGGGCTGGCCGATTACGGACTTCGGCTTGAACGCACCCCGCGGGGATACATTCAGATCACCTCGGACCGAATGCTGCTGGCCCCGCCGACTGAAGCCGCCCTCCGGTCGGCGATCGGGCAACTTGTCGCCAAAGACAGTCAGGCCGACGCCGTTTTGACCTACCTTGCCAACACGATTGCGGTGGGCAACGAGGCGCAAGAGGGACAGCCCTCTTTGCACGCCCGCGAAATCCCATACTCGACCGTCACGGCCATCGATTTCTCCCTGGAGCCGCCGCTGGGGCTTTTCCACTCGGCCGACGGGCGGCCGCTGGGACCGCTGGCCGACGACGAGATCGCGCTGAACGAATGGGCGGCGGAACAGATCGATGCCGTCCCAGGCGATACGGTTCACGTCACGTACTTCAGCCCCGAAACCACGCACGGCGATCCGGAGCAGCGCACCGTTGCGAAGCGGCTGGCCGTGGTGGTGGAGCTGGGCAGCGCGGCGGCCGACCGCAACCTGACGCCGCGCGTGCAGGGGATTACCGACGAGTTGACCATGGCCGACTGGGACCCGCCCTTCCCCTTCGACCCGACGCGAGTCCGCCCGGAAGACGAGCAGTACTGGGAGGACCACGGCCCGACGCCCAAGGCGTTTGTGTCGCTGGCGACGGGGCGGGCGCTGTGGTCGAGCCGGTTCGGGCAAACGACGAGCCTGCGGTTCGTTCCGCCCGGCGGCATGTCGCTGGCCGAGATGGAAGCCCGCCTGACGCCACCGCCGGAGGCAATGGGCTTCGTGTTTCAGCCGATCAAGGAGCAGGGGTTGATCGCCGCGGCCGGAACCACGCCGTTCAACGTGCTGTTCCTTGCGTTCAGCTTCTTCCTGATTGCCGCGGCCGTCATGCTCATCGTGCTGCTGTTCCGGCTCGGGGTGGAACGTCGCGCGGCCGAGTTGGGAATCCTCACGGCAACGGGGTTCCAACAACACAAGGTGGTGCGACTGCTCACGGCCGAAGGGGTGCTCGTTGCCGCTGCCGGTTCGCTTGTGGGAACCGCGGCCGGGGTAGGCTACGCCGCACTGATGGTCCTGGGTCTGCGCACCTGGTGGCTCGCTGCCGTGGTCACGCCGTTTCTGCGGCTGTATGTGACGCCGCAGAGTCTGATCGTGGGCTTCCTGAGCGGGCTGGTCCTGGCGGCGCTGGCCATCTGGTGGTCGGTCCGAGTTGCCGCCCGCGTATCGCCAAGGCGCCTGATGGCCGGAACCGTCCAGTCGGAGAGTGAGGCGGTGGCCCAGCCAACCCAATGGGAATCGATCGTCGGCCGGGCACTGCTTGCATTGGCCTTGCTGATGGGGCTTACCGCCGGCCGCATTGGCGAGGAGATGCAGGCAGGCGCTTTCTTCGGGGCCGGTGCGCTGGTGCTGGTCGGGCTGATGCTCGTACTGCGCAGCCGGCTTCGCGCGGGCGCGACCGGCGCCGCGGTGAAGGCCGGCCGCGGGAATCTGCGGCGGCTGGCCGTCCGCAGTGCCGCCCGCAACCCCGCGCGGAGCACCTTGTGCGTGGGCCTCGTTGCGTCGGCCACGTTCCTGATCGTCGCCGTCAGCGCCTTCCACCTCGACCCCGCCGATCGCGAACCCAGTTTGCACAGCGGCGACGGCGGTTTCGCGCTGGTGGCCGAAAGCACCCAGCCCATCTACCACGACCTCAACTCGGCCGAAGGACGCCGCGATCTGGGATTCTCTCCGGAGCAAGAGGACTTGCTTCGGCAGTGCAAAATCGTTTCGCTTCGGTTACAGCCGGGCGATAACGCAAGCTGTCTGAACCTGTACCAGGCGCGGCAGCCGCGCATCCTGGGCATCCCGCCTGCCCTGGTCAAGCACGGCGGCTTCGCCTGGGCCGAAACGGCCGCAACCAGGCCGGAGGAGCGTGAGAACCCCTGGCGGCTCTTGCAGTCCGCCGGAGGACTGCCCCCATCGCGTGAAGCGGATTCTCCCATCCCCATGGCGCTGGAAAAGAACATGGCCACCTACTCGCTGCACCTCTACGGCGGCGTGGGCCAGACGTATCCGATTACCGACGGCCACGGCCAGACGGTCGAACTGGAGATTGCCGCCATGCTGACCAACAGCATCCTGCAGGGCGACTTGCTCATTGCCGAGGAGGATCTGTTGCGGCTCTTCCCCGAGGTAACCGGCTACCGGTTCTTTCTGATCACCGCGCCCAGCGGAGAGGCCGCGGCAGTTCGCCGGGCGCTCGAATCGGTGCTGGGCGATTACGGCTTCGCCGCCGAGCCGACCGGCCAGCGGTTGGCCGGCTTCCTTGCGGTCCAGAACACGTACCTTTCCACGTTCCAGAGCCTTGGCGGGCTGGGCCTGCTGTTGGGCACCTTCGGCCTGGCCGTGGTGCAAATGCGCAGCGTATTCGAGCGGCGCGCGGAACTGGCCCTGCTCCGGGCCGCCGGGTTCCGTCGCCGCCGCCTGGCCGCCCTGGTCCTGCTGGAAAACACCGCCCTGCTGTTGGCCGGCCTCGGCGTCGGTCTGCTCGCCGCGCTGGTTGCGGTCTTCCCGCACTTGGTTAGCCGCACCGCCGCCGTTCCCTTCGGCACGCTGGCGGGTACGCTTGGCCTCGTTCTTGCCACCGGCCTTACCGCGGGCGGCCTGGCCGTGCGAGCAGCCTTGCACACCCCGCTACTGCCCGCTTTACGCCAAGACTGAAGGACTGACTGTGGGTATTCACGTTCCCCGTCGCGAGCCGAACCACTCGATTTGCCGGCGGGGGCAGAAGACCAGGCCGTGCGCAGTGCAGTACGGCTCGATCCAGCCTGCTTTCTCGGCCAGTTCCTCAGTATCGATCCCCTGCGGCATGAGCATGGCCTTGGCGCGGTCGATCTCGGGTAACGCGGCGAGGTACGCCTCGACTTCCTCCAGGTCGTCCGGCCGGTCGACGACGAACTTCACCTGGTAGTCATATTCGCTCACCAGCCGCCGCACCACTTCCGGCGCGTGGCGGACCGTTTCGTGCCGCCAGGTCCAGCGCGGGTCGCCGGCGGCGGCCGGGGTGGAATTGCGCATCTTGGGACTGATCGACATCAAGTCGCACTCGACCGGAAGGTACAGCGTGCCTGCGGTCTCGATGGTGACGTGCTTGCCGGCCTCGCGCAGCCGCCGGCAGAGAGGGATCAGTTCGGCAAACAGCATGGGCTCGCCGCCGGTCACTACCACGTGCTCGACTGTGCGGGTATTCTCGGCGGCAGAGGCAAGCTGCTCGACGCGCAGTATGATCTCTTCGACCGACAGGTCCTCACCCTCCGGCGACCAGGAGGCGAACGGCGTATCGCAATAGCCGCAGCGCAGATTGCAGCCGCTTGCGCGCACGAACACGCTTTGTGTGCCTGTAAGACGGCCTTCGCCTTGGATGGAACGAAATAGCTCTGCAATTCGCATGGAGAGGCGCCAACCTGGATTATTCGCGCCACGATCGCGCAAGCTCGTCGATCAGCGCGATCGAGGCTGGCCCGTCGTGGACGATCACCCGGTTGTTTCCCACGCGGACGACAGCCTGCCCGGCATCCGATTCGACCAATTCGACGGCCCGGTTGCTGATCTTCTGCATTTTGTCCGGCGCCAGCGTGTAGCGGGCCTCGTCTGCCGCCGCACTGCACGGCGCCAGAATCGCAGCGAGCAGCGAGAGGGACAGCAATTGGCGGCAAATCGAGCGGTCCATTGATATCCTCCTGAGCACGGGGATTCGTGAAAACATAGCCCGGATGACTCATGACGATGTGGGGTGGTGACAAGCAAGCCAAGACCCTGGTGGGCCTTCGGTCGCGTGGCCGGGCCTGCTTCCAGCGCACGGCGTGCAAACCAGCCCGGGCGTGGCTTGCGCAGGCCCACCAAGGACTCACGCGACCTTGTCACCCTACATAAATAATCCGGGATAGTCCTGCGGCAATCTCCATTATGCGGCCCGGCCGGCGCACTTTCAAGCAGGAGAGGTGTGCGGCAAGAGTTCCGGCTCTTCCGTTTCTAGTCACTTATGCCGCGTCGCGGCACCCGGGATGATGAACTGGCATTTTCGGAGCAGCGCTCAGCCTGGTCCCCAACCGGTTCAAACACCTTTCGCGACAAGCTGAAATTCGGTAATCTGTGCGACAGGCCGGTTTTCGCGGCGGAGACGGTGGATCTTTGGACAGAAACGCCCTTGGTGCCGCGAGAATTGGGGCCTGGAGGGCCTGGAAAAGGGGACGGGAGTCTTTTTTCTGGTTGACGGATGGTGGTGGCTTGGTGTAAGATGGGCTCATGCCTCGCCGTGCACGTTCTATCGAAGGTGGTCTGGTTTACCATATCCTGAACCGCTCCAATGCGCGGAT
>JAVEUP010000338.1:0-4703 GCA_034005525.1 Thermoguttaceae bacterium | reverse complement strand
CCCATCCGGCCGCCCAATGGGAAGATGCTGGTGATAAACGGCGACTCGGCAATGGAAATGCGGTAGACGAAATCTTCGCGCCCGCGGAACAGGGCATCGGAGATGGTAAGTACGTACTCGCCGTCTTCGGGCACCTCGTAGTGGATGATCGGATCGGGTTTGAAGCGGAACACATCGTTGTAGGCCACTTCCTGGCCTTGGGCGTTGTAGAGAGTAATGACGGCCTGGAACCAGCCTGGAACGGCATCGGCGATATACGGGACCAATGCGCGCGAGTAGGCCCTGATTACCAGCCGCTGCCCTTTTTTCGCTTCAAACCGGTAGTGGTTTACCTCGCCGGCGGCGACCTGCCCGTTCACAACGCACGGGATGGTCACGCTTTGTTCCTGCTCTTCAGGCGGCCGCTTGCGTTCGGCGAGTTCCTCGTTGCCCAACACTGGCACCTGACAGGTCTTCATCGGCGTTCTGGCAAACTCGGGGAACTGGCTGATGTAAAACGGCATGGGGTTGGTCACTCCGGTGCGAGTGACGAGGCGAATTTCGCGGAGCCCCGGCTTCGCATCGGGTGCTACCGTAACCTCGACAAAGGCGAGGTTGGCGACCGACCGGTTGGCCGGCCGGTTTTCCCACGCACTCAGCCGCTGCTGGATGTTATCGAGAATCTTCTGAGACGTCTCGTCGAGTTTCTCCTTCGCTTTCTCCTTCTGCTTCGCGGCTTGTTGCAGCTTCCGAAGCTGCTCCCGCATAAGCGAGGCCTCCTGGACCCCCAGTTGCCTGTGGTAATCGATCAACTTGGCTTCCACGCCTTCGCCGGAGACAATGGCGGCCTCGGCGCCGTCGATGCGCTGCCCGCCCAGGCGGATTTCGGCGGTCGTACCCTGCTGGGCGCTGGCCGGGTAGACGAACCCGATGTACTGTCCGCGCGCGGCGGCACTCATCACCAGTACGCCGGCCAGCGCGAAAACCGGAAGCGATAGAAGTTTGCGCATAATCCGCTCCATTGTCTTCATAGCCAGAATGATCTGTAACCGCGGACGTCGGTGAGCGCGGCTTGCGACCCATGGTCGCAAGCCGCCTGTCGGCCAACGTTATCTACATGATTTCCGTCAGCAATCCGGCGGACTTCACACGGTCGCCCGGCTCGGGCAGAACGCGGGCATCCAGGCCGTCCGGGTGGGGAAGGTTTGCGGTGAAATCGATGCCCGCCAACTGGTAGATGCTGCCGAGCAGATCGACCGGGTACACGGGCCGCTCGGCGACTTCGGCACCGACTTCGCAGGAGGCACCGACCACCTGGCCGCCCTTGAAGCCGCCACCGGCCACCAGAACGGTGAACACCTTGCCATAATGATTGCGTCCACCGTTCCACGGCGGCTGCCAATCGACCTTCGGCCCACGGCCGAACTCGCCGGTACACCAGACCAGCGTGCTCTCCAGCAGTCCACGGTCGTGCAGGTCGGAAAGCAGCATGGCCAAACCCTGGTCGAGTTCAGGGCATTGGCGTTTCATGGTTGGGAAGTGATTACTGTGGGTGTCCCAACCGCCGGGATAATTGATGACGATGTACGGAACACCCGCTTCGACCATCCGCCGGGCCGCAACGCACATTTGGCCGAAAGTGTGGCGGCCGTAGCCGTCGCGCAACTTGTCATCCTCTTGGCCGAGATCAAACACGTCCTTGCCCGAACCGAGAATCAGCTCATAGGCAACGTCCTTGGCTTCTTCGGCCAGGACGAATTCGGGACTGGCCGCCATGAGGTTGCCCATGGTGTTCATCTTGCCGAGCAATTCGCGCCGCGCCTGCTGGCGGTCGTCGGAGATGCCGCGGGCAACGACTCCCTCGACCTCGAAACGCGAGGCGTTCGGATTGCCTCCGGTGGCAAACGGCTTGTACATGGGTCCGAGGAAACCCTCCTCGGAGAAGCGCCCCTGAGCGCGGGTGAGGACGACGTAGGGCGGGATGATCCCTTTGTACTCGGGGCCCTTGAAGTATGCGAACACCGCGCCGACGCTCGGGTAGGCCAGCCGGCCGCCGGGCATGTGCCCGGTCTGCATGATATAGGCCGCCGTCTCGTGGCCGTTGTTGCCGTGCGTCATGCTGCGGATGAGGGCATACTTGTCGGCCTGCTTGGCCAGCTCCGGGAACAGGGCGCTGATCTGGATCCCATCGACGTTCGTATCGATGAACTTGTTGAACTCGCCCAGATATGCCTCACCCGACTCGGGCTTGGGGTCCCACGTGTCGTTGTGCGACATGCCGCCCCAAAGAAAGATTTGAATGACCGATTTGGCCTTAGGCTCGGGCTTGGCCTGCCCCGCAGCCGATTCGTCCGCCAAAGCCCCGGACATGAAGCGGTCGGCCAGAATCACGCCACCCGCACCGTACAGTCCCCGGCGCAGGGCATCGCGCCGAGAAATCCTCGATTGGTTGCCAGAATTGATTGGTGAGTTCATGGTTTCCGTCTCCTTTCCGAAATTAGTGGCGGTACAGAAACTCGGTGGTATTGATCAGCGCCCACGCAATGTCGACGTGGCCTTCACGTTTCGACTTGGCTGCTCCGACGTACTCCTTGGCAGCATTCAACTCCTCTTCGGTCGGCCGGCGCGAGAGGATGGTCAGGTAAAGCTCCTCAACGATCTGCTCAAGCGGCTTGCCGGACTCGAGAATGGCTTTCATCTTCGGCCCCGCCGCCAGCTTGTTTTGAATGTGGCTGGAATTGAGCAGGTGCAACCACTGGGAGGGAACCGGCTCGTTCGAGCGTTCCGAGGCCATGCCCGTCGCCCGCGCCGAACGCCCGAACAACGCCAGAAACTGGCTTGTGACACTGCCGTCGGCCAGCGCTATCGCAGGCATCTCGCGCGGGATGTACGTATAGGGCTCCGGCGTGGCGCTCGTGTAAAGGTCGGTCGTGCCGGTAATCTGGTTGAGTGCGTCGATCAGCACCTCGGCGTCCAAACGGCGAGGCAGGTAGCTCGCGAAGTTCGCCTGGGCCTCCGGCGTGGTATTTCGCGGCATGGCGGAGAACTGGTAGGTGCTCGAGTTCAGGATCAAGCGGTAGAGGTGCCGCAAATCATAGCCGCTGTCAATCAACTCCTTCTCCAAGTAAGCGAGCAGTTCTGGGTTGCTTGGCGGGTTGTCATCGCGAATGTCGTCGGGTTCATGGATGATTCCACGGCCCAGCAGCCACGCCCAAACGCGGTTGACAATGGTCTTGGTAAACCACGGGTTCTCGGGCGTAATCAGCCAATCGGCAAAGATCTCGCGAGGGTCGCGATCGGGGGGCAATTCGACCTTTGTACCATCCGGGAAGACCGCGGTGAGCTGCTCGCGGGGCGGTGGCAAGGTCGGCACGTCCTCCGAATCGTCCTCCTCTTTGTAGTACGATTTCGGTCGCTCCCCCGTGCCCGGCTTCTCTCGGCCGATGACCGCGTTGCCCGGCACGGTTGCCACCTGCAGCGGGTCCCAGAAGACAATCTCTTCCTTCCACTCGCTGGTGGGCTTCCGACTGATTTGCGAGAAGAAGACCGCCGTGCCGGCCAGCCGGCCCTCCGGCCAGTTGTCGGTCCGCGACCCCATGAACGTCAGCGCCACAGTGGAGGCGGTACCTTCAGGGGTCTTATCCTGAATGGCGCGGTAGAAGTTCACCTGACCGACGTGGAAATTGCTGCCGCTTGCCGTTAACATCTCACGGACAAACTGGTTGTAGGGCATATTCTCGGCAAGCGACGCCCGGATCCAGCGGTGAAAAGCTTGTGCCGCGTTCGGCCAAAGATTGACCGGTATTTCGGCCTTGATGCGAAGAATGTCACCCCACTTCATCGACCAGTAGTCGGCGAATTCGCTACGATCTATCAGTCGGTCGATCAACTTGCTGCGCTTGTCCGCGCTCTCGTCCGCAAGGAACTCGCGGACTTCGTCGGCGGTTGGCAGCGTACCAATCACGTCCAGGTAGACGCGCCGCATGAACACCGCGTCGGAACAAAGGACCGGCTTGATGTCCATCGTCGCCAGCTTGGCCATTACAATCTTGTCCAACTCGCCGGCAGGTTCGGGCGGCACGGGACTCTCAAAAACATCATTCGCGGCCAACCCGGCCCAGCCCGCAAACGTCAGTAATAGAACTGCCGAAACAGCGAACGCCTTCTTCATCATGGTTCAGCCCTCCAAGGTCCAGCCCTTGCGATACTCTTTGCTCAGCAGGGCGTTGGCTTCATCGTTGTTGGTTACGCGGCCGTTCACATCGCACAGCGCGACAATATTCTCTGGCTTCACGGCGCCGAAGTGAGCCAACCCGCGACCCCAGCAGCCAATCAAGGCAATGTTGAGCTTGTTGCTCGGCGCGTCTGGGCCACCGCGGGCCCCGGTCGGAAGGATCGTCAGCCCCAATCCGGCCGCCGTGGCCGTTTGAAGAAAGCGGCGCCGGCCAAGGAGGGTTCGGCACTCCGGCGCATTAGCAGCAGCCTGACGCGGAAAGCGCATGGCAGGGCTCCCAAGCGGTGTTGGGGATAATCGGCGGGCAAGGTGACGTGACCACCCAAATGGCACTAAGTCTCGCCAGGAGGGGCTTCCTTATTTATTACCGAGGCTCGCGAATCTGTCAACTACCGCAGGCAATTTCGGAGCCGGTTGCGCTGTCAGGAACGCCTTTTCGCATAAGGACTTACGACACGCCCCAAAATCTCTTCCCCGCAAGAGCGTGCGT
>JAVEUP010000151.1:0-20469 GCA_034005525.1 Thermoguttaceae bacterium | reverse complement strand
GCGTTAGCCCGCCTCGGCGGACACCAAAACCGCAGAAGTGACAAACGTCCTGGGTGGCTTGTGCTGTGGCGTGGATGGATGATACTCCATGCAATGCTCGATGGCGCTGAGGCCATCGGAAGGAAAAAATGTGGGCAAACCTAAGGCTGGAAGCCTATCCCACGTCCCGGCCGTTGCCGCCGCAGGTCTCGATGTCTTCCAGCACTCCATGCCCCGCCGGCACTACCACGACCTCAGCAGATGCCGAGGCAACACCAGCAACGACTCCCAATACCGGCAGCCAGCACAACAGTCTTCTGAACATGTTCGTGTCCTCCGAAAACAACCGTTCGCGGGTCTCTGGGACCTCCCGAGAAACTCGGCCCAAGAACGCCATTTTTCTCAGTTTACCAAAGAGAATGGCCCTGTCAACAATGAGGCGGACGGAGAGCATGATCACTTCCCGATCGCCCGTTCATTGGAATGGGCGGTGAACACGAAATCGCTGTTCGGCAGGACCCACCAAGCATTAGCGCGGCGCGGCCACAAGCAGGCCGATGCCCCGCAAGACGGTGAGGTCAGGGGTTCGCCTCGAGCAAGTCCTTGGCGCGGGCGGTCAGGTTTGTGTCTTGTTCGCAAACTTGGATGACTTTCCGCAGAGCCGCCTCGTACTCCTCCTTTTCGCCGCTCCGCAGTCCGCCGTGATGGGCCAGTTCGCATAGGGCGCGCCCGGCGCGGACGGCGTGCGCGGGATCGTCCAGGTAGGGCAGCACCATGCGGAACGTTTCCACGTGGCGGACGTTGTGCGCCCGTTCGAGCACCCAGTTGCGATCCGGCTCGGTGCCGGCCAACTCGAAACCCGTCCGGAGATAGGCGAGTTGTTCCTTGGTGCTCAATTGGTCCCGCAGCGTGACGACGCGCACCAAAGCCCGCAAGGCCGCGCTGCGCTGGCCGGGATCGGTCAACTCGCGTGCCAGCTCTTCCAAGTCCGGCGCGACCGAAGCATCGGGCCAATTGCACAGCCCGCGGATTGCCGCTTCGCGGACTTCGGGAACCGGGGAACCCAGTGCCCCGCGCACCACCGCCGCCGCCTTGTCGCCACCGACGCGGCCGAGCACCGGCAGCAGCAGCGCCTTGTCGAGCGTCCCGCTTTCGTACGCGGCGATGATTGCATCGGCCCGCTCGTCCGGCGACGGCGTCCGCTCGCAGACGAACATGATGGCCCTTTCCAAATCGTCGCGCTCGCCGCCGCTGGTCTTGGGCAGGCGGGCCAACATGGCGGGCACGTGCGGGGGTTGGGCGAGCCTGCCCAACGCGCGGGCCGCCGGCTGACGCTCTCGCGCCTCGTCGGCCATCAGCAGCGGCAGCAGCACCTCGGCGGCCTCCATCCAACCAGCCACAGGCCGGCAAGAAGCAGGGAGGTCGATTTCATGGTTTCGGTTCCTTTCAAGCCAGTGTCCAGGGAGCGCGCATGGGTCGAGACAGCCAACGGCTCGCCTCTTCGTCGCCGATGATTTCTTCCCGTTCCGGATCCCAACGGATCGGCCGGTTGAGCCCGTAGGCGATGTTTCCCAAATGGCAGACGGTGACCGTGCGGTGGGCCACCGCGATGTCGCGGAAGGGAAGCTGCCGCGTCTTGACGCAATGGATGAAGTCGCCGTTGATGCCGCCGCGGCCGCGATAGTTGGGAATCACGATGTTGGGCGCCGGGCGCCGCCGGTCGTGTTCGCAAATCTCGCCTTCGGTGCCGTCGTTCGTGCCTGGGTGATTGACGTATGCCGTGCCGAACCTCGCCGATGCGGCCTTGTTGAACCAAATGGTACTCATCGGCCGAAGTTCCGTTCGCGCAGGGTCTTGTTCGCCTCGCGGAGCATGTCGAGCACGTAGCTCCGGTGATTCCTTGAGGTCACGTTGATGAAGTGTTCCTGATGGTCGAAATCGTAAACCCAGTAGTTCGACAGGGGAATCTCCAGGTCGAGCAGCACCCGGAATAGCTCCTGGTTCTGCTCCCGGGCCTTCTCCCGGCAGTGGTCGTCGTCCTTGCGTTTCTCGCCTCGGCCAGACTTGGGTCCGTCCGGCGCGCCGAATTCGCCTACGAACACGGCCTTGTTGACTTCCCGGGCGGCTTCCATGGTAGCCCGCAGAACATCCGTGTAAGTGTCGTGTTCTTGTCCAAAGTAGTTCTGGTCGAGTGACTTCGGATAGATGTGTATTCCGATGGAGTCATAGGGGTCGGGGTTCTGGTCGCGCAGGACTTGCTTGTACTGGTCCCGCGAGTCCCGCTTCCAACTCAGCTCGGTACGCTGGTGGTGGGCCGAAGGCCGCGGGATGGCGTGGCCGGTGCTAAGCATGCGGTGCGGGTCGTGCTTGCGCACCTCCTCCGTGAAGGAGCGCAGGGCAGTGTCCACGTGCTCGCACCGCAGCACATCGTCCTCTCCGCGAGTCTCGGGCGTACCCAGATCAGGCCATCAACCGCACGAAGGGTATCCCGTACGACGCCAGTTCCTCGAATCCTTGACGGTAGGATGTGTCCTCCGGGTCCAGCAGGCGGCGCTGAAAGCAGTTCTGGTACTGTATGCCCATGCCCATGAAGGGTCTTCCCGCCAGCAGGAGCGTCCCCTCGTCGTCCACCATAAGGCCGAGGGGCGGTTCCGCGGCTTCGTCCGCCGCCGGGACCGGGGCGACGCGAAACCCGCCGCAGTTGGCCATCGACGCCTGCTTCTGCTCGTTCTGGGCAACGGCCGTCCGGCCGGGCAGCCACGTACCGGCGGCCGCCATCGCCCCGGCCACCACGAATTGCCTTCGTGATACCGTGATCATACGGTGTGTCTCCTGGGGTAGTGCGTGCCCTAAATCCATGACGCCCGCCACACCGATCCGCGGCAACTCACCGTAACCGGGCGACAGGTGTCCTTGATGGGAGAGGAAAGAAGGCACGTCGTTGCATGGCGTCGTCACTCTCCTTTCATCTGCCGCAGCAAGTCGCCGCTGTCGTAAATCTCCCAGGCCTCGGCCAGTCTTCCATCGGCGATGCGGAAGGTGCTGATTGCCGGGCAGCGGATCGAATTTCCTTTCGGCTCGATGCCCGCGAATTCGCCGGTGTGCCGCATGGATACCACGAAATGGCAGTCCACCCGGTCGGCTTCGGCCAAAAGGTAATCGATCTCGATCCGCATGTCACTGAAGATGCCGGGCAGAACCTGGCCGAAGAATTGCCGCACGCCGTCCGGTCCCGGCGGCAGGCCGGGCGGGAAATGATGGTCGCCGAACTCCGGGGCGATAAACTCCTCCAGGCCCGCCAGACCGCCAAACGCTTCCTGATAGTAACGGCGGACCAACGCTTTGTTCTCTTCCAGCATGATAGGGCTCCTTGTCGGATTGAGGGAACGTATTCCGGAACGGCCGCTAGTTTAGTTGAATCTTCGGCTGTTTGCTCGTGACGGCCACGGTCATTTCCGAGCAAACGGTTCTCGCCGGCTCCCTCGGACTGCCGATGCGGCGGGCAATGCGATGTTCGCATACAGCCGAAAGCAACTCATCGCAGCGGTGGCCAGTGCCACTGCTTCCGTTCGGCGCCGTGCTCGGCAGTCCACTGCAGGCCGGCGGCCAGTTCCTCTTCGGAAAGCCGCACGGTGAACTGCCCGCCGGGGTCTACCTCGACCGGCGCGCCGCCGACGGTGAGCCTGGTGCCCGGCTCGGCCCAGCCGACGGCGGCCAAGTCGGTGTCTACCCGCGCCGGGTACGCCAGCACGATCGGCCGCGTGCGGGCAACCTCCAGTTGATTGCCCGCGAGCAGGCGAACGGCTTCGGTGCGGGCAGGGCTGGTGGTCGCCGACGAGGCGTCGAGCAGCACGGGCGCTACCAGCGCCTTGCGGGCGTCGGCCAGCATGGCCGCCTGCCTCGCCTCGGGCGCCAGGTGGTCCAGTCCCTCCTGCCACTCGTGCAGCAACTCCACGACGATGTCGAAATCTTCCACGCCCTGCCGGATCATCGGCAGGCGCAGCGCCGGTACGAGCGGGCCTTCGCCGGCCGGGTCGGGGTAGAACAGCGACGCCTCCCCCGCCTCATAGACGTACAATCCCTCCTGGTTCCGGCCGACGGGATAGGAGGCCGACGTCGGGTTCTCCCACGGGTTGACCTGGTACCACCAGCAGCAGTTCCACAGCAGCGCGCCTGCGGCGTCGATCCCCAGCACCCGCCACGGATAGAGCCGGTGCTCAAGCGGCGACTGCTCGATGGCGGCGGTCATGTTGTAGATCCAAATCTCGTCGCCGGCCCGGCGGCGCGCTTCGATCGATTCGCGGTGGATGGCCCCGGACGCCCTTGGTGGGCCTGCGCAAGCCACGCCCGGGGCGGTTTGCACGCCGAGCGCTGGAAGCAGGCCCGGCCAGGCGACCGAAGGCCCACCAGGGTCTTGGCTTGCTTGTCACCCTACATCGTCGTGAATAATCCGAGCTTACCCCACACCACACCGGAATCAGTTCTCCCGAGAGCAAAACAGCGAACCGCACCGGAATGGGGCGATGCGGCATCGCTCATCCCGGCGCGGTCGTGGTGAAGATGGGCCTGTCAGGGCCCTGCCCAATCTTTCTGACGGGGCGGCTACTTGCGTTTCGGACACTCAGCCATGAGCCTGAATGCACCTTCGTCGAGTTCGAGCCGTAGCTTCACGCCGCGCTCGACCGCCTCGACGGTGAAGCGAATCTGATCGCAACCTTCCGCCTTTTCCAGCACTTCAAGAGCCTTCTTGCCCTTGGACTGGACTTTTTCACTCGGGCAGCCGGCAGCCGACGTGGCCAGGGCGCCCAGGTCGAGAGTCATCTCGACCGGTACGACGATTTCTTTCGCGGCCGCCCGGGAGTCCTTGATGGCCGTCTTCAGTACCTGCATGGCGTCGCGCCCCGCTGCCAAGTAGACGGCCCGCGGTCCGAATCCAAGCACCACGTCCAGCTTCTCGCCCACCGCGCCGGAAATCGCTTCACCACGAGGGCATTTGTCCAGGGGCAGTGAAACGAGGTGCAGGTTCACGCGACCCATCTTGTCGGCGTCGAGTTTGACAATCCGGTCTACGGCATCGGGATGCTTCTCGCGGGCTAGGCCGACCGCCTTCTTGACAATCGTCTCGATGGCCGGGCCGTCGGCGACAAGACGCCCGTTGATGAGCGTAATGGCCTCGGGGGCAAGGCGTACCGACAGCGCGCCGTCGTCGCGGTTCGACTTGGCCGTCTCGCGAACCACCGCAAGCAACTCGTCAATGAGTTCCTTGGCAACTTCGGCGTCGCCTTTGCCGGCCTTCTTGTCGATCTTGCCGAACACCTCCTCACGCCACGACGTGACGAGTTTGTCGATGTCTCCTTCGGGCAGAGGCACCCGGCGGCCGGTGCCGCGCATTGTGAGGGAGGCATCGGGCAGAGCGAAACCGCCGAACGCCGTGCGGGTTTTCGCTGCTGGGGCCAGGAACTTGGCCGTTTCCGAGCCCTTCTTCGAGATGAACACGGCCTCCAAGACGCCCTTCCGGCCGCTGCTGTCGAGTTTCCAACCGACGGTCATCTCTTCAAGATCCTTCGCCCCAACGGCCATTTGCTTTCGGATGTGCCGGGCGATGGTCTGCCGGGCCTCGTACTGCCGGTCGTTCTCACGGGGATGGCGCTTCATGTGGCGCCCGGCGTGCTCCCTGGCCTTCTTGGCCATTTCCTTGCGGACATTCTCGGGCACGTTCGCCGGGTAAAACCGCATGGCCATGCTGTACTGCTCGTTCAGACCGCCGAGTGCTTCAGCAGGATCGGCCGGCACGTGCTCCAGGATGGCCGGATCATCGACGATGAACGCCCAACCCTTGTGCTTCTCCTGCACGTACATGGTCTTCTTCGGGCCCGTGATTTCGTACAGACCGTTCTCGTGCTCCTTCACCTTGTCTTTGGCGATGCCCTTCAGTACGCCCATGACGGCCTTCATGTCGCTGACCGGCACGAAAGCGCAACCGCCCACGTGCTCGCCGTCGGTGCCGACGAGCATGCCCCAGGGGCGCGTCCTGTCAAGCCTCTTCAGGCCCCTGCCTTGTGTGGCCAGGGCAATCATCCCGTCGGCCATCTTGCCCATTTCGGGGCGGCCGATCATATCGGCCATTAGGTCAAGATCGGCTTTCAGGCCGTCATAGCCCGAAACCGACACCGCTCCGACAATCTTGATGTCGGCCGCTCGCGCCTCCGGGGCGGCCGGCAGGGCAAGGCCCAACAGCATGGCCGCCGCCACGCACAACACAACAAGTTTCCTCATGACACAGACTCCTTTGAAAAAGTGGAAAGGGAAACTGGAAATCAGACACTGTTACGGAACCTCGGCCACAGGCAACTCAAAAGGCAGATGGTCGAGCACCATGCTGGCAGCCAATCGGGCATCGTGGTCGAGGTACGCCCATTGCGAACCCGAGAACGTCGCGTCGACCAGGGCAGTCAACCGGTCGGCCGCGGGTGGCACCACTGCCGTCACGGCCGTCTCGCGCTGATCGTCGTGGGGCGCCGCGGTTCCCGGGTCGGGAACGAGCGGGCCGTCGGCGTGCGGCACCGGCGCCTCGGCCGTCGAATGGCGGTCGACTCCTCGAACGAGCCAAACGGCCAGCAGTAAGGCCACCGCAGCCGCGGAACCTGCCACCCAGCGCCACAAAATGGTTCGGCGCCGCGCATGGCGCACCACTATGGGTGAAGCCTCGCGAACCGACTGCATAATGCGATCGTGCAGCGTTTGGGAAAACTCCGGCCGCTCGTCAGCAGCTTCGACGGTGAGCCGGGCCAGTAGCCGGCGTTCCTCTTCGGGTAATTCGTGGTAGCTCATGATACTGGGCGCGACCCACCGGTCGCGGCACTACAAGGGGAACCGGCGCGATCGCCGGTCGCGGCTGCGCGGGTTGGTTTGGGTGCGGCCGTGGCAACGCAGTTGACGGTCGCATTCTTGCGAGTTGGGGTGTCCGAGACGAGTTCATCGAGTGCGTGGACCAGCTTCTTTCGCGATCGGAAGAGCATGCCTTTCACCGCCATGCGGGAACGCCCGACCACGCGGCCAATCTCGGCGGTCGCCATGCCCTCGACATAGTGAAGCCAGACGGCGGAGTACTCCGGCTCGGTGAGCCGTCGCGCGGCGACTTCCCACAATCGAGTCCGCCGTTCCCGCTCCGCGGCAATTTGCGGCGGCGCCGGCTCGTGCGATTCAATGCTGTCGGGAAGCTGCGCATCACTCCCCGGTTGTGGCCGCCGGTTCGCATTCAGGCACAGTCGCCGTCCGATGGTGAACAGCCACGTGCTGAACCGGCTCGACCCGTTGTAACGATAGAGGTTCTTATATGCCCGGAGAAACGTGTCTTGTGCCAGATCATCGGCTTCGTCGGCCTGCGCCATCTGGCGAAGGAAATGGACCAATGGCGTCTGGAGCCTCCGGACCAACTCCTCAAAGCTGGCCATGCAGCCTAACTGTGCCCGCCGGGCAAGCTCCTCATCGCTCAAACTCGCGGAAGACGGCATAGGTCAATCGTATTGTGTGCGCAATCGTTCGTTGCCGACGGCCTGAAGTATGTCGGCCAGGTGGCCGGACCACCGGGCCGAAACGGTGCGTTCGTCCGTGCTGATCGTAATGGCGTCGAGCAGTCTCAAAACATCTTTGTCGTTGGCTCGCATCAGGCGAGCCAACGCGACCAGCCCGTTCGCTACGTCGTGAAAATGGGGGACGAACTCTGCCGACGCGGCCGTGAGCCGAATCTCAACAAAGGCTGTGCCCGCACCGTCCTCACCCGCGGTGAGGTCAATGGTCTCGCTGAGCCGGAGGATGGGTGATTTCAGGGCGAGTTTCGCCTCCGAGAGCCCGCTGGCCCGAACCAGCAAAACCGTGCCTTCCGGCGCCGGCCCTTGGAGCGGCGAATCGCTTTCGCCCAGGTGGGCGGTTTTGCCGTCAAGCATTTCGAGGGCCGTGGTCAGATCGCCCACGTCGCGCGAAAACACGATGCACTCACGCCCAAGCATCGCGCCAAAAACAGTGTGCGTCTGACCGGCTCGCCGTTCGGTCCAGGTGAGCACCTCCCGTCCGTCGTGCTTCTGTTCGGCGTAGCCGGGCTGCCGGGCAAGGAACTCGGTCACCCGCGCCTTGTCCAGCGGAGCACGCACTACAAGAACCCCCCGGTCGGTGACAAGCTCGTCGCCGAAAAGTGTAATGCTACGGAGATCGCGTACCACGTCGAGCCCGACAGCCTTCTGGATGCCGGCCAAATGCCCTCGCGCCGGCTCCGTCTGCAGCCAGGCGGCGACCAGGACTTTCGCCGAGGGAGCGTCGCGCAAAGCGTCGAGGTCAAGATGCGCGAGCCACTTCGCGTCGGCGGCAATCTGGCGCTGGTCGAGCGGCTCGGCCCGCAGGACCGCACAGGACGCAAGAACGGCCAATAACACAAGTGGTTTGGTGCTCATTGGAATCATTTCCTGGAGGTTTCACGCCTCAGTACCCCGTTATACACCACGCCGAGCATGTTGGTTACGAAATAATCGAAAAAGCCCCCTCTCAGCCCCTGGCACCTTGCAGACCAGCGGCGCACAATGGACATAGGTGCCGGAGCCTCCGGCGCGCGGCAAGACGGGTCCTTGGGGAGTACCATCATGTTGGACTGGAATCGCTTCGTTATCGCGCTTGCAGCGACAGCATCTATTCCGCTCGCGTGCGAGGGCACGACTCGGGCTGCCGAAACCTCGGCCGCTCCGGCACCGGCTGACGCCGAGAGGATCGCAGGCTTGGTCGAACAACTCGATTCCGACAGCTTCGCCGAGCGGCAAGCGGCAAGCGACAAGCTGGCCGAGTTTGGTCGGCCGGCCATCGAGGCGCTCGCGAAGGCCGCACTGGGCGATAGCCTCGAAGTGACGGTCCGGTCAATCGACATCCTCAGGAGCATGCTGCAGTCGAACGACGAGCCCACTCGGGAAGCGGCCAAGGCGGCACTGGAAGGGCTGGCCAAGGGCCCGCGAACCGGCGCGGCCCGGCGCGCTGCTCAGGCGCTGAAGCCGCCCGAGGAACCACCCCCCCCGGCCGCCCAACTTGTTCCCGGGATCCCCGGCGCCGCTATCCAGATTGCCGTCGCGGGAGCCCGGAGGGTCAATGTCCGTATCGTGGATGGCGTGAAGACGATTGAGGCCGAAGAGGCCGACAAGAAGGTCAAGATCGTCGACGATCCGAATCAGGGCATCAAAATGGAAGTGGCCACGAAGAAGGACGGCAAGGATGTTGTCGAGACTTATGAGGCGAAGAACGCCGAGGAACTGAAGAAGCAACATCCCGATGCCTACAAGACCTACAGCCAGTACAGCCAGATGGGCGGCGGAGGGGCCATCGCGGTCCAAATGCAGATTGGTGGCAACGCGCAGGCGGTGCCCATTCCAATCCAGCAGGCGGTGCCCATCCCGGTCCAACCCGACGCTCCCATCGACGCGGCGGCCCGAATTCTCTCAAGTTGGGGAGCCACCCTGGATCGACTGGCCACGGACGAGGCCATTCGGCGGGCGTCGAGGGAATCGAACGAGGAACTGAAGAAGAAAGTGGGCGAGATCAAGAAGCAGCTCGACCGGCTGGAAAAGCGTTTACAGGAGGCCACTGCAGAGCCAGACCCAGAACCGTGAACGGTGCAGGAATAGCGGGCTTCAAGCCGGGTTAGCAGCGCGCGTCCAGCCATGCGAGCAGGTCTGCAAGAACCTGGTCGCGTTCCGGCTCACTGAGCAGTTCGTGGAACAGACCTTCATAGCGCTTGAGCGTCTTATCGGCGGATCGGGTCCGGCTGGCTAGTTCTTCAGCGCCAGCGGGATCGACCACGCGGTCGCCGGTACCTTGCAGGATCAGCAATGGGGCGCTGAGTGTACGGGCCCGGTCAAGCGTCGTTCGGCCGGCACGGAGTATCTCGGCACCGGTTCTGGCCGGAAAACGATCATGGATCACAAGCGGGTCGTTGCGAAAGGCATCGACCACGGCGCGGTCGCGCGAAAGACACCGACAGCCGAGCCGCACAAGGCGGAGCCGGGGCAGCCAGCGCCCAACCAGTCCCGCGAATCGCCGCAGAAGAGGAAATACGTTTGGCGCTACGCGAATTGCGGGCGAGCTGAGAATGATTCCAGCCACGTCCGGTTGACGATCGATCGCCCAGAGTGCGGCGATTTGGGCGCCCATCGAGTGTCCGAAGACGAAGACCGGCCGCGAGGCCTGCCCGGCACGAACGGCCGCAAAGAAACAGTCGACATCGTCAAGGTAGCGCTCGAACCGGTCGACGTAGGCTCGCGGACCGGCACTCTTCCCGTGTCCGCGAAGGTCGAACGCGTCGACGACATATCCGCGTTCGACGAGCCGCGTTGCGAGCCATGCATGACGGCCACAATGCTCAGCGAACCCGTGGACAATCAGGATGGCCGCTCGTGGCTCCCATTGTGGCTCCGGCCGCCATGCCTGGCGGAAGAGCGCTGTCCCATCGTGGGCAGAAAAGGTGCCTTCGTGGCGTTGCATAATCCCGATAATGTGCGAAGCGGAATTCAGTTCTGGCCGAAGGGGTCGGCCTCCTGGTCTGCCGGTGCTTGCTGTGCGGGGGCGCCGAAGGGGTCGGCCTCCTGGTCTGCCGGTGCTTGCTGCGCGGGGGCGCCGAAAGGATCGGCCTCCTGGTCTGCCGGTGCTTGCTGTGCAGGGGCGCCAAAGGGATCGGCTTCCTGCCCTGCCGGTGCCGGTGCGCCTTGCGGGGCAGCGAACGGGTCCGCAGCGGCACCGAAGGGATCCGCTTCCGGGGCGCCGGGCTGCGCCGGACGGTCTTCAGCGGGACGCTGCTGCGGCAGACCTTCCTGGACGGCTTCCTGCCGGGCAGGTCGCTGCGGCGGTGTCATCTGGTTGTGAAGCAAGGGCTCGGAAAGTTCCAACTCGTGCAGGCACTGGATCAACCCCGTTTCGCTCGCAAAGTAAATCCGATCGGTCTGGTCGTTGCTCAGGCGCACCGGCAGCGGGCCCGTGTAAAGGCTGTCGAGCCGTGCCCCGCTCTCGATGTCAAGCACGACAAGCTGGTCGGTCATGTCGAAGCCGTACACTCGCGTGTGGCTCGCCGCGACGAATTGCCGGATGTGCGGCGCGAACCACTGCTGCCTGCCTGTGGCGGCGTCCAGCGAGAACATGCCGCCCAGTTGTGTTGTGATGAACACGCGCGGGTAAATGAGAGCCGGCCGCTCGACGATCGGTTCGGCGCACGAGTAGCGCCAGACCGTTTCACCCGTCTTTTCGGCCAACGCATAAACATACCCGTCGCGCGAGGCCATAAGGATCGTCCCCGTCGCCCCGGCAACGCCAGGAACAGGCGGCAGGTAAGCGGCCCTCGATACGATCGGCTCTCCGGTCCCCAAGCGATAACGCATAACCAGTTTGTCCGGCTCCCGGGGATCCACCGACCCTGTATACAGATAACCGCGCTCCGTCGCCCATGTCACGTACTCCTCGACGTCGCTTTGCGTCATAATGAGCGGCTGCACGGTGGCACGGCCATACGATCGGGCAGAAACCGGCCGAGTGTACTCCTGGTTCAACCGGATATCGTCGCGGCGTTCAGCCTGCAACTGGGCGCGATCCTCCTCAGTCAATCCCCGCGGAATCTTGCCCAATTCTTTCATCGGATCCGTCAGCGGTTCCACCCGGTATGCAACCAACATGCCGTTGAGCATGGGCACGTAGGCTTGCCGCCGGCTTAGCGCAGGTCCTGCCCCAGGGGCAGCCGACAGCTTCTTCTCCAGGAGCAGGTCGCCGTTGTGACGATTCAGCACGTACAACTGGGAACCATTCACAATGGCTAGCAGATCGTCACCCGCCCCGGCTTCCAGGCTGGGATAGTCCGGTCGCCCAACCTGACGAATCCAGAGCGTCGCGCCTGTTTCGGCATCGATCGCGTGCATCATCCCGCGATCCGACTGGGCATAAAGGACCCCTTGATAAAGCATCAAGTGCTGCAAGCGGCCTCGGCCACGTTCCACCTGCACCTGGGTAATCCAAGGCCGCGCCAACCCATGCCGGGCTGCCACCGATTGTGAAATGATAGGGACATGCGTGTTGGCTCTTGCGGGCAAAACGGCCAGCAAGGCGTGGATCAGCGCAAATACGAGACAGGCAATTCGGAGCATAGCGGCACTCAAAACGTATGGCGTGGAAGAAGCCCCAAGGGTCGGGAAACAGGCATTTCCCATTTCAGTGTAATCGAAGTCGCCGCAAAAAGCACGCGAAAAAACCAGCGTTCGCACGCGCAACCGCACTGGCCCTAGACCAATTCCCGTTCTCACCCTACCATAGAGGTTGTTTTCGTGCCTTCCGGCCCCAATTCATTGACAATGTCACAAGACAAGCCTCGCAAATCAGCAAGAAATACGGCCCCGAAGAAGGATTCGACGCAAGCCCGCAAAGGGGGGGGCGGCGTGTTCTCCGACGAAGATCTGGCGCGCGCGGCCGAGGAGGTGCTGGGCTACCTGAACTTCGCGTCCGGCCCGGCCGATCCGAAGGTTTATGCGAACCTGAATAAGCTTTTCGCTCCTCTGGAGTCGGCGGCGGAAGAGGGCCCGGAACCGGCGTGGCGGAAATTGTACACCTGGCTTCGCGACCGGCTGGCGCAGTTGCAAGCGGATTCGGCAGCTTTTCACAAGTCGGAACAAGCTGCTTCGCTGCTGCCGATTGTCTTCGACGAGTTGCTCCCTGCATACAAGCGTTGGCATGCCGATTTGCTCGTGCACCAGGCCGATGCCGCGCTGTTCCGCCCGTTCTTCATAGGCCGCGCCATCGAGGCCGCTCTTGCCCAAGGCGCTCCATGGAGCGAAACGTCGCGGATCGTCCAGGGAGCGCTTCGCAAGTTGAACGATTACGTCGGCTACCGGCCCGTCGCCGTCCTGGAGACCGAACAGAAGATCCAGCCCTATGAGCACGAACCGGTGGCCCTGATCCCTCTGTATTTGCGCGGAGCAGGCTCGGCGGTCGGGCGTTATGCCGAATTGATCGACAGGGCACTGGCGATTCTTGAGAACGCCAATTCTGCAATCCTGTTCCAGGCGTATTTTGAACTGGAACGGCTCGACGAGGTTTCAGTGGACCCGCGGGCATACGATTTCGATCATCCGGTCAATAAGCGCCCCAACTATCTCTACGGCCAGTGGGACCTCAGCCAACTCGACAACGCCGGGTATGCCCGGCGGTTCGTCGTCCATGAGATCGCGCTCGAAGCGATTCTCGATCGCGTGGAGTCGGAACGCGAGTTGCCTCGCGAGGAACTCATGCTTGAAGCCGCCGCCGTGCTGGCATGCATCATGTTGATGGGCTCGGGAGTTAGCGCCAACCGGCCCGGCGCCCACGACTCCAGTGCGACGCTGGCAACGCTCATACACCCCATTGCCGGCTATCGCGACGAGTTCTACGAGCAATTGCTGCGGCACATCCATGGCAAGCACGGCCGCCGACTGCAGCGAGAGGCCCGGCAGTTGCACCAACCGCTCGGCGGCGCTCGGCAACATTTCAACCGCTACATCACGCTTCGCCGGGCGGAGCAGCTTCAGAACATCCATTTGGCACTGCTGTACGCGCGCATCGGAGCCCTTGAGGCCGCGGAAAGACAGGTTCGCGCCGTACCCGTTGCCGCGGCCCGGATGAATTGCGACATCGAATGCCGGATGGTCGCAGCCGACCAGCACCTGACCGACGGCCGGCTGGAGGCGGCGCTGCAAGCGACCGCCGAGGCGGAGGAATTGTCCCAACGCGCCATCCACTGCGGCGCCATGGTGGACCCGTGGAACATTCTGGGTTTCGGCGGACAGTTCAGCCTGTTCCCGGCCATCGAAAACAGTGTCCACGACTTCCGCGTTGATGAACTGATCGAAACCGTCGGGGGACTGTTCGACTTGCTCGTGCAGGTTCGAAAGGACGCCGCTGCGGCGGGAGATGAAGCAGTGCAGCGGCAGGCCGCCGAGCGCCTCGACGCATTGGCTCAGTGGTGGGATAAGTTCGCCACGGTTGAGGTCGTCGGCGACGAGGGTGTTTCCGGACGTGAGACATGCGAGTCGGCCGAACACGTGGCCCAAGCGCTCAGGGAATGGCATGCCGCCGGAACCGCCGCCGGCGACCTGAGCTTCTGGCGCGAGCGAGTCGAACAGTTCTTGTCGCCGAAGTCTTACGCCTTGGTAATCGAAGCCCTGCTGGAGTTGGGCGACCCGGTCGCTGCAATGGCCCTGCTGGTACAGTGGCTCAGCCGCGTCGACACAATCCCCCTTAGCGAGGAGGGCTATGCCTTCTACGAGTTGGCGCTGCGATGGATGGACCAGCTTTGGCGTCCCGAGGCCGGCCGCGACGCGGCCCCAACGCCGCTCCCTCCCGAGCAGCGGTGGCCGCTCGCCCGCAAGTTCCTCGACTACGTCGAGGCCAACGCCGAACAGTACTGGAACTGTCCCGATTTCCAGCTTGTCGAGGGGCAAGCCGCCGATCCCAGCGGGGAACCGGCCGAAGACGACCTGCTCGACGACGTGGACGAGGAAGACGACTTCGGCGGGCTTTACAGCGCCGCTTACGAGAACGTCACCTTCCGCGACAGTGCCGACGACGGCATCGACAGTTCACTCTTCGACACCGGGCAGGCCGGCAGCGACGAGGAACTGGTCCACGAGGCCGAACGGCTTGTGCGACGGCTGTCGTTCTTGAGCATGTTGGCGCAGCTCTGGAAGCAAGCCGCCCTCGGTGCCCTCGAGTGCGACGTTCCGGACCGCGACGACGAGTTGACCCGCTGGCTGCGGCGGGCCGAAACGAACCGCGAGGCGCTGCTTGCGCTGCTGCAAACGGTGCATCGCCATCAGCTTCCCGGCCCGCGCAGCACTCCGGATTCGCTCGCGGAGTTCGAAAGGCGTCTTGCCCTGAAGGAAATGTTGCTCGACCAGATCAGCACGACGTGCCTGGAAACCGCCGATGCTGCGCGCATGATTCGCGTGGCAATGGACTCGCCGCCTCCGGCCTCGTCGGCCGCCGAATGGGAGCCTCCGATGGAGCAGGTGCTCCGTGCGGTGGTGCGCGACGACCGGCGCGGTGCGCGCGGCGCCTGGCGCGCGCTTCAGCGCGCGTTGCGCAAGCATCCGCTCCTGTTCGTGGCCGTGGCGCGAGGCGGCGATCCGGCACGCATTGTGGCATCGCGGGGAATCCAGTGGATGCTGCTCCGGTTGCTGGCGTACCTGCCGCGGTTGGGCATGCTGAGCGAAGCCGCGCAGCTCCTGCAAACGGCCCAGAAGATGGAGCTGGATCACCCCGTAGGGCCCGGCGCCATTACCGAGTTCGACCACCTGTTCCAGGCCGGCCTGCGAGGAATTGTCCGTGCGCTGGTCGATTCGGCGGAAGAATGGACCCCCAAGCTGCCGGAAGCTTCCGATGCGCCGATTGTCGCACTTCTCGAAAGGTTGGTCGAAGCGCTGATGCGGCTGTGGTTTACGCACAGCCGCGGGCTGCGGCTCTCGCCCGTCGAGGCGCTGCAGGACGACAAGCGATGGCGCGAAGTCAAGCAATTCATCATCGACTACGGCGACGAATTGTTCACACAACGGTTCCTTATGAATGCGGGAAACCTCAGGGCGATTCTCCACGAAGGGACTCAAGCTTACCTCGACGCACTTGCCGAAGAAGACGGGAGCGAAGACGACCTCCGCCTGATCCATGATCTGGGCCGGAACATCAGCCCGAAGGCAGCGGCCCGGTCGCTCGAGCTGATCCTCGAGATCGTCCTCGAGTACTATCCCGAGTACGTCGATTATAACAACGCAACCACGCAATCCGATCGCGGCGAACTGCTCTACACGCTGCTCGACCAACTTCGCGTGCTGGGCAGCTACCAGCGGGTGGCCATGAACCTCCATCCGGTCGTCGTCGTCCATGATGAGTTGGTGCGCGGCGGGCGCACCTCGGCAGCCGAGGCCTGGCAGCAGGCCGTGGCCCAGCAGTCGGCTGAACTGGCCGACGAGCATGTCCGCCGTTTCGAGGAGCTTGGCCGCGAGTACGGCATGCACCTTCGCAGCATCGCCGACCGCCTGGCCGAGCGGTTCGTCGGCCCGCTGGCCGTCGATCGGCTCCGGGCCCTGGTCCGACCGGCGGTGCGCGAGCAGCGCGATGGGGCGGGTAGCGAGGCACTGGAACAACTCCGTCAGCACATCGCGCCGTTTGCCGAAAACCTGTCCGGCGCCGGCTTTGAGGTCCCCCGCTGGCTTGAGGCACTGGAGGACGAGGTGGACCATGTTCGCGAAGACGCGGGAAATGCCGCCGATTTGCCCGATCCCATGCTGACCATCCCGACGCACCGGATGACCTGGGAAAACGCCGTCCGGCAGGTCGATCGGATCGGCCGCGAGTTGACCTAGCCCGGATGATGCATGACGATGTGGGGTGGTGACAAGCAAGCCAGGACCCTGGTGGGCCTTCGGTCGCTCGGCGGGGCCTGCTTCCAGTCCACGGCGTGCGAGCCACCGCGGGCCTGGCTTGCGCAGGCCCACCAAGGACTTACGCGCCATTGCCCCACCCTACATGAATAATTCAGGCTAGCCCGCACAGCCATTGGCAGAGGATTCGGAGGAGGGAGCCCTGTTTTCGCGATGAAGACGACGGCTGGTTGGGCGAATCGCCGCTCGTGGCGCGACCATTGCGACAGCCACCCGGGAACGGCTTCACGCGGCCAAAGCCGCCTTTGCGCCGGGGAGGCGATCCGCTACAATCTACAGAGACAGTATCCACGTTGAATCCCCCTGACCCGCGGGAACTGGACACGCGAAGCAAGGAATGCACCATGAACGACGTACTCGCCGTCGTCCTAGCCGGCGGCAAGGGCTCCCGGCTGGAACCGCTCACGCGCGACCGGGCCAAACCCGCCGTACCCTTCGGCGGCGCCTATCGGATTATCGATTTCACGCTCTCCAACTGCATCAACAGCGATATCCGCAAGATCCTGGTCCTTACCCAGTATAAGGCCATGAGCTTGGACCGGCACGTGAGCCTGGGCTGGCGCGGGTTTCTGTGCCGCGAACTGGGCGAGTTCGTCGACATGGTCCCGCCGCAGCAGCGCATCGATGAGCATTGGTACCAGGGCACGGCCGACGCCGTCTACCAGAATATCTACACCATCGAGAAGGAAAAACCGCAGTACGTTGTCATTCTTTCGGGCGACCACATCTACAAGATGGACTACGCGAAGCTGGTCGAAACGCACATCGAAACGAATGCCGATGTTACGGTCGGGGCCCTGCGCGAGAAGCGGGAGAATTGCACCGAGTTCGGCGTCATGCAGGTCGACAAGGATTACCGAATCATCGGCTTCGAGGAAAAGCCGGCCGAGCCGAAGGCCATTCCCGGCGATCCCGAACACGCCCTGGCCTCCATGGGGGTATACGTGTTCACCGCCCGGTTCCTCTTCGAGCATCTCTGCCTCGATGCCACGCAACGGTTGAGCACGCACGATTTCGGCCGCGATATGATCCCGTCCATCATCAACACGGCCCGCGTATTCGCCTATCCCTTTATGGACGAGAACCGCAAGCGCGAGGCCTACTGGCGCGACGTGGGTACGGTCGACGCCTACTTTGAGGCGAACATGGACCTGGTTGCCGTCGATCCGCTCTTGAACCTGTACGACGAGCGATGGCCCATTCGTACGTACATGCCGAACCTCCCGCCGGCGAAGTTCGTATTCGCAGAAGCAGGCGAAGGCGCCCGGCGCGGTACCGCGGTCGATAGCATCGTGTGCGTCGGTTCAATCGTGTCCGGGGGCCAGGTCGAGCGGAGCGTAGTCGGGTCGCAGGTGCGGGTGAACAGCTACGCCCACGTAAAAGACTCGATCCTGTTCGACCGGGTCGACGTGGGCCGCCACGCGCGAATCCGACGCGCCATTATCGACAAGGACGTGCATATTCCCGCCGGCGCTGAGATCGGGTTCGACGAAGCCCTCGATCGCGACCGCGGCTTCACGGTGACCCCGAGCGGTATCACCATCATCGCCAAGACCGACGGCACAGAACACCAGTTTTCCGGAAAAGGCCATTAGCAGGCTTCGATGAGGTACGTTTCTATGCGCACTCTCTCCTTCTTGGGCGTCGCTGCAGCCGTTGTCGCCGTTTCACTCCCGGCTTCCGCAAGCGCCGATTCTTCGCAATGGGGCGGCTCGCCGGCCCGGAACAATGCACCCGAAACGGGAAGCCTGCCAGCCGAGTGGAACATCGGCGGCTTCGACCGGCGGACCGGCGATTGGCTGCCCGACGATGCCGAGAACATTCTCTGGGTCGCTCGCCTCGGGTCGCAAACATATGGCACGCCCGTAATCGCCGGCGGCCGCATCTTCGTGGCCACAAACAACGGGGCCGGCTACGTCCGCCGCTACCCGGCCGAGGTCGATCTCGGATGCCTGCTCTGCTTCCGCCAGGAGGACGGCCGGTTCGGCTGGCAGCTTTCACGCGAAAAACTCGCCGCCGGACGCGCCGTCGACTGGCCCGACCAGGGTATCTGCTGCTCGCCCCTGGTTGAAGGCGATCGGGTGTGGATTGTCACCAACCGGGGCGAGGTCGTTTGCCTCGACGCCGACGGCTTCTACAACAACCGCAACACCGACCCCTACCGCGACGAACCTTCCGAGGACCTCCGTGAGGCCGATATCGTGTGGATTTTCGACATGATCGGCCAATTGGGCGTCCACCCGCACAATATGAGCAGTTGTTCGGTGACCGCGGCCGGCGATTTGCTGCTGGTCAACACCAGCGACGGCGTCGACGAGTCGCACGACACCATCCCTTCTCCCGACGCGCCCAGTTTCATCGCCTTGGACAAGCACACCGGTGAGCTTGTGTGGGCCGACAATTCGCCCGGCACTAACCTGCTGCACGGCCAGTGGTGCTCGCCTGCGTTCGCCGTCCTGGGCGACGTGCCGCAGGCGATCTTTGCGGCGGGCGACGGCTGGGTCTACAGTTTCCGCGCCGAGCGGACCGCCGACGGCAAGCCGGAACTGCTCTGGAAGTTCGACTGCAATCCGAAGACCGCGCGGTGGGGCGGCGGCGGCATGGGCGACCGGAACAACATCATCGCCACGCCCGTCATTTACGAGGGGCTCGTTTACATTGCCACGGGCCAGGATCCGGAACACGGCGAGGGCCCGGCCATCCTCTGGTGCATCGACCCGACCAAGCGCGGCGACGTCAGTCCGGAACTCGTCTTCGACCGCGACGGCAACCCCGTGCCGCCGCGCCGCGTGCAGAACTGCGACCCCGAGGCCGGCGAGACCACCCGGCCGAACCCCAACTCGGCCGCCGTCTGGCAGTACGCCGGCGCCGACGTTGAGGGCGACCGGGCGTTCGAGGAAACCATGCACCGCACGCTGAGCCTGGCGGCCATTCACGACGGCTTGCTCGTCATTCCCGACCTGGCCGGGCTGATCCACTGCGTCGATGCCAAGACGGGCAAACTTCACTGGACCTACGACACGCTCGCCGCCATTTGGGGCTCGCCCCTGATTGCCGACGGCAAGGTCTACATCGGCGACGAAGACGGCGTCGTGACCGTATTCCGCCTCTCACCGGAACTGGAAGTTCTCGCCAAGAACAACATGGCCGATTCCATCTACAGTGCCCCGGTTGCCGTAGGAAACATCATCTACATTTCCACCCGGCGGTACCTGGTGGCCATTGGCGACGCGGGCGACAGCGAGTAGCGATGCAGCGCAACGACCCTAGCGCGGCCGGTCGGTGTGGTGTCAGGGTGCGATCCGTTGACTGATTACGAGTGCCAGCCGGAGCACGGGGTGGGAATATCCGAACACCGGCGATTTTCCGCCCGCACCTGGGGGTTGGCCGACTGTTCGTTTATTCGGCGGGCACGACGTAAGTCGTTACTTCCAAAGGGGTTCCGTCAGAATCGCGGCGTTCGGCGG
Source organism: Thermoguttaceae bacterium (assembly GCA_034005525.1). GTDB lineage: Bacteria > Planctomycetota > Planctomycetia > Pirellulales > Thermoguttaceae > PWXP01. The sequence continues at coordinate 545 of JAVEUP010000151.1, read as the reverse complement.
CAGAGGGCCGCGGGAGGCAAGAACGTTCGTAAACCGTTATGCAGTAAGGGGTTCCGATTTGTCGAACAGTGCCGGTCGGCCACTGTTCGGATAAGTCGGCGCGCAATGCGGCCCAGATCAATCTAATGCGTTGTGGCACAAGGACTTAGATACAGGCGCACCGTCCCATGGGCGGGAGGTCGGGCTAGACCTTCCACCTTGCGACGCAGAAGCGTTTTTCTGCGACGGTGGCCATCCCATGTGGCCCGGGGGGTTCCTGTGTCTCTGACGCTTGGTCTTAGGCTGCCGGTAACTGCCCGGGGACTCACGTTGCCAATCGGTTCTTATTCCGCCGGTCTTTATGCGACGCTGTGGCAGACCGCACGAGATGGTGAGGAAACGGAACTTCCGCAGCGGCGTCTTCCGAGACGCCGAAGTCCGAGTCTCGGAGAGACTCGGCTACAGCGGTATCGGTGGACTGTTTCCTCCACTCACCTCGTGCGGCGGAACCCTCGGTGGGGGCCGCCGCTGGGAAGGACGTCAACGGCAAAGGCTCCTCCGTTTCT
>JAVEUP010000017.1:0-70345 GCA_034005525.1 Thermoguttaceae bacterium | reverse complement strand
CGTGGCGTCGTCGTCGGGATGGTTGCGCAGATCGTTGTACTGTTCAAGGCGTTCGGAAAGGAACCGGCGCATCTGCTTGCGGCCGGCTGTCTCGCCGCCGCGAATGGGCGACGGCGCCACGCCGTGGTCGATCGGCAAATCGGCCAGGCTTGCCCGCTTGCCGGAAAGCAACTCGGTCGGCGCCGCGGGGAATCGGCGAGCGATCTCGCGCGGCAGCCGGCCGGGCGGCGCAAGCCGGGTGTGGCCGAATGGATCGGCCTTGGGCGCTATCAGCAGATGATCGGGCAGCGAGCGCTGCAGGAACCGGCGAAAGTCGACCGCCCGGGCGAATACACGCTCCGCCGCGCGCAGCGGCAACAGCCCGTTGGCGTCGACCGCCTCGCAGCGCACCGGCAGCTTGCGACGGGGCATGGCATGCAATTGCATTGGGTGGTCGTCACCCACGACCACGCAGGCTACAGCGGCCAGGGCATCCAACAGGGCGTCGGCCTGGCCCGGTTCCCGCTCGACGAACGGATAGTATCCGGCCGGCTTGCCTTCGAGCCGAGCGGCGTTGTCGGCCATGCCGTCGAGAACGAAGTGGTGCCGCCGGTCGTTCCGCCAGCGGCTGCCCAGCGGCAGGGCTTCTACGATCCACAGCGGCTTGCCCAGCGCGCGGGACCAGTCCACCGCCCGCTGGAGTGCGAAGTTCCATCGCGTACGCCGGAAGGCCGTCATCCAGTACAGTACGAACCGGCCGGCGGCATTGGCCGGTCGGTCGATCGGAACTTGAAGGCGAATAGCGGGAACGTCGCTGTCGATGGAGAGTGGATTGGGTGGCATGGCTGCTGATCCGCGGGCAGGTGCAGGAACGTACTTGCAGTTGAAGCCGGGACCGGCCCTGCTGGAGTCCCGGCTTTAGCCACTTGGAAAAGCCGCCTAAAGGCGGGACTCCAGCTCGCTGCAAGTCCATTCCTGTGCCCCCCGCGGGCGTCTGAAGGTTAAGGATATTGGACTCTTCCGTTTCTAGTTGCAGGCCGCACCAATGTAGTAGGCACACGCCGCTGTGCCGTCCCACGGCAGAGCAGTCTGGCACCTGGAAACGGAAGGTCTGGGTATTATGAGCTTTTTTCATTCATCCGGCTATTGCGGATTATTCATGACGATGTAGGGTGGTGACAAGCAAGCCAAGACCCTGGTGGGCCTTCGGTCGCTTGGCCGGGCCTGCTTCCAGTACACGGCGTGCAAACCACCTGGGGCTTGGCTTGCGCAGTCCCACCAAGGACTTACGCGACCTTGTCCCACACTACATGAATAATCCGGGCTGTTGCGTGGGGTGCTTGGAGGAGTGGGTTCGTCTGGGGAACAGGCACCCACGCCGGAACCAACGCAATGTTGCATCACGCGTGGGTGAACCCGGCTGCTGAAACAGCCGGAACCACCCACCCTACACGGCGACACGACACCGATCCCGGGGGGCTCCCGATGAATCGCCGGTTGGCATATCATACTGGCGAGTCGGCCAATACGGCCTGTTCCAGCGTGTAACCCATTGAGGAGCCGGGGCATCAGTATCTAGTAAGGAGCAACGCCTTCCTCCCGCCCGGGATGTGGGGCAGCCCCTCCGGATGGACTTTGCCAAAACACTACTTGAAGGATCGACCATGTTTCGCTTCAAAGCACTCAGCCTTGCCGCCGTCGCGATCGTCCTCGCCGCGGCCGGGCAGTTTTCCCTTGCCCAACCGCTTGGCGGTGCGTTCCAGTCCAGCGCCGACCTGCTTGAGGTCACGACGCACACGTCGGTTGATCAGGCGCCCGCGGGCTCATCGTTCGAGGCGGTTGTGTTGGTCGATATCGCGCAGGGCTGGAAGCTGAACGCCCACCGTCCCACCTTGGAATACCTGATCGGAACCGAGTTGACGCTTCAACCGCTTGACGGCATTACGGTCGACGGCATTGTATATCCAGACGGCACGCTGCGCGACTTGGACTTCTCCGACGAACCGCTGGCCGTCTACGAGAAGCAAGTGCGCATTCTGCTCCACTTGCGCAGTGCTCCCTCGATGCCACCCGGCGATTACGAGCTACTCGGCAGCCTGCGCGTGCAGGCGTGTGATGCGAACGTCTGCCTGCCGCCGGACCGGAAAGCGGTGAGCATTCCATTTCGAATCGCAGAAGCCGGGGCCGAGTCGGTTGCCACGCATGAAGAGCTGTTTGAAGGGGTGCAGCAACTTGCACCTCCCGTCGACGCAGCCGAGCCCCCCGCCTCGCCGGAGGCGGCTTCGGCGGCCGATTCGCCCGTCGCGGCGATGTTCGCCGAGCGCGGTGCGGTGCTGGCCTTCCTGGGCATCTTCCTGATGGGCCTGGCCTTGAACCTCACACCCTGCGTGTATCCGATGCTGTCGATCACGGTGTCGCTTTTCGGAGGAAGGACCGGCGAGCAGCGGCGGTTCGGCCGATCGTTCGGCATGGCCGCCGTGTACGTGCTGGGCATCGTGTCGATGTACACCGTGCTGGGCGTGGCGGCCGCGTTTACCGGGGCGCTGTTCGGCGGCTGGCTGCAAAGCCCGCTGGTGCTGATCGGCATCGGCACGCTGTTCTTCCTGTTGGCCTTGAGCATGTTCGGGCTGTATGAACTCCAGGTGCCGCCGGCACTGATGAACAAGCTCGGCGGCGCGCAGCAGGTGACCGGCACGTTGGGCTATTATCTCTCCGGGCTAGTGGTGGGCGTGTTCGCCGCGCCGTGCATCGGCCCGCCCATCATCGCGCTTCTGGCGTACGTGGCCGCCCGCGGTGACCCGATGTTCGGTTTCCTTGCGTTCTTTCTTCTTTCGCTCGGGCTGGGTTTTCCGTACCTGATCCTGGGCGCGTTCAGCGGGCTGTTGACGAAACTGCCGAAGTCGGGCGCGTGGATGGTTTGGGTCCGGAAGCTCTTCGGCGTGGTACTGATTGGGCTGGCGCTGTTCTATGTCGCCCTGGCCGTCGAGCCGGCCTTGGCGCCCTGGGCCATCGCGCTGACTCTGCTGCTTGGCGGCGTCTACCTGGGCTTCCTGGAGCGGTCGGCCGCCGGCAACCGGTGGTTCACGTGGCTGAAGTGGGGTATTGGCGCCGCGGCCATCGTTGGCGGCGTGCTGTTCGTGCTGAACTTGCAGAAGGAAAGCATCGAGTGGGAGCCGTACAGCGATCAGCGCGTGGCAGAGGCCCTCGAAGCCGGCCGGCCGGTCATGCTCGACTTCTATGCCGACTGGTGCATCCCGTGCCTCGAACTGGAACGCGCCACCTTCACCGACCGGCGGGTCATTGCGGCCACCGAGCGATTCGTGCGTCTGAAGGTCGACCTGACGAACTACACCTCGCCGGAATCGGAGGCATTGCGTGAACAATACAACGTCGCCGGCGTCCCGACCATCGTCTTCCTCGGCTCCGACGGCCAAGAGCGACCCGAAGCCCGCGTGGTCGGCTTCCTAGGCCCGGCAGAGTTCCTCACGCGAGTGGAGAGCGTGGATTGATTTCTCCCGATGGCCACAATCAGGAATCTGTGACGTTGCCCCCCCTGGGGAGGCACCCAAACCATTGGGGGCCCGCCGACGTGTTGCAATCCCAACAATGCTCTCTAAACTGGTGGCAGTGGCCCTGCGTAAGCGTTTACGGGCCGGTGGCGCAGGCTGTTTTCTCCGCTGCATGCGAAGGGGACAGTCCCATTTTCGCGGCCGGAGCCGTCGACCCATTGGCGCATATTCCCCTGGGTGCCGCGAAAATTGGGACAGTCCCCTGTGAACGGTTACGGCCCTGCGGCTCCTGCCGCTTACTTCAACGAACGGGAGCACTGCCATGAACAAGACACTGCCTCTGCTCTCGGCCGCTGCAACCCTGCTGGCCGCGTGCATTCTTGCCGCACCGAGCCACGCCGAGCCGCGACGGCCGAACGTCGTGTTCATCATGACCGACAACCAGGGCGCCTGGACCCTCGGCTGCTACGGCAACCCCGACATCCGCACGCCGCACATCGACCGCATGGCCGCCGAGGGCATCCGCTTCGACCGCGCGCTGAGCAGCAACCCCGTTTGCTCGCCCACGCGGGCGACCTTCCTCACGGGGCTTATGCCGTCGCAGCACGGCGTGCATTCCTTCCTCGATCCGAAGTACATGATGGGCCCGGAGGCCTACAACACGCTCGACGAGTTCACCTCCCTGCCCGAGGTGCTGCGCGAGGCCGGCTACGTATGCGGGCTTAGCGGCAAGTGGCACCTCGGCGCGAACATGACGCCGTCGGAGGGCTTCACCTATTGGATCACCAAGCCGGACGGCGGCACTTCGGAGTTTTACGACCAGAAGATCATCGAGGACGGCCGGCTTCGCGAGGAGGCCGACTACACGACCGATCTGTGGACCGACCGCGGCATCCAGTTCATCGAGGAGAACAAGGATCGGCCGTTCTTCCTCTTCCTTGCCTACAACGGCCCGTACAACCTCGGGCGGCTGATGAGCAACCCGCCGCGCAACCGCCACGCGGAGGTTTACCGGGGCAAGCATTTTTCCAGCTTCCCGGTCGATGCGATGCACCCCTGGCAGCACGCGAACAAGCAGTTCCACAACACCCAGATTGCCATGGAGCGCTGCGCCGCGGAAACCAGCGGCGTCGACGACGGCGTCGGGGAGATCATGGCTGCACTGAAGCGGCTCGGGCTGGACGACAACACGCTGGTGATCTTCACGTCCGACCAGGGCTGGATGGGCGGGCAGAACAGCCTGTGGGGCATGGGCGACCACACCGACCCGGTCACCGGCTTCGAGCTGATGATGCAAATCCCCTTGATCTTCCGCCATCCCGGCGGCATTCCGGCCGGCCAGACGAGCGACTTGATTGTGAGCAACTACGATCTTCTACCCACGCTGCTTGGCTATCTCGGCCTGGGCGAGAAGATGCCGCAAGAGCCCCAATCGCCCGGCCGCGACTTCTCGCCCGTGCTGGCCGCCAAGGCCATTGAGTGGGAGAACATCATGTTCTACGAGTTCGAGATCCTGCGCGCGGTGCGGGCGGAGCGGTGGAAGTACATCGCACGGCATCCGGGCGGCCCGCACGAGCTTTACGACATGCAGAACGATCCCCACGAACGCGTCAACCTTTACGGCCAACCCGGCATGGAGGCCATCCGCGACGAAATGGCCCAACGCCTCACGGCCTTTTTCGACCAGTACGCCGACCCGCAGTACGACATCTGGAAGGGCGGCCGTTCGAAGGCCCGGCGATTCACCGACCGGCGCTGAATGCATGGAAGGCCTTCGCCGGCCAAGTCGCGGGCGAGAAGAGTCATTTGACCAAACGCAGCACGCACGATCGAACGGGACAACAATGGAAATCACGTTATTCCTGGCAGTGGTGGTCGCTTTCTGCTACTGCGTCGTCTGGATCTACCAGTTCGTGCAGTTGATGCTGTTGTCGGAGGACGACTTTCCGGGCAGGTACGACAAGTGCTTATGGACGGCCGTGTTCATCCTCGCCTTCTTTCCCGCTCCCATCGCGTTCATGTGCTGGAAGAACGCATATCTGGAAATGAGACACACGCAACGCAAGCCGAAAAATGCCGAATGATCCGGCCACTGAACGTCGAGGAAGCACCCTTCACTCCCATGCTGCCGCTTATCCCTGATGGTATCGCTCCCGCCTGGTACTACGTTTTCGTGGGGTCGGCCGTTCTGATCACCGGCATCAGCAAGAGCGGGTTTGGCGGCGGAGTGGGCATTCTGGCGATTCCCCTGATGTCGCTTGCCGTTGGGCCTCGACACATGCTGGGGATGATGCTACCGCTGTTGATCGTCTGCGACCTGTTCGCCAACGCGCATCACCTGGGCCATTACGACTGGAAACGCCTGCGCTGGATGGTGCCGGGAATGGTCCTGGGCATTGCGGTGGGCACGGGCCTTCTCGTCATCCTGCGCGGGCGCACGCCCGAGGAGTTCAACCGGGTGCTCAATGGCCTGGTTGGCGGGATATGCCTGGCCGTGGTGCTGATGCAGGCGTATCGGCTGACGGGCCGCGAGATTCCCACGCTTCCGCCGCATCCCGCGTCGGCAGCGGCCGTGGGCGTTATCGCGGGCGGCATCTCCACGCTCAACCATTCCGCCGGCCCCATTGTCGCCGTCTATCTCTTGCAGGAGAAGCTGGAGAAGCGCGTGCTGGTGGGCACGCTGCTTCTTTATTTTCTGATCGGCAACACGCTCAAGCTTCCGACGTATCTACTGCTGCCGATGGCCGACGGCAACCCGATCATCACGCTACAGTCGCTGCGCGATTCGATCTGGTTCATCCCGCTGATCCCCGTAGGCACCCTGATCGGCGCATGGCTGCACCACCGTGTCGCCGAGCGCCCCTTCGCCGCCATCATGTACATCGCCGCCGGCATCACCGCCGGCAAGATGGTGTGGAATGCGCTGGTGTGAAGGGGAGTGCGGCTTCCGATTACCACGCATTGCGAGCCTCAGCGCCGACACAGCTTGTTATTCCACGAAACTAGCCACCTCGCGAGAGAATGGATGGGGTGTGCCTAGCATCCGCTGGAACCCATGTCCATCGTATCCCACTTCGTCTGGTGGCTGCCCTTCCCGCATTCTATCCTACGGAAACCTCCCCAGGCAACAGTCCAGGGTTCAGAAGCGACGGCTGACAGGCACTGTAGTCGCCGGGGCATGGGCTGGCTCGGCAGGTGAAGACCCGGGAAAAAGGGTCTAGCCCGGATTGGCGAACTACGTTCCATTGGTGACGGTGTGTTCCGTCGCCGCCGAGCGGCGGGGTGCGACGGAGCAATAGCGGCACGGCGCAAGCCGTCCGGTTCGTCCGTTGCGGCCAATTACGCCATTCACGCACACGCTAGGACCGGAGGGCTTGCGCCCTTCCGCTTCCGCCTTGACCGCGATTGGCTTCTGAGACATCGCGCGAAAACGTGTCGTACGCAAAGCCCTCGCTTCGGAACACAAACCGCCACCAATCTCCCGTGAAGACGGCTAGCTCTTTCACCAGCCCAGGGGCTGGGAATAAACAGTTGCCGTGGTGTCTCTTACATGTAGGGCGGTATTTGTGCGAAAGAGTGATTTCGTTGAACAAGACGGATCAAACGGCCTAGCGCTTACATAAGAGGTCCAGCCATGCGAACGTTGGTTATCTTGCCCGCTGCCTTGTTGGGGCTTGCCGTGTTCGGTTGCGGCGCCGCGTCGGATCCTGCCCAACGGAACGCCGATGAGGCGGCAGCCGTGCCGACATCACCAGTTGGAACGCCAGCCGACGACGTGCCCACGGCACGCATCGAGCCAGTAACGGGACAAGCCAGCGGTGAACCGGATGGCGGCAACGAGGCCATTCGCCGGAAGATCGTCTACCAGGCCACACTCGATCTGGTTGTCGAGGACTTCAGCGCGGTTTCGGAGCAGGTCGAGACCCTTGCAAAGCGGCATGGTGGGTTTGTTGCCTATTCCTCACTGTCCGGGGCAACCGGCTCGCCTCGAACCGGAACCTGGAAGGTGCGCGTTCCGGCCACCAACTACGGCACGTTCCTGCAAGAAGCTCAGCGGCTTGGAGAATTCCAGACGCTCCAATCTGAGTCTGAAGAAGTGACCGTCGAGTTCTACGACGTGGAAAGCCGCATTCGGAACCGCAAGGCATCTGAGGAGCGGCTGCTCGCACTGCTCCGCGAAAGTGCCGGTCATCTGGACGACGTGCTCAAGATTGAACAGCACTTGTCGCGCGTACGAGAGGAAATCGAACGACTCGAAGGAAGGTTGCGGGTGCTCGGAGACCTTACCGCCTTCTGCACAGTCACGATTACCGCGCGCGAGACTCGAGGTTATGTGCCGCCGCAGGTCGCGACGTTCCGGCAACGAGCCCACCGTGCGTGGACCGGCTCGCTGAGCAGTTTGGTCGTAACAGGGGAAAACCTTGCCGTCTTGCTCATTGTACTTGCTCCGTGGCTTGCCGTCCTTGCCATTCTATCCGCCTGCGTGTTTACCGCCAGGCGCGCACTCCGCCCGCGCCGCGCCGGCTCGGCACACGGGATAGACAACAGCAAAGACGACTAATCCGCCGCCGAGCCTGAAGCCGCGTTCCGCGCGGCGCGGAAGCGGGCGCTGTCGGTACGCTCTTTGGTAATCCAGCGGCCGATCGTGGCGGCGGCGCCGGCCAAAGGCAGCATGGAAGCGTTTTTCTCCCATCGCCACTTCACTTCAAGCTGCCCCTGCTTCAGGCCCCGGGGACCGATCACGATGCGCAGGGGGATGCCTACCAGGTCGGCGTCGTTGAACTTCACGCCGGCACGGGCGTCGCGATCGTCCAGCAACACCTCGACGCCGGCGGCTTGAAGCTCGGCATAGAGCGCGTTGGTCGCCTGCATGGCGGCCTCGTCGTCGGTCTTCATCGGCACGAGCAGCACCTCGTACGGGGCGATGCTCACCGGCCAGATGATGCCGTGCGCGTCGTGGCTCGTCTCGATCAGGCCGGCCAGGATGCGGTTGATGCCGATCCCGTAGCAGCCCATGATGATTGTCTGCTGCTGCTCGGCCTGGTCGAGGAACTTGGCGCTTAATGCCTCGGAATACTTCGTGCCCAGCTTGAACACGTGCCCGCCCTCGATAGCGTGCCGCTCGACGAGCTTGCCGGAGCAGCGGGGGCAGGGGTCGCCGCCCCGGGCGTTGCGCAGGTCGGCAAACTCGTCGGGCGTGAAGTCGCGGCCGGGGTTCACGCCCATTAGGTGCGCGTCGGCCTCGTTCGCGCCCGTGGCGACGTTGGCCATGACGCGAACGTCGTAGTCGGCGTAGATGGGCAGCTTGCCGGCAAGGCCCACCGGGCCGGCGAAGCCGACCGGGGCGCCGGTGACCTTCTCGATGACCTCCGGCGCGGCGAGCGCCAGTTCCCCGACCCCGGCTGCGCGGCGGATTTTGCCCTCGTTCGCCTCGTGGTCGCCGCGGATCAAGACGGCAATCGGCTTGCCGTCGGCCTCGTAGATGAGCGTCTTGATCAGATCCTGTGGCCGGATCTTCAGGAAAGCGCTCACCTGCTCGATGGTACTCGCGCCCGGCGTGGCCACCTTGCGCAGCTCCTGCTCGGGCACGTCGGGGCGCGGGCAGTCGCGGGAGCGCACTTCGGCCCGCTCCTGGTTGGCCGCGTAGCCGCACTCGCGGCAGTGGAGCACGGTATCCTCGCCGTTTTCGGCCGGGATCATGAACTCGTGGCTGGCATCGCCCCCGATCGGCCCGCTTTCCGCCTCGACCGGCAGGTACTCCAGCCCGCAGCGCTCGAAGATGCGGCAATAGGCCGCATACATCTTTTCGTACGTTTCGTTGAGCGACTGAAGCGACGGGTTGAAGCTGTAGGCGTCCTTCATGAGGAACTCGCTGGTGCGCATCACGCCGAACCGGGGTCGCTCCTCGTTGCGGAACTTCGTTTGGATCTGGTACAGCGTGATGGGAAGCTGCCGGTAGCTGGAAATGCGATGGGCCACCAGGTCGGTAATCACTTCCTCGTGCGTGGGCCCTAGCGCCATGTGGACCTTCCGCCCGGGGCGCTGCACGGCGAACTTGATGAGCACGTCGCCAAAGGCCTCGACCCGGCCGGTCCGCTCCCAGAGCGAAAGCGGCGACAGGGCCGGCATGAGCAGCTCGACCGCTCCGGCCGCGTCCATCTCCTGCCGAACGATCTGCTCCGCCTTCCGGAGCGACCTGAGCCCCAGCGGCAGGTACGTGTACGCCCCGGCCATCACCTGGTTGATCATGCCTGCGCGAAGCATGAGCACGTGGCTGGGTATTTCCGCCCCCTCGGGCGTTTCCTTCATGGTAGGGATGAACGATTGGGTCCAGAGCATGGCAGTTGGATATATGGGAGAACGTGGGCTGGTTTGTGGCGCGCACAGGGTCGCATTTTCCAGGCCGCGCAAACCAGTAGCCTACCAGGAATGGGAAACATGGGATAGGCTTCCAGCCTGCCTCTTCCGCCGACAGGCTGGAAGCCTATCCCACGCGAGTCGGTACTCAGGTTCGCACCGCCTTACCGGAACGCTTGTGCCAGTTTCCGGAAGGAGCAACGAAAACGCACATTGTAGGCGAAATGGTCTGTGCCCGGCAAGGCGGGGGGGAAGAGATTACGGCCGAGCAGCGGGCTACGGCTTGTTCGTCAGGATAACCCTCAGAACGCCGGTAGGAGTCTTTGGAGACGTACACGCGGGGGTGCGTGCCTTTTGACGATCAACTGGATGTTTGCCGGCACGATATCAAGAGCCATCACGCTTACCGCAATTGCACTCCTTTACAAACGGCTGATCACCAAATGAGTTGCCCTCATCGCCCTGCGCACCTATCCCCAACCGCGCCAGGACAGGATCGTACAGTCTTTGTAGCGGGTGGACGAATCGCCGCCGTAGACCACGGTGCCGGGCGCGCCGGCCGGGCGGGCGGTGTTTTGCCACCAGTGGAGTTCCTTGACGAAGTCGGGATGAAAGGTCTGGCCCGACTTGGCCTCGACGGGCGCCAGGTCACCGCCGCCCGCTTCGAGCAGCAGGTCGATCTCGTGGCCCGATGCGTCGCGCCAGAAGTAGACGTCCGGGCGCAGGCCGCGGTGCATGTAGTTCTTCACCGCCTCCGATACCACCCACGACTCGAACACTGCCCCACGGGAGGCGTGCCAGGCGAAACAACTACCCCAGCGTAAACTCCGGCAGACGGACGATCTCGCCGCCGTTGATGGCCGACTGGTGCGCACAGATGCCGGTGCAGGTCCAGTTGGCTGATTGCGGGGCGTTGGGCCACGGGTCGCGGTCGTCCAGCAGGGCGCGGAGGAACTCGTTGGCCAGGTGAGGGTGCGAGCCGCCGTGGCCGGCGCCCTGGATGAACGATAGGTGTGCGGCGTCTTGGATGGTGCTGGTGAACGGCCGGATTTCCTCGGGCAGCATGTGGGCGAAGTCGGGTACGGTGACCCGCTCGGGAATGTCCGGCTCCGGCTTCTTCGCAGTGTGAATCACGTGCTCCTCCCCTTCGACCAGCGCCCACTCGAAGCTCTTCTTCGTGCCGTACACGTCGAACGATTCGCGGTACTGGCGGGCCGTGTCGAACAGGAACCGCCAGATATGGGCGGCGACGTCGGAGTCCTTGATCTTGATGTGGCACGACTCGACCGCGTACGGATTGCCCGACTTCACCGCCAGCCGCTCGTTGATCGTCCCCGAACCGAAGCAGGAAACGTACTCGGCATACCCGTTGACCAGCCCCAACACCGGCGAGACCACGTGCGTGGCGTAGTGCATCGGGATCATCCGCTCCCAGTATTCCGGCCAGCCTTGCATATCCTGCGGGTGCGAGGCCGCCATGTACTGCACCTTGCCTAGCTCGCCCTTCTCGTACAGTTGCTTGATGAAAAGGAACTCGCGGCTGTAGACGACCGTTTCGGCCATCATGTACCGGAGGCCGGTCGAGCGGACCAGGTCGACAATCTGCTCGCACTCCTCGATGGTCGTGGCCATCGGGACCGTACACATGACGTGCTTGCCGGCCTTCAGTGCGGCAATCGACATCCAGGCGTGGTCGGGAATGGGGGAGTTGATGTGGACGTAATCGACCTTGGGATCGGCCAGCACGTCGTCGTAGTCGGTGTAGCGCTGCTGGACGCCGAAGGCATCGCCGATTTTGTTCATTTCCGCCTCGTTGCGGCGGCAGACGGCGTACATGTTGGCGTTGGGATGCGCCTGGTAAATGGGGATGAACTCGGCCCCGAACCCCAGCCCGATAATCGCTACGTTCAGTTGCTTGTCGCTCATGACGGTCTTCTCCTGAAAAAGGGTTATTTGCACTAGATCGCGTACGGTTCACGTTGTGGCCGGCTTACCAGGGCGCTGGCCTGGGCGTCGCCGATGAAGTCTTCCTGCTCGGGGTCCCATCGCAGCTTTCTCCGCAACAGCATGGCGATGTTGCTCAGATGGCACGAGCTGACGCCGCGATGGTGGGTGAACGCGTCGGAAATGGGCTGTTGCCGGTCGCGCACGCTGGCGAAGAAATTGGCCATCAGGTCGGGCGTGGCCTGGTCCCTGCCAGTATTGGTGGCGTCGGTGGTGATGGCCTCGGGATCGATCGGCCGGCCCTTGTAGAGCCGGACCACTTCCTCGCCGAGCCGCTGGCGATCAGCCGCGGTCAGTTCCTCGATGGGTTTCCCGGTGATCCGCCCCCGGTTCACCAGGATTCGGCCCTCCTCGCCTTCCAGCAGAATGCCGTTCTCGCCGGGCGTCGTAACGAGCGACGATCCGTTGGCGAAGGTGAGCGTCACGTCGAACGTGGTTGCCGCGTTGAAGCCGTTGGGCAGCTTCACCCGACCGGCGAAGAACTCGACCGGATCGACGTCGTCGGGGAAATTGGGGAATTGCCCGCGCCCTTCGGCCTCGACGGGTCCGAAATGATCGAAGCCGAGCGCCCACTGAGCAATGTCGACGTGATGGGCGCCCCAGTCGGTCATCTTGCCGCCGGAATACTCCAGCCACCAGCGAAAGTTGCCGTGGCACCGCTCGGGCGTGTACGGAACCACCGGGCACTGTCCGAGCCAGACGTCCCAGTTGAGGTGCTCCGGCGGGTCGGCGGTGGGGAACACGCCGCTTCCGGGCCCGCCGCCGATCCCGCACGTGGCCTTGATCTGCTTCCCCAGCCGCCCGCTACGGGCGATGGCCACGGCCAGCAGAAATTGCGCGCTGGCGCGCTGCTGGGTTCCCACCTGCAGCATGCGCCCCGTCTCGCGAACCACGCGGCACAGCTTCTTTCCCTCGTCGATGGTCAGCGTCAACGGCTTTTCACAGTAGACGTCCTTGCCCGCCTTCATCGCGTCGATGCAGATTCTCGTATGCCAATGGTCGGGCGTGCCGATGGTGACCACGTCGACGTCGTCGCGGTCGAGCAGTTGGCGGTAATCGGTATAAGCGGCGCACGGGCCGCCGCCGGCGAACCGCTCGGCACGGTGCCGGTCGACGTCGGCCGCGGCCACCCTGTTGCCAAGCTCGCAGGCGATGCTCCCGACGTACGACCCGCGGCCGCCCACGCCAATGCAACCCACGCCGAGCTTCTCATTCGGCGAGTCGGCGCCGGCGGCCAGGCGGGGAACAACATGCGGTGCGGCAATGCCAAGGGCGGCAAGCCGCAAGAATAGCCGGCGTGAGGTCAAAACGGGTGTATCTCTCATCATCTTCTCTCTCCAAGTTGGGGAAAGGGGGATAGAGGCTATCACGGCGCAAACCGTTGGAGTTCACGCTTTAGCGTGCGATTGTTGGAGTTCACGCTTTAGCGTGCGATTGTTGGAGTTCACGCTTTAGCATGCGATTGTTGGAGTTCACGCTTTAGCGTGCGAACCAAGTATGCGCCATACACAGCACGCTGAAGCGTGAACTCCAACAGCGCGACGGTTGCGGGTCCCACCCTTCTCCGGTCCTGTGCCGCGCAATCCGTTTGTGTGCTACGCTTCCAGCGACCAGCCCTCACGATACTCGTTGTGGATCATCCCGTTGGCCGCCTCGTCATTGGTGAATCGTCCGGCCGGTCCGTCCCACTCAAGCTGCTTACCCGTGCGGATGGCAATGTTGCCCAGCAGGACGAACTCGGCCAGCAGTCCCGCCGTGGGGAAGTGGGTTCCCGCAGGCTCGCCGCCGCGGCACGCCTCGATCCATTCGGCGTAGATGCCCGGGCGGCGCGGCAGGGTGCGGGGAACGTCGGCGAACTTCTTCGCGCGTTCTTCGGGGAAGACGTTCGGGCCGATCATGAAGCCGTCGTCGCCAATGTACATTTCGCCGCTGCCGCCCAGCGGGAAACCGGGTCTCGGACTCAATGGCTTCAGTCCGCCGTCGTACCACACGACGCGAACCGGCGGCATGTCGTCGCGGGCGGGGAACTCGTAGGTAACGATGGATGCCAGCGGAGCCGTTTCGGGCATCACCTTGCTGGACGAGGCCGAGACGCCCACCGGATGCGTCAGCTTCAGCGCGCGGAACGGCGTATTGGCATGGTGGCAACCCATGTCGCCCAGCGAGCCGGTGCCGAAGTCCCACCAGCCGCGGAAGTTCCACGGGTGATACACCGCATTCCGGAATCGCCGCAGTCCCTGTTCCAAAGCCAGGTGCCCGTCGGGCCATGCCTCTTTGAACGGCCGCATGGCCGCCGGCCCGATCCACAGATCCCAGTCGAGCGTTTCGGGGACGGCGTCCTCGCCGGCCGGGCGCGTCATGCCCTGCGGCCACCAGGGGCGGTCGCTCCACATGTGCACCTCACGCACCGGGCCGATCGCCCCTGCCCAGATCAATTCGCACGTGCGGCAGGCGGCCTCGCTGGTATTCGGCGAGGACGTGTCGGTCGTGGCGACGCCTGCCTCGCGGGCCGTATCGACCAACGTGCGGCATTCGCGGATGGTGCGCGTGATGGGCTTCACGCAGCAGACGTGCTTCTTACGCCGCAGTGCCGGCAGGACGATAACCGCGTGCGTGTGGTCCGGCGTTCCGCAATAAACGGCGTCGATTTCCGAATCGATCGCCTCGTACATTTCGCGATAGTCGCGGAACCGCTTGGCCTGGGGCCACCGGTCGTACGCCTTCTTGGCGTACACGTCGTCGACGTCGCATAGTGCGACGATTTGGAAGCCGGCCCCTTCGCACGCCTGAAGCTGCCCGAACCCGATGCCGCCCACGCCGATGCCGGCCAGCGCGAGCTTCTCGCTCGGGGCGGTCTGGTTTGCCCCGCCGAGCACGTGACGTGGAACGATGGTGACAGCGGCTCCCGCGGCCGCGACGCCGCCGAGCCATTGCCTGCGTGAGATTTGTTGTGACATGGTCGTTTCTCCCCATCAGTAGTGTTTTGGTAGGGCATGCCTCGTCGGCTCCGCAACCCGCCGCTCATTCTCCCCGGCGGCGGATGCGGCGTCCATGAGATTTCAGTCCCAAAAAGATAAGGTTTTTACCGGGGCTGCGGTCAGTTAGCTACGCCCGCCTTCTTCCCCGCCGGGCCTGCCCCGGCCGGTTTCATGACTGGCCAGCTACCAGCCGCAACCCTCGCGCTCCCCATCTTCCCCGCCGGGCCCGCCCCGGCGGGGACGGAGATCACGCGGCTGCAGGTAACGGATCACCCTTTGCCGGTGGCGGCGGGGCGGGTTTTTCGCTATGGTGTAGGTGTCGTAGCCCCGTCGGGAGTGGAAGCGTGTCGGAACGGCCTGATGTTGTCCTGTTGATAGAAACGTCCAACGAGTATTCGCGCGGACTCCTGCGCGGCATCATGGCGTATGTCCGGGAGCATGGCCCCTGGTCCATCTATTTGCCGGAACAAGGCCGCGGCGAGGCGCCGCCAGGCTGGCTGAAGCGCTGGCACGGCGACGGAATCATTGCCCGCATCGAAACCCCTCAGATCGCCCGCGCCGTAGCCAGGGCCCGGCTGCCTGCCGTCGACGTTAGTGCCGCGCGCCTTCTGCCGGTCATCCCATGGGTGGAGACCGATGACGAGGCCTTCACTCGCGCCGCGGTCGATCATCTGCTGCAGCGCGGGTTCCGGCAGTTCGGCTTCTGCGGCGAGCCGCGGTTCAACTGGTCGAAATGGCGCCGCGAGCACTTCGAGCGGATGGTCGCCGCGTCGGGCGGGCAGTGCCACGTATACGAGTCGGCAGCCACGCCGGGCAAACCCGTGTCGCACCGGCGCGAGCACCGGCGACTGGTGGCATGGGTACGGAAGTTGCCGAAGCCGATCGGTGTGATGGCCTGTTACGACATCAAGGGGCAGCAACTGCTCGACGCTTGCCGCGAGGCAGGCGTCGCCGTGCCGGAGGAGGTGGCCGTTATCGGCGTGGACAACGACGACCTGCTGTGCAACCTTGCCACGCCCCCGCTTTCGAGCGTCATCCCCAACACGCACCGCACCGGCTACCAGGCGGCTGCGCTGCTGGGCCGCATGATGGCAGGCGAGAGGCTGGGCGAGCAGTCCCATCGGATTCCGCCGCTGGGCATCGCCACCCGCCAGTCAACCGATATTCTCGCCATCGACGACCCCGAGGTCGCCACGGCCGTGCGTTTCATTCGCCGGCGGGCGTGCGAGGGGATTAACGTGGCCGACGTTCTGAAGGACGTGCCGTTGACCCGCCGGGATCTCGAAAGCCGGTTCCGGAGGATCCTCGGCTGCACGCCGCACGAGGAGATCGTCCGCGTCCGGATCGATCGCGTCAAGCAGCTTCTTTCGGAAACCGATTTGCCCATGACGCGGGTTGCCCAACTTGCCGGTTACACCCATGTCGAGTACATGAGCGCGGCGTTCAAGAAATGCGTGGGACTTTCGCCTCGCCAGTATCGAAGAACGTCGCAGGGGTGAAGCGGTTCGCCGGCGAGAAGGAATCATTGCCGACCCGGCTCCGGGCGGTCCTGTCGCCCCCCTTGTGCGGTCTGCCGCGGCACCGTAGAATTGGCGGGTTGAGTCGTTTGAATCGAATTCATTCCTGCCGACTGGCTGTTATTTTGGACCCGAGAGGTTTTCCATGCCGCGCAAGTTTATTCGTGAGTTGGGCCAACAAGACGTGGTCGACGAGGTGTTCGTCGCCTCGGGCAAGCAGTTGCGCCCCAACCGGAACGGAAATCTGTACCTTCAGGTCGAGCTGTCCGACCGTACCGGATCGATCAGTGCGCGGCTGTGGAATGCCGACGAAACGCTCTACCAATCCTTCAACGACGGCGACTATGTGCGAGTGCAGGGCAATACCCAGTTGTTCCAGGGCGCGGTGCAGATGATCGCCAAGCGCATCGACCCGGTCGAATCGGACGAGGTCGACCCGGCCGACTTCGAACCCGAGCCCGCCGTCGACGCCCAGCGGCTCTTCGCCCGGCTGAAGGAGTTGGTTCGCGGCATCGGCGACCCGGCTCTGAAGACCCTGGCCGAGTGCTTCCTGCTCGACGACGAATTTGTAGCCCGCTTCACGCTGGCACCGGCCGGTACAAAGCACCATCATGCCTATCACGGCGGGCTGCTGGAACATACGGTCGGCATGATGGAGGCGGCCGATCGCATTGCCCCGTGCTACCCGAAAATCGACCGCGACCTGCTCGTGCTCGGGGCCATGCTGCACGACATCGGCAAGACGCGCGAGTTGGGTTTCCAGGCCGGGCTCGAATACACCGATGAAGGCCAGCTCGTGGGCCACCTGGTTCTGGCCGTCGAGATGCTCAACGACAAGGTGGCCGAGGCCGAGCGCCTCTCCGGCGAGCCAATCCCCGCCGAAACCGTGCTGAGGCTCAAGCACATGCTGCTGAGCCATCACGGCGAATACGAGTACGGCAGCCCGAAGGTGCCCATGACCCTCGAAGCCCTGGCCCTGCATTGCCTCGACCTGCTGGACTCCAAACTGAACGCGTTCGAGTTGATCATAAAGGCCGATCCGAACACCGACAGTCCATGGACCACCTACCAGCCCAACCTCGGGCGCAAGATTTACAAGGGAGCCAACCATGGACCCTCTTGAGTTGGAACGCCGCATTCTCGAGTTCGTCGGCCGGACTGGCTATCAGCCGGTCAAACCGCGGGTTATCGCCGAGCGGCTGAACCTTTCGAAAGACGAGGCCCGGGAGGCGCGGCGGGCGGTGAAGCGGCTGGTGCGCCGGGGGCAGCTTGCCTATGGTGCGAGCCACCTGGTCAAACCCGCCGAACCCGACAGCCCCAAGTCGGGCCGCGTGGTGGGCACGTTCCAGCGGATGCAGGCGGGCTTCGGATTCGTGCGGCTGCACGACCCGGCCACGGGCAGCCCTTACTCGCGCGGCCGCCAGGTGGAGCCGCCCGAGGACGTGTACATTCCCGCCAAGTGGACCGGCGACGCCGCCTCCGGCGACGTCGTGCTCGCGCAGTTGAACCGGCAGCGGCCCGGCGACCCCGGCCCGCGCGGGGAGATTATCGAGGTCATGGAGCGGCAAACGCAGCAGTTCGTCGGCACGTACTTTGAAGAGGCCGACGGCGGTTATGTGTGGGTGGACGGCCGCGTGTTCGCCCAGCCGATAGCCGTGGGCGATCCCGGCGCGAAGAACGCGCAGCCGGACGACAAGGTTGTGTTCGAGATGATCCGCTTCCCGTCGCCGGCGCGCGAGGGGGAAGGCGTCATTACCGAGGTGCTCGGCCCGCGCGGCAAGCCGGGCGTCGATACCCTGTCGATCCTGCACGAGTTCAACCTGCCGGACCAATTTCCCGAAGACGCCCTCGCCGAGGCGCGCGAGCAGGCCCGGCAGTTCGACGAAACCAATCTGGCCGAACGCACCAACTTCACCGCCGAAACGGTCGTCACCATCGACCCGGAAGATGCCCGCGACTTCGACGACGCCATCTCGCTCGAACGGCTGGACAACGGCCACTGGCGGCTTGGCGTCCACATTGCCGACGTGGTTCACTTCGTCGGCCCCAATACCGCGCTCGACCGCGAAGCGCGCGACCGGGCCACCAGCGTCTACCTGCCCGACCGCGTACTGCCCATGCTGCCGGAGATCATCAGCAACAGCCTGGCCAGCCTCCAGCCGCGCAAGGTGCGGTATACGAAGTCGGTCGTCATGGAGTTCACGCCCGAGGGCGTGCGCACGCATGCCGAGTGCCACAGCGCGGCCATCAAGAGCAGCCGGCGGCTCACGTACGAAGAGGTCGACGAGTTCCTGGCCGGCCCCGAGGCGTTCCAGCGCCGCTGGGGCGCAAAGGTGTGCGGGTTGCTCTCCCGGATGCACGAGTTGGCCATGACGCTCCGCCGGCGACGCCGCGAGCGCGGATCGCTCGAACTGCACATGCCGGACCTGAAGGTCGATCTGGACAAGGACGGCCGCGTGACCGGCGCCCACGTCGTGCCGAATACGGAAAGCCACCAGATCATCGAGGAGTTCATGCTGGCGGCCAACGAGGCGGTGGCCGAGCAGCTTTTCGAGCGGGAGATTCCCTTCCTCCGCCGCATCCACGAGGCCCCCGCACCGCGCAAGCTCAAGGTGCTGACCGAGTTCGTGCGCGAACTGGGGTTCGAGGTCCACAGCCTCGAAAGCCGGTTCGAGCTGCAAAACGTACTCGACATGTCGGCCGGCCGGCCGGAACAGCACGCGGTCCACTACGCCGTGCTCCGCTCGATGCAGCGGGCGGTGTACGGACCGCAGGAAGAAGGCCATTTCGGGCTGGCCAGCGACTGCTACTGCCACTTCACCTCCCCGATCCGGCGCTACCCCGACCTGACCATCCATCGCCTCTTCGACGCCATCCTCACCGGCCGAAAGCCGGTCAGCGACTACGACGTGCTGGCGGTGCTCGGGCAGCACTGCTCCGATCGGGAGCAGCGGGCCGAGACGGCCGAACGCGAACTGACGAAGCTCAAGTTGCTCAGCTACCTGAGCACGCGAATTGGCGAGAAGATGACCGCCGTCGTTACCGGCGTCGAAAGCTTCGGCCTGTTCGTGCAGGGCATCGAGCTGCCGGCCGAGGGCCTGGTCCACGTCGAATCCCTCACCGACGATTTCTACCACTTCGACCGCCGCGCCCACACGCTGGCCGGCCACCGCTCCGGCAACCAGTACCGCCTGGGCGACGTGCTGGAAGTGGCCGTCGCCCGCGTCGACCTCGAGCGCCGCGAGTTGGACTTCCGCCTTGCCGGCCGCAAACCCCTCAGCCGGCCAAAGGCCCGCACCGAACCGGCTGCCACCTCCAAGCAGCGCGGCAAAGGCCCCGCCCGCGGGCCGGCGAAGCGCGCCGCCAAGCGGCCGGGCAAGTCGAAGCGGCGGAAATGAGAATGCGGCGGTTACCCGGGCAGAAGGTCGGCGCGAAACCGATTCCAGGTTCTTGGCGTCTTCGCGGCTTGGCGCCTTTGCGTTCAGGTATGCCCGGCTCAGGCTTACACGCAAAGGCGCCAAGCCGCGAAGACGCAAAGGAGCAAGGGGAAAGCGCCGGCCTTCCGTCGTCGTTCGGTAGCCTCGCGCAGAAGGTCGTCGTCCTGGCTGAACACGACTCTTGAAAGCAAAGTCGCACGGCCGCAGGGCTCTAACAGGCTGAGTTACTTCAGTGATGGACCTCCAACAGCATTCTCTTCACCAAGATGTACGCGACGTGCGGATGGACCGGCGACATCGAAATGATGTACGGCAGCCTCTGGACCGACTCGAACAGCATCTGGCGGGCTGCCTTCTGTACGAACGCCACGGGGAAATCGCCTGCGTCGGTCGGTCGGCCGTCGGGTCACGAATACTCGTAGAGGGGAGCGTGCGCTCGGGGCTTCTGGTTGCGGCTCATCAGGTCCTCAAGGTGCCGGATTGTCTGCGGCGCCAGAAGCGTGTCCGAACACACGTCGCACACGTCGGCCGGCACCTCATCGAAGACCAGCACGGCTCCTTGGCGTTTCACCGCATGAACGATCCGCCGACATTCGTAGTGGCCGGGGCATCCCTGGATAGTGCATTTCATTCTTTCCTGCCTCGCCTGAAGGGAGTTTCCCATTTCGGCAACGTGGGTTTGTATACCGTGATGATGACCGCAAGGTCGAGCGCCGTCGCGCAGACAACATGCAAGTGTCTTCCGGAGTGATCCTCGCCGCAAACGAGGCAACAGGGGCCTCTTCGGTGATCGGGGTAGTTCTCGATCACCGTCGCCCGACGCAGAACGTCAACCACATCGTCGAGCTGGACGTCGTCTTCCACCATCTCCTGATGGGCGTGCGCCGTTACGCGAAACTGCCCCGCAGTTGCCTGCTGGGAAAGGCGTTGCGCAATTGCTTCGACGTTGTGCGCGCCGGCGTCCGCCATATCCGTCATCCATGTGCCTGCTCAGGATCCACCCGAATTATACCACAAACGCCAATGACAACGAAATGGCGACCTAAACTTCCCGGAGTGCCTATTTCTGGTGCCCGTCACCCTTTCCGGCCCCCGGCTGGGCGACGTGCTGGAAGTGGCCGTCGCGCGGGTGGACCTCGAGCGCCGCGAACTGGACTTCCGCCTCGCCGGCCGCAAACCCCTCAGCCGGCCGAAGGCCCGCACCGACCGGCTGCCAACTCCAAGCATCGCGGCAAAGGCCCCAGCCGCGGCCCGGCGAAGGGCTCCTCCAAACGGCCGGGCAAGTCGAAGCGGCGAGGCTAGCAAAAGTCAGGCGTGCCAGAACGCGAACCCGCCGGCAACGAAAAGCATCGCCGAGACGATCGTTTGCGCAATGTATCGGCGACTTCCTGTGCGCAGAAGGGTCCACCCGCCAGCAACGGTGCCAATCAGTGCGGAAACGAAGAGCACTTGGGGACAACGGACGAACGCCGTCGGGTCGAGCAGGTGGCAGCCAAGCGCCAGGCAACTCAGCAGCGGCCACACCCATAACCAGTATTGGAGGAATCGTCGCGACTCCATTCGCTTATGTCGCCGGTATGCGGCGTCGCTGTGAACCCGGCCACCGGCAACGATCCGCTCACCACATTCACGGCAGCGTCGTGTCGCAAGCACAAACTGGGTGGAACGTGTTATTCCCGCGGAGCACGATGGGCAGATGAGAACGAATCGTTTGACGTAGTTCTCCGCAAGCACACACGATACCAGAAACATGGCGACTCCAAGCAGGACCAACACGCCATTGACAAGGGGCGTGTTCGAGACGCCCACCAAGAGCAAACAGGCGAAGGCTCCGAGAAGGGCGACGAGTATCACTGGAACCAATATCTTCGCGCGCCGTGTGGCAGCTTCGCGGACTGCGTGCTCGGTTAGCATGTGTTGGTTGCCCACGTGAAGATAACGGCCGGTAACGCGGCCTCGTCAGGCTGCTGCGCTGTCATGGTATTCTTGAGCCGTGCGCACGAACTTGTCGAACTCTGCCGGATCGGCGAACGCGCGCCGGGGAACGACGATGGCGGCCAAGGCGTTCAGGTACACGTAGGCGTACTCGCCTGCCGACACCACGCGCTCAACCGCCTGCCACGCCGTGGTGCTTTCGCCGAACTCGCCGCACTCGGCAATGCCGCGCGGGGAAATCGTCACGCGGTGGCGGCCGAACAACTGCCGGTTCCTCCCTTCGCTCACCATGCCGGCGACAGTCCTCCGCAGGTTGCGACGATACGCCCACGGGTACCAGACCAGGTAGATCGGCACGGCAATGAACAAGGGCAGCAGGGCCAGAAACGTCTGGAGCGGCGTACCGCGCCCGCGGTCGGCCAGGTGCCATAGGGCCAAGCATCCGAGCAGCCACACCCCGGCAGGGAAGAACCACGACCGGAGGTATCGGCGGCGCGCGGTCGCCGACTGGTGATGGTGATACAGGTTGAATGCGACCCAGTCGTCAGGCGTCATTTCGAACTCGAACGTCATGGGCACCTCATTCCCGGCGACTCGCCATTTGGACCCGCGGTGTTGCGCCTGCCCATTGGCCCCCGACAGGGCACACCATACCACCACCATCGCGCCATGGCAAGGCCCTCTGAACTGCGCTCCTTCGCGCCGGAATCACCCCGCGCTCACTTGCGGACTGATGGGGCGCATCCATACATTGACAGCAGTCCGCTGGCTCGCCATAATAACGCCGACAGGCTTCTCATCGCTTTGACTTTCGTACTTTGGGATTCGGGTTACTTCAGAACGAAAGTGAGGGACGGACATGCGCTCGGCTCTTCGGTCAGGTTTTACCCTGGTGGAACTCCTGGTGGTGATTGCCATCATCGGGATTCTGATCGCGCTGCTGCTGCCGGCCGTGCAATCGGCCCGCGAGGCGGCGCGCCGCATGCAATGCTCCAACAACATCAGGCAGCTCGGGCTGGCCGTACACAATCTGGAAAACAGCTACAAGGTCTTGCCGCCGCTGTGTGCCCCCAGCGCCACCAGCCAACTGACCGTCAAGGGACCGTTTGAAGGACCTTATGGCTATACAGTGTTCCATTGGCTGCTGCCCTACATTGAGCAGCAGGCCATCTGGGATCGCCTCGACCCGACGAAGAACGATTACTCCGGGCTTCAGTACCGGCAGGTTATTTCCGTGCTTCTGTGTCCCACCGATCGGTCGGGCGTCGATGGAAGGTGTGCGACACCCTACGGTGGTGCCCGGAGCTGGGGTGCAAGCAACTATGGGGCCAATTACTATGCCTTCGGGAATCCAAACGCAACTTCGGCCGGTCTGCGGGTGCAGGGCTCCAACAGGCTGAGTTACTTCAGTGATGGGACCTCAAACAGCATTCTTTTCGCCGAAATGTACGCGACGTGCGGATGGACCGGCGACATCGAAATGATGTACGGCAGCCTCTGGGCCGACTCGAACAGCGTCTGGCGGGCTGCCTTCTGTACAAACGCCACGGGGAAATCGCCCGCGTCCACCGGCTATCCGCCCTGCAAGAAGTTCCAGGTCACGCCCAATTGGCAGACCGAGTGCGATCCTAGCTGCGCGGAGTCGCCGCACGTGAGCGGGATCCACGTGTGTCTGGCCGACGGCAGCGTGCGGCACGTTAGCGGCGCGATCGCTGATGAGACCTGGGCGCAAGTGTGCGACCCGCGCGACGGGGAAACGATTGGCCCTGGCTGGGACTAACCCGTTGAACATCCTTGCTCCGTTGCGGGTTCCTTTTTCCGTTGAAGCTCTGTAATCCGAGGAAATCGAGATGGCTACAATCAAGATAAGCATATTCAGTAGGCTGCACGCTGACATGAAAGATGGTATTCCCCGTGAGCGGATTCTTGCAGCCCTGCTGGTCCTGATCGCCCTGGGCACTGCAGGCGGATGCGGCGGCGACTCACAAGACCATCCTGCAACGTACCCGGTCACCGGAACGGTGGTCTGGGCCGGCGGCCAGCCGCTGGGCGGCGGGGTGATTGAATTGCGCACGACGGAAGGAAGACCGCTCTCGGCCATCGGCATGATCCAGGCCGACGGCACCTTTAACTTGACAACCATGTCAGGCAACCGGAAGTTGACCGGCGCAGTCGCAGGTACCCACCGGGTCACGGTCATACCGCCCGCGCCGGACACACAAGACGTGCAAGCCGTCGCCGAGCCGGTCAATCTACCAGCTCCCGTGGAAGTCCAGAGCGAGGGCGAGAATACCCTCACGATCAAGCTGCCGGGGCACGCTTCCCACTGACCGTCGGCACGCAGAACCTACTCAAACTGTGAAGTGTATACATGGATTCGCGGGTGGCACGCCCCCTGGACGCTGTGTGCGGCAAGTTTTTCTGGCAGGCTGGAAAGCGCCCCGAAGGAGCCGAGTTCGCCCAACCCGGGACAGCGTCCCTCGTTGATATGCACAAGTCGTGGTCGCCACCGGCCGGCTTGTCCGGCCTGGAGCGGTGGTCAGTCGGCTATAAGACGGTGCCCAGGCTCCCTGTCTCCCCTGCACGCTGCCGCCGCCTCCGGCGGCGGCAGCGTGCAGGGGAGACACCTCGGGTGAACCATGTCCGCTTAGCTCACTGACCACGGCTCCATGCGGGGCAAGCCCGCACGTGGCCCTTGGCTGCTTCCAAGCATGCCAGAGAATCTTGCCGCCCCCCCAGACGCTTGTCCCCGCCACTTCGGCATGGTATCATCAGTAGTTTCCGAGATTGCCCAAACAGCCCAGTGGGACTATCTGGAGCGAAATGGCATCTACCGACTCAGCCCCGTCGACCGACGGCCATCCGGCGATCTGCATTCGCGGCGCGCGGACGCACAATCTGCGCGACCTCTCACTCGACATCCCCCGGAATCGGCTGGTCGTGATTACGGGCCCCAGTGGTTCGGGGAAGAGTTCGCTGGCCTTCGATACGCTCTACGCCGAGGGGCAGCGGCAGTACATCGAAAGCCTGTCCATCTATGCCCGGCAGTTTCTGCATCAATTGGAGCGCCCGGACGTCGACCTGATCGAGGGGCTTCAGCCGACCATCTCGATTGACCAGCGGTCGGGCAGCCACAATCCTCGCAGCACGGTGGCCACGGTCACGGAGATTTACGACTACCTGCGATTGCTTTACGCTCGATTGGGCGAAGCGGTTTGCCACCAGTGCGGCCAACCGGTCCGTCAGCAGACGCCCGGGCAAATCCTCGACGACCTGCTCTCGCTGCCCGACGGCACGCGGCTGATGGTCCTCGCCCCGATGGTCCGCGGGCGGAAGGGCCGGCACAAGGAGGTGCTTGAAGCCATTGGCAAGGCCGGGTTTGTTCGCGCCCGCGTGGACGGCGAGGTGGTCGATCTTCAGGACCCGCCGGAACTGGTCCCGCAGCGCTCGCACCATATCGAGGCGGTGGTCGACCGCGTGGTCATCCGCGACGGCGTGCGGAAACGCCTGGCCGAATCGATCCAGCTTGCCGTGCGCCATGGCGACGGACTGGTACTGGCAACCTACCAAACGCGGGCTGGCGTGCATGCGCACTGGACCGACGAACTCTTCAGCACCCGTTACGCATGCCCCGATTGCCGCATCAGCTTCCACGAGCTGGAGCCGCGCACTTTCAGCTTCAACAGCCCCTACGGCGCGTGTCCCCGGTGCGACGGCCTCGGCGTGCTCACCGGGTTCGATCCGGAACTGGTCGTGCCCAACGCGTCGCTGTCACTGGCGGGGGGAGCGGTTGCGCCTTGGAAAGGGGCGACCGCTGCCAGGCAGCGGAAGACCAGGGCGGCACTGGAGGATTTTCTGACCGCAAGCGGTATTGGCTGGGACTCGCCGGTGGAAACGCTCCACCCGACGCAGCGGGAGCAATTGCTCCACGGCGATGCCAAGCGGTTTTCCGGCATACTCAACCTGCTCGAAAAGGAGTATGCCACCACCATGAGCCAGAGCAGGCGGCAGCGGCTGGAAGCCTACCGCGGCGAGGTTGTATGTTGCGAGTGCGGCGGCGCACGGTTGCAGCCCGAAGCCCGCGCCGTGCGCATCGGAGAGAAGGCCATCCACGAGGTGACCGCCATGACGGTAACCGCCGCACGGCGGTTCTTCTCCGGAGTCGCGTTCCACGAAGAGGACCATCCGGTGGCCCTGCCGCTTCTGCGCCAGATTGCCGCCCGGCTCGAATTCCTCGACAACGTGGGGGTCGAATACCTCACTCTCGACCGGCCCGCGGCAAGCCTCAGCGGCGGCGAATTGCAGCGAGTGCGGCTTGCCAGCGGGTTGGGCTCCGGCCTGGTGGGCGTGTGTTACGTGCTCGACGAACCGTCCGTCGGGCTGCATCCTCGCGATAATCACCGGCTGATCGACGCGATGGACGCCTTGCAAGCGGCCGGCAACACAGTGGTTGTGGTCGAACACGACGAGGCAGTGATGCGCCGGGCCGATTGGCTTATCGACCTCGGGCCCGGTGCCGGCCGACACGGCGGCGCCCTGGTCGCCCAGGGACCGCCAACCGTTGTCGCAGCCGATAACGATTCGCTCACCGGACGCTACCTGGCCGGCCTGGAGAGCATTGCCACACCGACGCGGCGCCGGCGAACGGCCAAGGCCCGAGCCATTACCATCGAAGGCGTCACGACCAACAATCTCAAGGATGTTACCGTTCAGTTTCCCCTTTCGGCCTTGGTGTGCGTCACAGGCGTGAGCGGGTCGGGCAAGAGTTCCTTACTCAACGGAACGCTTGCCCGGGCACTGGTCCGGCGACTCGGCGCCCCGGCGCCGAAGCCGGGCCCGCACCGAGGTCTTCGCGGCGTGAACCAGATTGACAAGGTGGTGCAGGTAGACCAGACGCCCATCGGTCGCACGCCGCGAAGCAATCCGGCCACGTACACCGGACTGTTCGACGAAATCCGCAAGGTCTTCGCCGGCACGCGCGACGCCCGGCAGCGAGGCTACAAGGCCGGCCGGTTCAGCTTCAACGTCCAGGGCGGCCGGTGCGAGGATTGCCAGGGGCAGGGCCTGAAGAAGATCGAAATGAACTTCCTGCCCGACCTGTACGTCGTTTGCCCCGTGTGCCAGGGCTCACGATTCAACCGGCAGACGCTGGCCGTGCGGTACAAGAAGAAGACCATTGCCGACGTGCTCGACATGCCCGTCGATGAAGCCGCCGAGTTCTTCGAGAACTTTCCCGCCATCGCTCGCCTGCTCGGCAGTCTTCAGCAGGTGGGGCTCGGGTACCTGGCCCTGGGGCAGCCTTCCACCACGCTCTCCGGCGGCGAGGCCCAGCGGATCAAGCTGGCGACGGAATTGAGCCGCGTCGATACCGGCAAGACGTTCTACATTCTCGATGAGCCCACTACGGGCCTGCACTTCGACGACATCAAGAGGTTGCTCACCGTACTTCAGCGCCTGGCGGACCTCGGCAACACGGTCGTCGTGATCGAGCACAACCTCGACGTGATCAAAACAGCCGATTGGATTATCGACCTTGGCCCCGAAGGCGGCGATGCCGGCGGCCACGTCGTTGCCACCGGCACCCCGGAACAACTAGCCGTCCTCGAAAACAACCACACAGGCCGGTTCCTGCGAGCCGTGCTTCCAGGGGCCTGTTCCAAAGATGGTGTCCCGTCGGGCTGACAGTATTTCTGGCGGAGACTTCTCACGGATTGCATGAATGCCGGCGAGCGGGGGCCGTGAGGCCCCTGTTTCTGCGAGACGTTGTGCAGTTGATCGTCTTCGTGACAAACTGCACCCATGGTGTGTTTCTGGTGCCGGACGCATGAATGACGACCAGCGTGGAAATTGGGACAGAAACAGGGGCCTCACGGCCCCCGCTCGCCTTTCGGTTCGAAGACTGCATGCGGCGGCACTTACTTCGCCAGTTCAAGGAAGCCGAAGGACGAAGGGACGTGGAAGTCGGGTTCGACCGTGCCGGGATCGATCCAGCTCATCCACGCTTCGATTGGCGGCGGCCCGGCGGCTTGCCGGCCGAGGTTGTGGATGCTCTCGCGAGCCACGGCGGTCTGCCCGCTGCGGTCGTGGCTGAACTCGGCCCGGTAAAGTCCGCAACGGATTCTCTCCCCGTCAAGCCACGACGGGAGCCCCAGTGCCCGGAGACTGGCCAACGGGATCCGGCCTTCGACCTGGTAGCCGTCAGGTAGCGGGGCGGCCTCGACTTCCAGGCACTCCAGGTCCCAGGCGGTATCGAACCGGCGATAGTAGCGTGCGCGGTAGTCGAAAACCCGGCCGCGCGAGTCGATCTCGATGCAGTAGTAGTCGTGGAGTTGATCATCGACGGCGAAGTAGAGTTCGACCCGGTCTTCCAGCACGAGGTCTTGTTCGTCTTGGACCACGTCAAGGACCACAATGTCCTCGTCATGCACGCGGAAGTGGAAGTAGAGATACCGCCGATCACACACGGCACGGAACTCGGTGGGCGGCGCGGGCTCGGATGTCCAGGGGAAATGGAACCTCTTCTCCACGTTCGCCCGCGCCCAGGCCGGTTCATCGGCCCGGCCGTCCAGTACGATCTCGGCATCGGGGAGAAACCGGACGGCGTAGGTCTTCGTGCTCAAGCGGCGGGCGAAGAAGTCGTCCTCCCGGAACCGGACCCGCAACGGTCCCCGCATCGTCGTCACCCACAACTCGCCCGGGACGTGCTCGTATGCGCGCGGACCGGCGAGTCGATACGGCGGCTCCTCGGCGCCGGGTGGCATTGGGGGGCGGGCAAGCACTGCCGGTGCGGTCCAGGTGCGGCCGTCGTCTTCGGAGAAGGCCATCAAGAGCTGTTCTCGCCGTCCGGCGCAATCTCCTTCATTGCGGCACCCGTTCCAGAACAGGACCAGTCGGCTATCGTGTAAACGTTTCAGCAGCCCGGGCGACCCGCGGCTGTCGATGGGCGAGGGCCGGACTTTCGTCCAGGTCAAACCCTGATCGTGGGAAAACGCCTCCGCGAAACGGCCTCGCTCCGTGCCCAGCAGCATCCACAGCCGGCCGTCCATAAGTTCCACAAACGTCGCCCCGCTTGCCTCGCCGTGGTTGCCCGACCGCTTCTCTTCGCCCAGGTCGATGACGCCGCCCGCCTTCCATGTCTTGCCGTCGTCGTCCGAGGCGAAGGTTATCGATACGTCGCGCCCTGGGTCGCCCGCCGCCGCCTGGCAGCCCAGCAACACGCGACCACCTCGCAATTGGATCATGGTCTGCAAAGCCCTGTAGCAGCCCTCCAGGAGTCTCTCAGGTTCTTCCCAGGTCTGACCATCGTCTGCGCTTCGAGTGACGTAGAGCGACAAGCGGCTACCTGGTTTCGGACTGCCTTGAACCTCGCCCTCTTGGCTGGCCGCTTCCCGCGTGTTCAGGAAGGCCAGGAGCAATGTTCCCTCGCGGGTACGGAGCAAAATGCGCTCGCCGCAGCACTGAAACTTCTCGGGCTGCGAGAACAGGGGACCGGGCGTCCACGTTTGCCCCTCGTCCTCGCTCACCAGGACCTGCGCGTCGTCGACGGCCAACACATTGCCGTTGCCCAGCTTGACGAAGGGCCCCGGCACGTCGGTCTTCAACGCTTCGCAACGGGGATCCAGCAAGACCGGCTTTCCACCCTGCGTAACCTCTTGCCAATCGGCCACTGCAAGGGTGGTTGAGACAACGAGGGCGAAAGCAACATGCATGTTCGTCTCTCCCGAAGTGTGGTCTGGGTGACCCGCAAATCACCAAAGAATACTGCCCGCACCGATGCAGTGAACGGCTACGCGCAGCCCAGACTGCACGAATGGGCAAGAAGTGCGCGTCATTACGCGGCGAACCACGATTACGGGTTGCCGGTCGCTCCGTCCGTAATTCCCTTCAGCAGCGCCGCGCCGAACGCCCGGGTAACACCAGGGCTACCGCCTTCCGTGGCTGCCGAGTCGTCCGTCGCCGGCTCGTCCATGGCCGGTTCGGCCGGGGCAGGTTCAGCGGGAGCGCCCAAGTCCGGACCGGTCGCCGGCTCGATGGGCGTCATGGGCGGTTCGTCCAGGTCGTCCTCAAAGGAGGGCGCTGCCGGCGGCGGCGAGGGCTCGTCGGGTAGTTCGACGTCGGGCACGTCCGGCGATGGCGCGGGCGCCGGGGGTTCTTTGGAGCCGCAACCGGCCAACATCAGGCCCACGCACAACAGCATGGCAATCCAGGCATACGTCTTCATCGGTTCTCTCCCTTGTTATTGAACGCCTCAGATGCCGTAGTCGGGGCGGCGCATGAGGCAGGACCAGCCGCGAAAACCTTCCGGGCGGAGGTGACTCTGAAAGCGGAACTCGCGCATGTGGACGAAATCGAACAATCGGCCCAAATCGTCCCGGATGTCATCCTTGGCAACCTGCGGCGGGCCCCCTTTGGCGCGCTCGCCCGCGGCGCCAACCAATGCCAGATACAGGGAACCCGGCTGTGTGACCCGCCACAGCAAATCCAGGAGCCGGTCCAGGTCGTATTCGCGGACGCTATGGTAGAAACCGGCGTCGTAGACCAACTCGAACGGCCCCTCCTCGCGAGCGAACTCGAAGACGTCGTCCAGCACGAGCCGGACAGGGGCGCCCGCCCGCTCTGCCCGCAAGTGGGCGCGTTCCAAGGCGATCGGCGAGCAATCGACTGCGGTGACCTCGAACCGCCGTTGAGCCAGATACACGGCGTCGGCACCGCTTCCGCAACCCAACTCGAGGGTCGTGCACGGCTCGATCAATCGCTCCTTGCCAATAATCTGCACCAACTCGTCAGCGGGTTCGCCCGTCTCCCATGACGGCGTCCCCATCCGATACATCGCGTCCCAATCGGGGGCCTCAACAGGGCGACTTTCCGGCATAACAGACATAGATTCCCTCCCGCAAACGTGTAACGTGTTATTGTCGAGCATCCGACCGTGTTTGGCAAGGGGGCGGGAAAGCATTTCTTCGCATGGGGGATATTGACATAGATCACAAGAAGGGCTTCCGAGGCCGTGGTGTTTACGGTTTGGTCAATTCGCGACTACTGGCGGGTTTGTGCGGGACGTAACCAGCCCCTTTGGGGAAATATCACACCCTACTAAAAACGGCATCTCCAGACCGCCCTGAGCCCGGTGTGCATACTAGACTTCAGTAGGATGTTCCGTTTGAGCGACTTCGTTCACGTGGCCTCGGAGGGTAGCATCCGTTTGGCCGCGCTTATCGCGTTCTGATTTCCGTCGCCCACGTCCGGGCATTTGTTTTTAGCAAGAAGAGGGCTCTTCCGTTTCCAGGTGCAGAACTGCCTGGCGCGTGGGTGAAGTAAGGATGCTGAGACATCCGGAACCACCCACCCTACGTCTTGTTGCCACTGATTCGCACCCAGAAACGGAAACGCCAAAAAGAGTCACCGTGCAGACCACCGGCGAGGCGGTCCCGAGCGATCCGTTCGCGAATCTGACTGCTGGACCTTCGGGCCCAGTGGAACCAACGATCGGACTCTGCTGCAATTCGCAACCGCCGGCAATGGGAGGAGCAAACGATGAGCCAGCACAGCACGCAGCCCCCCGAAGTCCCACTCTTTCTGATCAAGCTCTTCCGTCCTGCCCGCTGGTGCAGACAGCAGTGGCCTTTCCTTTGGTTCAAGGCGTTGTCAGCGGGAATCGTGGTGGTTGTGTTGTTCTCGGTGTTCGGCTCGTGGTCGGGATGCAGCGCCCGAAGATCGTGGGAGAACTGGTTGGACAACTTCCGATTCTCCGGCTCGAGCATGAAGAACCCACACGCCAAGTTCGGGGCCCAACGAACACGGGATCCAAGCGATCGGGAACCCTTGCCAACGTATTTGGGCGATGGCAAAGCCGAGTTGGGCGACTACAGCATCCGCGTGTTCGATCCGATCACGCAAAGCGAGCTGCGTACCGACTTCCGCCTCGAAGGCATGACGAGCCTTGGCGACCAGACGTCCTTCGAGCAGTTCATGCGATGCAACCGCCGCTTCTTCCGCGAGCAGGTTGCCGTGGTCCTCAGAACGCATAACCTGGACGATCTGACCGATCCCGACCTGAATCTGCTGGGCCGAAAGATCGTTGCGAGGGTGAACCGATCCCTCGGGGAGCGGGTTCTGAAATCGGCGGAGATCAAGAACTTTGCCCTCTACGAATCGATCAACCAATCGGGATTCGTCCTTTGGGAACCGGAGGAAGCCAGCGGAGTGCCGTAGACTGCTTTGGGCGAAGCGTTTACAATGGAAGTTCTGTGTGGCCTCGTGCGCTCGGTTGCGTGCAAGCATAGGCCGCCGACGGCTTACTCCGGTTTTCGAGCCTACCCGTGAGCACCTCGCTGCCCTGTTTTGCCGATTATGCCACCCGCTTGCGAGCGCCGATCGACGCGGCGCTGTCGGCCCGGTGCCCCCATGCGGCGGGGGCGCCTCCCAGGCTGACAGCGGCAATGCGATATGCGCTCCTGGCACCGGGGAAGCGGCTGCGGCCGATGCTTGCGTTGCTGGCGGCCGAGGCATGCGGCGCGCCGCTGGATCGGGCCATGCCTGGGGCGTGCGCCGTCGAGATGGTTCATGCCTATTCGCTGGTACATGACGACCTGCCGGCCATGGACGATGACGACCTGCGCCGCGGGCGGCCAACCTGCCACAAGGAGTTCGATGAGGCGACGGCCATTTTGGCTGGCGATGCCTTGTTGGCTTTGGCCTTTGAAGTGCTCGCAACGGAGGTGCGGCCGCCGGAGACTGCCGTGGCCTGCTGCGCCGCGCTGGCGCAAGCGGCGGGCCGTTGCCACCTGGTCGGCGGTCAGGCCGACGACATGCATCCGCCCCAACCCGACCAACTCGAAGGGGAGAACGGGCTTGAGACACTCGAGGGAATCCACCTGCGGAAGACCGGCGCACTGATTCGTGCCTCGCTCCGCCTGGGAGGGCTGTGTGCGGGCGCCGAGGCCCAACAGCTTGCCGCTCTGGACCGCTATGGCCGTTGCGTCGGGCTGGCCTTCCAGATTGCCGACGACCTGCTCGACGTGATGAGCAACACGCATGCACTGGGAAAACGCGTAGGTAAGGACGCCGCGCAAGGGAAGCTTACCTTCCCGGGTTTGCTGGGTATTGAGCCGAGCCGCGTGCGTGCCGAGCAACTGATCGACGACGCGTGCGAGGCGGTGGCTCCGTTCGGCTCGGCTGCCGACGGGCTGGCCTCGCTGGCGCGTTTCGTCCTGGAAAGGAAGCGCTGATGGACAAGTTGCTTTCACGGATCAACTCGCCGAAAGACTTGCAGAACCTGCGCGTGAAGGAGTTGTGCGCGCTGGCTGAAGAGATGCGCGAAGCGCTGCATCGGCTGGCTGCAACCCGCACCGCGCATTTCGCCTCGAACCTGGGCGTCATCGAACTGACCCTGGCCCTGCACACCACGTTTGACTTCTCGCACGACCGGCTGATTTGGGACACCGGCCACCAGGTCTATGCGCACAAGATGGTTACGGGCCGGTACGACGAGTTCATCACGATGCGCGCCAAGGGCGGGTTGATGGGCTACCCCAACCCGGCTGAGAGCGAATACGACCTGCTCATGACGGGCCACGCCGGATGCAGCGTTTCCACTGCGCTGGGCTTGAAGTGTGGCGACGAGTTGGCCCGGCCCGACGAGAAGCGGCACGTGGTGGCCGTCGTGGGCGACGGCGCCTTCCCTTGCGGCGTTGTGTATGAGGCCATGAACCACGCCGGCGGGCTGAAAAAGAACCTGACGGTCGTACTCAACGACAACAAGATGTCGATTTGCCAGCGGGTGGGCAGCCTGGCCGATACACTGGACCGGCTGCGAATGGCGCCTTTCTACACCGGCCTGAAGGCCGAGATTCAACGGATTCTCAGCCGGGTGCCCGTCCTCGGCGATCCGGTCGAACGATTCATCCTGCAATTCAAGGACGCCGTGAAGGCCGGCCTGCTTGGCGGAATGCTCTTCGAGGACCTGGGGTTCCGGTACATCGGTCCGGTGGACGGACATAACATCGCGCAGCTTCAGAAGTACCTTGCCATGACGAAGAAGTTCGACGGGCCGGTGCTCCTGCACGTCGTGACGGAGAAAGGGCACGGTTTCGAGCCCGCCGAAAGAGACCCCACCCGGTATCATGCGCCGGCCCCCTTCTCCCGCGAAAACGGCAAGGTGGTTGCCGCGAAGCTTCCCGGAGCGCCCCCCTATACGCAAGTCGCCCGCGATGCCATCGGCGATGCCATGCGGCGCGATCGACGCGCGCTGGTCATTACGGCCGCCATGTGTCAAGGGAACATGCTTGAACCGATCCGGGACGAGTTTCCCGACCGGTTCTTCGACGTGGGCATATGCGAATCGCACGCGGTGAGCTTTGCCGCCGGGCTAGCCAAAACCGGCCTCCGGCCGATTGTCGATGTCTACAGCACCTTCCTCCAGCGGAGTTACGACCAGATATTCCAGGAAATGTCGCTCCAGAACCTGCCGGTATTGCTGATGCTCGATCGGGCGGGGCTGGTCGGCCCCGACGGCCCGACGCACCACGGCGTGTTCGACCTCTGCTACCTCCGCCCATTCCCGAACCTCGTGGTCATGGCGCCGGGCGATGCACGGGACCTGCGGGCAATGGTCGATTGGGCGCTCAGCCACGACATGCCCGCGGCCATTCGCTACGCAAAAGCCACAGCGCGGCAGATTGACCGCAAGGAAGCTCCGATCGAGTTGGGCCGCGCCGAGGTGCTCCGGCAAGGCAACGACGGGACCATCGTCGCTTGCGGCTGTGTGCTGCCGGACTGCCTGACGGCTGCCGGGCAACTGGCCGCCGAAGGCGTTGAGCTTACGGTCATCAACGCGCGGTTCGTCAAGCCGCTCGATACGGCTGTCATTCTCGACGCCGTGGAGAAAGCGCCGTTTGTGCTTACGGTCGAAGAGGGGCAGCTCATGGGCGGGTTCGGCAGCGCCGTACTCGAGGCCGCGGCCGACGCCGGACTGGAAACGGCCCGGCTGCGCCGGCTCGGCATTCCCGATCGCTACATCGAGCACGCCACCCGCAGCGAACTGCTGGCCGACCTGCGCCTAGACGCTGACGGCATTACCGCAGCCTGCCGGGAACTCGCGGCCGGAACCGTTCACGGCGGACTGCCCCGGTTTGCTCAGCAAAGCGTTGGAGAGGTCCAATAAGCCGCCCATGGCTACCACATCGAACCCGATCCAGCCTGTCCCGCCATTGCGGGCTATCCTCTTGGGCGCCGGCCAGCGTCCGAACGTGCTGCCGGAGGCAGACCGGCTCCGCCCGCTCATCGAACGGCATGCACGAATCGTCGCCGAAGACTTCACCGGAACCGTCGACATGGCCGGCCAGGACGCCGATCTAGCCATCGTCCTCGGTGGCGACGGCGCCATCCTGCGGGCGGCACACCAGATGGGCGAGCGACAATTACCGGTAATTGCCGTGAATCTGGGGAAGCTGGGGTTTTTGGCGGACCTCGCGCCTGCCGAGTTGCCCGAAGTCCTGCGCGATTTTGCTGCCGGGAAGCTCGCCATCGTCAAACATCTGATGTTTGAGTGCCTCGTGATGCGTCAGGAAGAGGTGGAGCCTGCGTGCCGCCAAGTGGGGCTCAACGAGGTGGTTGTCTGGAGCGGCCCGACCTTTGCCATGATGGAACTCGATCTTTACGTTGACTCAGAATGGGTTACTACGTATAGTTGCGACGGTTTGATCCTCAGCACGCCGGTCGGATCGACCGCACACAGTCTTTCGTCCGGCGGGCCGATCCTGCGGAAGGAGTTGCAGGCATTCGTCATTTCGCCCATCAGCCCGCACACCCTGACAAACCGCCCTGTGGTCGATTCAGCCGAGCGGGTGTACGAGTTCGTGGTGGCCCGACCGAACGCCGGCACCTCCGTAGTTGTCGACGGCCGCGTGTTGTGTACGCTCCAGCCGGGCGACCGGGTGCGCGTGCGGCAGGCCCGGCCGCGGTTCAAGTTGGTGGCGGCGCCCGGGCACAGCTACTACAACACCTTGCGGGAGAAACTAGGCTGGGGTGGAAGACTGCAGATCAGCCGGCAGTAGGTCCCGCGAGCCGAGCGGGACTTGATGAGTACGATTTCGTATTGTGCCGCTCGGCTCGCGGCATCTGCTTCTTACTCGAAAGGATGCGAGTCTCATGCGATCAACCACGCTTCTTCTTGGGGTCGTAGCGGCCGCCGTCGGTTATTGGGGACAATGCGGCCGGGCTTCGGCCGAGCCGGAAGACAAGGCGGCCACGAAGTATACGCTGCGCTACCGCTTTGAGCCGGGCGAAACGATTCGCTGGAAAGTCAGTCATCGGAACAAGGTGCGGACCACCGTGGCCGGCGTTACGCAAATGGCCGAGTCGACCAGCGATTCGGTCAAGGTGTGGTGCGTCCAGGAGGTCAAACCCGATGGTTCCGCTACGTTCGACTACTCGGTCGAGCAGGTTCAAATGCTGCAAATCCTCAGCGGTCGCGAGGAAGTCCGATTCGATAGCGAGTCCGGCACTGATGCGCCCCTGGGCTTCGAGCAGGTGGCCGCCGCGGTGGGCCGGCCGATTTCGACCGTGACCCTCAGCGACCGCGGCGACGTGCTCACACGCGAGCGCAAGCTGCAAACCACGCCCGTCGAAAATGAAGGCGACATCACCATCCCGCTGCCCGACGAGCCGGTTGCCGTCGGCGGGCAATGGTCGCGCCCGCAAGACGTTCAGGTCCGCACCGACGCCGGAGGCGTGAAAACGATCCGCACCCGGCAAACGTTCACGCTCGAGAACGTCCGTCACGGCGTGGCGACCATTCGCGTCCGCACGACGGTGCTCACCCCGGTGCGCGACCCGGCCATCGAGGCCCAGCTCACGCAATGCGCCGCGGCGGGCGAGGTGCGGTTCGATATCGACGCAGGCCGCATCCTGGACCAGCAGATCGACACCGACAAGCGGGTGGTCGGCTTCCGCGGCGAAACCAGCAGCCTGCACTTCCAGACCCGATTCTCCGAGAAACTCCTCCCCGGCCAGGTCCGCACGGCACGGGCACGGTAACGGGAGTATGCGTTCCCTCCGTGGCCAACCGCGAAGCGGTTACACAGGTTACACAGCAAAGCCCAGGGTCGCGCAGCGCACCCTGGGTCGGCGCGCGTCCCCCACCCCCAACCGCGAAGCGGTTGTACAACGATTGTAAACCCCCGTTGGGGTTTCATGGATTCAATGGCGACATTCGGGTCCCAGGGTGCGCTGCGCGACCCTGGGCTCTGTTGTTTAACGCCTTCGGCGTTGGGATGCAATGCGTCCGGCATTAGGGCCATCCGGGTGGCAGGCCGAATGCTGGAAAACCCCGTTGGGTTCGCTGTACCGATCGTACGCCCCCTCCCGCCGGGTTGGCGCCGGTTCTTCCGCTTGTGCCTCAAATGCGTCTTGGGCAAACCGGGTCGGCTACCGAACTCGACGGGAAGCATTCGGGCTCCCGATGCCGATGCTTACCGAAGACGAACGGCTCCAGGATCTGCCATGATGTTCAAGACGTTGTTCTACTCGGGAATCGGACTGGGCGCAGCCCTGTTTGGGCCGTATCTGTTCCACTCGGCCTCCGATTACCTCAACACCGCGCGGCAGACGACGGCCGACATCCGATCGACCACGCAGAACCCCGGCGGCGCCGCGGACAACGGGGCATCCGGAGAACACCCGGTGACCCTTAAACCGCTGCCGCCGCTGGCCGGCCAGCCGGTGGGCGACTTCGGCGAGGTGCTCCGCTTCGACGTTTCCACCCACTGGGTTGCCGAGCGATGGCCGCACGTATCGACGGGTTTGGCCCAGTTGCAGCTTAACGGACATCGCGTGCCGCTGGTAACCGGAACCGACCCGACCGACCTGGCCGGGTCGCTGACGTATTATTTCAGCCCCCAACAGAGGGTTGAGCGGCTTGTGTTCCACGGCACCACCGGCGATCCGAGCAAGCTGGTCGCCTTCCTCGGCCGGCACTATCACTTCGTCCACCGGCCGGTGAACGATCCCGGGCTGTTCATCTACGAGGCGGTCGACCGGAACGGGAACTTCGCCGGCTCGGCCGAGATACGCTCCTCGTGGACGGTTCGCGCCGACGAGCCCCTCCGCCGCTACCAGATCAAGCTGCAACTCGAACGGCCGACGTGAAAGGCTACGTTAGTGCCCTGTCCATACGGCCAAGGCAACGGTCGCGGCCCAGCAGCGCCAGGGCGTCGAACATGCCCAGGCCGACCTGCTTGCCGGTTACCGCCACGCGCACCGCGTGAATGATCTGGCCGACCTGGATGCCTTCGGCCGCTAGGAAGTCGTGCATGTCGCGTTCGAGGGTTGCGGGGTCGAACGGCTCCAGGGCCGCAAGCCGGTCGCGGTACTTGCGGAGCAGTTCCGGTGCATCGTCCTTGCGAAGGCGCTTCTCCACGGCCTTCGGGTCGTACGCGAGCTGCTCATCGGTAACGAAGAACTCATCGAAATCGAGGATGTCGCCGGCCACGCGAAGCCGGTCGCCCGCCGCGGCCACCACGCGCTCGACGAATCGTTCGACGTCGCCGCCGGCCGGTGACGGCGCGAGCCCGGCCCGCTGAAGGAACGGCAGCGCCAGGGCCGCTTTCCGTTCGGCCGGAAGCTGGTTGAAATGCCGCTGCTGGAAGGCCGAGAGCTTGGCCGGGTCGAAGCTTGCCGGAGCGCGGTTCACACGCTCCAGGGAGAAGTGCCCGATCAACTCGTCCCGGCTGAAGTGCTCCGTCCGCTCGTCGAGCGACCAGCCCAGCAGGGCCAGATAGTTCAGCACGGCTTCGGGTAAGTAGCCTGCCTGCTCGTAGAAGTCGACGATGACCGGGTTGAACGACTCCGGGTCGGTCGCCAGCCCGAGGCGGGCGGCGATGCGTTGGCCGTGCTCGAGCAATTGGGCAAACTCGCGGTTCTTCAGGTACTTGGCCAGCTTCCGCTTGCTCAGCTTCGTCTTGCTGCCCGGCTCGGCCACAAACGGCAGGTGCGCGTATTGCGGCAGTTCGTAGCCGAGAGCCTGCGCGATGAACACCTGCCGCGGCGTGTTGGAAAGATGCTCTTCCGCGCGGATCACGTGGGTGATTTGCATGGCATGGTCGTCGACCGTGCTGGCCAGGTGGTACAGGCACGAGCCGTCGGCCCGCTGGATCACATGGTCCTGCTCCTGCGCCCAGTCGAACTCGACGCGGCCGCGAATGAGGTCGTCAAGAACGAGCTTCCCATCCCGGGGCATCATCAACCGCACCACTGCTTGCCGCCCTTCGGACTCGAATCGGCGTGCGTCGGCATCGGATTGTGCCATGAAACGGCGGCTGTACACGAACGGGCGTTTTTCGCGCTGCGCGGCTTCGCGCTCGGCCTGGACCTCCTCGGTGCGGGCGTAGTCGCGGTAGGCATGCCCTGAGGCAAGCAACCGCTCGACCGCCTCCTCGTAGCGTTTCCACCGCTGCGACTGGTAATACGGCCCGTGCGGCCCGCCCACGTCGGGGCCCTCGTCCCAATCGATCCCAAGCCACCGCAACCCGTGCAGGATCGGCTCCAGGGCCTCCTGCACGTTCCGCTGCTGGTCGGTGTCGTCAATGCGGAGGATGAATTGCCCCCCATGCTTTCGGGCGAACAGCCAGCAGAACAGCGCGGTGCGGACTCCGCCAATGTGCAGGTAACCGGTTGGACTTGGAGCAAAGCGGGTGCGGGTCATGGGCGCGGAAGGAGGGGTTTGGTGTCGTGGTGAAAAAGGGTTTCAGGAACGATCAGCAGTGATGACGACGAGTATACCTGCAATACAGACGCCGGTGGAGGGGGCTGTCTGACGTTAGGTGTGTGGTGTCAGGTGTCAGACTGCGAGAGGAGAGGGTTTCGGATTTGAGATTCCAGATTCCAGATTCCAGAATCGTGATTTGAGATTTGAGATTCGGAATCTGAGATTCGCGATTCTCCTTATGCCCATTTGCGCTGCTGCGACTGCTCGCGCTGGAGGCGTTCGCGCATGAGCCGTTGCCGCAATGCCTTCTTCTCCTGCTTGGTCAGTTTCCGGCCAATCGAGGCTTCCGCATCAGCCGTATCGAACTCGGGTTCCGGCTTCGGCTTCGGCTTTGCAGCGGTGCGGCGCCGGAGGACGGGTGCAGGCGACTGATGCGGCGAGTCGACGGCAATCCACTCGCGGTTCTCGCTGGCGGCCAACTCGGCCGACAACTCGTCATCGGCCAAGGCAAGCCGGTCGGCTTTCGGCAGCGGCAACAGGCCCTCGGCATCGAGCGCGACGTATCGGGCGTGCAATGCGGCAGCCATAAGGAGCATCCAGCTTCCGAGCATTTCTGCGCCTTTGGTAACCATGGGGTTGCCGGCGACGCTTTCGGGAGCCACTAATCCAAGCTGCATGACCGCAGCCGATGCCAGGCACGCGCCGGCGGTGCAGAGCGCCGCCGTCGATAGCCGTGCAGGCCAGGTGTCAATTACAAGCCGCGACCCCAGTGCGGTGAGAAGAACCAGGTACGGTACGGCCCACCACAGGGTTCCGTCGCCATGCAGGGCCGTGCCGGTCATCTGGGTCATAAGGTCCTTGATTTCGCCGCGCAGCCCGGCAGTCGCGTCGATACTCATTACCAACCAGCACGTGGCGGCCCAGAGCCAGATTCGATAATAGCCGCGGTAGTCGTCCGTCCGGTAACGCCGCACGGCATATACCAAGACCGAAATCACCGAGGCTGCCAGGAGTGTGGCCGACAGAAACCAGGCCGCCAGCCCGCCGGTACCGGCAAGGTCGAAGGCGGCAAAGCCGCCGATGGCCGTGATGGACCCGCCGCCGAGCCTCCACACGTGCAACCCCTCGATTCCGGCAATCGACGCCAGACCCAACGTGAACAAGAGCAGATAGGCCGGCAGCCGACGCGGTATCAGGTCGGTAATTCGCGGCTGTTCGGTCAGGGCCTCCTCGCCGTAATGTGGCGATTTCCGCAAAAACGGGTCTTTTTGGTTCGCCGACCATGCGCGTGCAGACGTCCCGCCCCCACTCCCGCGGCAAAGCTCTTCGCTGAGCAACAGGCGTCGCCGGTCGTCTCGCTGACCGCTGCGTCGAAACTGGCTGGAGCAGTTCCAGGACACGATCGTCTCCTGACCCGATAGTACGCAGCACGACAGGTTCCCGACCCGAGGCCGAGCTTGTCAAGCGACCCGGCATCGCCGCGCATCTCTTAATAGGCATTCGGCCAACCTGAATGGGCGGGTGCAGTCCCAGTTCTCCAGGGCGGAAAGTAAACCGGAAACACCCCAAGCTGCGCAGAGTTGCTATTTTTCTGGAGCCGGAAAGTCCGCGTCAAAATGCTTGATGCACGCTCCTTACGTGCATCTGCCAATCACCCGGATCGAATCTCGTATAAACATGTCTATTGTCCCGATTTCGCCCATATCGTATACTCCCGCAACTTCTCCACTTTGGGAGTACTGTGTCCCGACCCTTCCGCAAGGAGGCAGAAGCATGTCGGCCAAATGGTGTGTGACGTTTATTCTGTCGCTGGTCTTGGCGTGTCCCGCTCGTGCTCAGCAACCGGCTGAGCAGGCTGGTCGCGGGGTATTAGACTGGCGCCCTGTCGATGGAACGGCCGCAAGGGGTCCTGCAACGGAAATCATGCATGCCGCCGATACGCGTGTGAGGCCCGCTTCAACCGGTTCGGGCGGGGCGGTTCCGAATACCGGATCAACGCCCCGGTCGGCGACGGGTGAAGTGA
Source organism: Thermoguttaceae bacterium (assembly GCA_034005525.1). Classification (GTDB taxonomy): domain Bacteria; phylum Planctomycetota; class Planctomycetia; order Pirellulales; family Thermoguttaceae; genus PWXP01. Next base: position 28,902 of record JAVEUP010000017.1, on the reverse strand, counting down.
GCAGGGGCAGCGGGACGTTGCCGAATGAACACGGGCAGGTATGGCGCGAATACGACATCGCGTCGTACACCGTGCGCGTGGCGACCACGCAACGGCCTGAACAGGCACTGGTCGACTGGATCCTCCGCGAGACCGGTTACGAGGCATGGCACGGTGAACCGTTGGGTATCCTCAGTGCCACGCCACGCACATTGCGCGTCTATCACACGCCGGAAATGCAGCAGGTTGTTGCCGATCTGGTCGACCGCTTCGTCCGAAGCGAGGCCGAAACGTGGCAATTCTCACTCCGCGTGATCACGGTTGACCATCCGGGTTGGCGCATGCGAGTGCAGCGGCTCTTGCGACCGGTGACGGTGCAGACGCCCGGCGTTGGCGCGTGGCTTCTCCAGAAGGAAGACGCCGCCGTGCTGCTGGCCGAATTGCAGCGGCGCACCGACTATCGGGAGCACACCTCGCCGCTGCTTCAAGTGGCCAACGGGCAATCGACCGTGGTCTCCGCCATGCGGTCGCGCCCTTACGTCCGCGATGTGCTGCTGCGCCCCGATGTATGGCAGGGATTCGAGCCCCAGTCGGGTGCCGTCGATGAAGGATTCATTCTCGAGTTCGGCCCCCTGTTGACAAGCGACCGGCAGTTGATCGACGGGGTCATCAAGTGCAACATCGACCAGGTGGAGAAGATGATTCCCGTCGAGTTGGAGGCCCCGACCGCAACGGCGCCGCGCCAGCGAACGCCCATCGAGGTCCCGCAGGTGACGCACTTCCGCTTTCACGAGCGGTTCCGATGGCCCGTCGGACAGGCATTGTTGGTGGGCATGGGCGTGGTGCCCTTGCCGGTGCCGATCGATGCCAAAGCCATGCAGCTTGTGCCGGGTATTCCGCTCCCGCTTCCGAAGAGCCCCCCGCGAGCGGAACTCCTCGTATTGATCGAGGCGAAAGGACCGATGGTGCCTACGGCAAACCGAGCGCCACTGGACGCGGCGGGCACCGGTTACCGATAGCTGGGGAGTGGCCCGATCGGCAGCCATTGACCGATGGGCGGCACGTTCTGAGGGACGCCGGGCGCAGCTGGCACGTAGCACCCGGGGCCAGGCTCCGAGCAATGCTCGCCGCACCCTTCTTTTGGTACAAAACATGCCGCCCGGCCACCGGAGGACCCTACTGCAAACCAATGTCTGCGCCGCTCGACGCAACTCGTTCAGGAAGCTAGAATCTGGGTTAGTGGTCCCTTAGAGCGATTTGGCACATTCATGAATGCAACACGACGCGTAGTAATCTCCGGAATGGGATTGATCTCGCCACTTGGGAACACCAAGGAGGCTCTGTGGCAGGCGCTGGTCGATGGGCGCAGCGGGGTGACGGTCCCCTCGACGCCCCTGCCCGGCAACGCCACAGTGCAGTGCGTGGCCGAGGCAAGTGATTTTCGCGGCAAGATCGACGACTTCGGGCCTCTGGAAAAAGAGCAGACCAAGCAAATCCGTAAGGGCCTCAAGCTCATGTGTCGCGAGACCCAAGCGGGAATTGCCGCTGCCCAATTGGCACTGAGCGACGCGGGAATTCGAATTGGACAGCACGACCCGGAACGTTCCGGTGTTGCGTTCGGCACCGATTACATGCTCAGCGAGCCTGACGAGTTTCGCGAGGGCATCGTGCAGTGTCGCGATGGTTCCGGCCGGTTCAAGTTCGGAAACTGGGGAAGCGAGGGACTCGGCAAGATGTCGCCCCTGTGGCTGCTGAAGTACCTGCCCAACATGCCGGCCAGCCATTTGGCCATCTTCAACGACTTTCGCGGGGCCAACAATTCTTTGACCATGCGCGAGGCAGCCGCGAATCTCGCCGTTTGGGAAGCAATGGAGGTGATCCGCCGCGGCCATGCCGATATCGTCCTTGCCGGCGCCACCGGCACCCGAATCCATCCGATGAAAATCATCCACGCGATGCAGCAGGAGGAGATAGCATGCCCCGGCTCTGCCCCCCCCGAACGTGCCAGTCGGCCGTTCGACCGCGATCGGACGGGCATGGTGCCCGGCGAGGGCGCCGGGGCTGTGTTGCTTGAAGAAGCCGCGGCCGCCGAGGCCCGGGGCGCGACTATTTATGCCGAAGTAGTCGCCGGGGCGTCCAGCATGGCGACCGGGCCCCAACGCGTGGCTGATTGCCGACGCGCCCTTTCCAACGTCCTGCGGAAAGTACTCGATATCGCTCGTATCGAGCCGGGCGACCTCGGGCACATCCATGCCCACGGACTCGCTACGCGGAAGTCCGACAGCGACGAAGCCCGCGCCATTTGTGACGTCCTGGAAGACGAGGTGGCCAGTGTGCCCGTTACCACTGCAAAAGGCCATATTGGAAACCTCGGCGCAGGTGGCGGGCTGGTCGAGTTGATTGCCAGCGTGATGACTATCCGCCACGGGACGCTCTTCCCCATTCTCAACCTCGAAACGAAGGACCCCGAGTGCCCCGTCGCCGCCGTCGCCGGCAATGGGGTGCCGCCAGGCGAATGTTTCGTGAACCTGAGTGTTACGCCTCAGGGACAAGCCAGCGCCCTAATGATCCGAAGGTACGTCTAGCCCGGATCATTCACGATAGGTAGGGTGGGTCAAACAAGCCGCTTCTTTGGTTGGTCATCGGTCGCTGTTTCCGGTGTGCTTCTAGGTCGCGGGCTGTGAATTAGCTTGGTTGCGGCTTGTGCAGACCCACCAATGACCCACGCGACCTTGACCCACCCTACGCATGTGAATAATCCGGGCAAGCCAACTCGCTTATGCTGTCATGACATCCACTTTCGGCCGGCCCGGGAAGAGGAAGCTGCCCAGGTAGCCGATCACGACGCATCCGGTCATGCCTACCACCGGATAAAGGAAGAAGTGGACGTGCGGGCGGGCCAGGTAAAGCAGGCCGGCGCTGGCCACGGCGCCTAACAGTGCGCTCGCTCCGTTCGTTCGCCGGGTAAAGAGGCCCAGCACGAACAACCCCGCCAGGCCGCCGGCGAACAGTCCCACAATCCCCTGGAACAGGTCCCATAACGAATGAATGCCGGTCTGTGCCAGGGCCAGCGCCGTGAGCGTGCCGAACGCACCCAGCACAACGGTCAGCAACCGCGCCAACCGCAGGCGGGAGTGGTCTGAGGAGCGGGGACGGAACCGCGCATAGAAGTCGGTCACCCAAACCGTGGCCGTGCTATGCATGGAACTATCGAGGCTGCTCATCGCCGCGGCGAAAATCGCCGCGATAATCAGCCCCGAAACGCCCGCCGGCAACTGTTGCGCCACGAACAGCGGCACCAGCCCGTCCAGGTCGACCGCGGGACTGAGCCGCTCCGGGTGCAGCTTGTAGAATACGTACAAGGCCGTGCCGAAGGAAAAGGCGATCACCGCCCAGGGGATCGATACGGCCACGTCGGCCCACAATGCCCGCACCGACTGCCGCGTGTCGGGCGTGGTCATGTAACGCTGTACGATGGCCTGGTCGGATGTGAGCCCTGCCAGCCGGGTGAAGAGATTCCCCAGCACAATTACCCACAGGGAGGCGGCGGCGACGTCGGCATAAAGCGGGCCGAAGGAGAACTTGTTGTCGGCCGCGGCCACTTCGATAAACCGCGCCGGCCCGCCGTCAATACCAGCGAGGACCACTGCCACGCACAGCACGGCCCCGCCCACCAGCACGACCGCCTGGAGCACGTCGGTCCACACCACCGCTTCGATGCCGCCGGCCACCGTGTACACCGTACACAGCACGCCCATGGTCACAATGCACGCCCGGTGGTCCAGCCCCGTCACCGCGGCCAGGGCCAGGGCAGGCAGGTACAGCACGACGGCCATGCGGCCAAGCTGCATGAAGCTGTACGCAGCCGAACCGAACAGCCGCACCGGCAGGTTGAACCGCGACTCGAGATACTCGTACGCACTGGTCACGTTGAGCCGGCGGAACAGCGGAATGTACACCGCGGTAACCACCGGTACGACCAGGAACCACGTGAACACGCCGGCGAAGTAGGCCCAGTCGGTGGCGAAGCTCTTGGCCGGGATGGCCATGAACCCGATCGAGCTGACCTGCGTGGCCAGCAGGCTTAAGCCGGCGGCCCACCAGGGAATCTTCTGCCCGCCCAGGAAGAACTGCGCCGTGGAGCCCTCGCGGCGCGAGAAGTAGAAGCCCATGGCCACCAGCACCGCCAGGTAGAGGGCCAGGACCGTGAAGTCGAGCCCGCCCAGCCGGCGCCGGGCGCGGTGGAGCGATGCCCGGTAGACGGCCGGCCTGTCTTCCTCGCCGGGGGCCGCTGCCACAACGCCCAGTTCGCCCGACCACCGCGCCGCGGCAAACGTCGCCGGTGCGCCGGCGCCCGGGCGTATCCACGTATCGGTGATGGTGTGGTAGCCGAGCATTGGCTGCCCGAACAGCGCTACGTGCGCCTGTCCCAAGGCGGCGGCGGGCCGTAGGGCGGGCTCGCCGGGAACAAGCGCAATCGCGTACCAGCGGCCGCCAGCGACGTCGAAGCGGTACGCGTCGGCCAGCGGTTGTCCCTGTGCATCGGTCCCGCCGAACAGGAACACGCCTGGCCGCTCGCCGTCGCTTTGGGCCACCATGGCAGCATTGGAACGGGCTGGGCCGGGGACCTCGGGAAGCGGCTCCCAGCGCCGCGCCTCCGGCGCCGCAGCCAGATCGAGCACCCAGAAAGTCGATGGCGCCGGCAAAGGGGACAGTCCCATTTTCGCGGCGGAATGGTCGGTCGATTGCGTAGCGTGCCCGCTGTGCCGCGAAAATTGGGACAGTCCCCCCGCCACGTACACCTCAGTGCCGATGTTGGCTCCCGCCGCGCCCCGGCATGGAACCGGCAACCGCGGCAACCCGGTTTCGATTTGTGTCTGCTGGACATCGGCCTGCCAGCGAATCCGAAAGACTCGGTCGCTTGGGCCATCGGCCGTCTGCCCGCCCAGGAACAGGACGGCTTCGGGAATCGAGACCACGGTCGCGCCCCACACACCATCGGGAACCGCTCCGGCGGCTGCCCACGCGCCGGGAAGCAGCGCCCAAATGTGGTCGGGTTCCGCCTCGGCCGTTTGCCCGAACAGGAGCAGGGTTCCTCGGCTCTCGGCCAGCCGGACCGTTTCGGGCTGCACTCCGTCAGGCAGCTCGGCCACCCGCTCCCACGTCAGCCACTCCGGCGCTTCGACGACGCTCGGTGCTTCGCTCTGCGCTATCTCGGAAATCAGAAGCAACGGAAGAAGGGAAAGCGAGCAAACAAGAAGAGAGGAAGAGAGGGAAAAGGGGAAAGTGGAAAAAGGGGAAAAGACCTTTGCCAACCCGTCATCGAAACTCGTTTTGCCTGCTTTCACTTCCCCTTTTCCCCCTTTCCCCTCTTCCCTCTCTCCAAACGCCATCGTCCGACTCTTTCCCCGCTCACTTACGACTTCAGCACCAGGTGGATCATCACGTTCATCCGGGCCTCGACGCCTTCCACTTGTCCCGCCAGCCGAAGCCAGCCGCCGAAGTGCTTTACCCGCACGAACGAGTCGCCCACGGATGCGATGGGCAGGAAGGCGGTCCCCTCGTCGACCCAGTGGATGCCGTCGGCCGAGACCTGCACGGCGGCCGTCAGGGTGGCGCCCTCGCCGGCCAACTCCTGCACGCGAATGAAGAACATCGCCTCGGAAGCCCAGCCGCATTCGTACGGCTCGGTCTCGAAACTGTTGCCTACGTCCTTGTGCCGCTCCAGGGGCACGGTAATGCAGTGTCGCATGGCGATGGGTTCCTATTGGGCTGAGATGACAATGGAATCGACGTACAGGAACACGCGGCGGGCCGTATCGGCCTCGATCCACACGACCGGGTTCAGCAGCGAGTCGATGCCCTTGTACGGGTCGGCCCACGTGGGCCGGATTCCCCGCAAATCGTACACGTTCCGACCCGACTGCAATTCCACGTACTCCCGCCGGGCCAGGTCGATGGTCAGCCGCAGGTAGCACCAGTTGATCTTGTCGTCCGATTCATTGTAACAAAGGTGTTCCTCGCCCCCGGGCACCCACTGGAATCCGTCGGTGCTGCCGTCGGCGTGGCGCTTGCCGAACCACTGCGGGTCGATGCCACGGCGGCACCAGTCGCCCTTGGTGTCGTAGGCCCACTGCTGGTCCGTTACGGCGGCTGCTTGCGCAAACTGCCAGCGGCGAACCATCTGCCCGTTCATCGAGTTGAGGTATCGCACGCCAGCGAAATAGCGGCTCTGCTCGTCCTGCACGTCGAACAGCACGCCGAAGGCGCGAATGTCCTTCTCGCCCACGCCGATGCGGTCCTGCTCGGGCGTGTAGGCGAACCACGTTTCGAGCTGCACCAGGCCCAGCGCGTCGAACGGCGGCGTGGTGAGCCGCTTGATGGCGTGGCTCATGCCGCCGGGCGCGGGTGGTTGCTCGTAGGGGTTCGCCTGGGCGCGGGTGGCCAGCTTCAGTGAATACAGCCCACTCATCGAGCCGTGTGTGCCGGCGTAGCCAAAGTTCGCGTTGGAAATCATCACCGGTCCCCAGCGGTGCTTTTCGACAATGCTGGGTCGCGGGCGGTGGCCTTCGAGCACGAAGTTGTTCATCAGGTCGATCCAACCGCACCAGCCGCGGTCGAAATCGTCGTAAGCGAGTATGGTGCCCAGCGGCCGGAACTTGCTCAGCCCCGCGGCGGCGCACCCGTGTGGATGGTTCATCGTTGCTCCTCGAATCGGGTCGATGCCGTTAGGATAACATCGCTATATCATCTTTACAAGACCCCGGTTACCAGTTTGGTTGGGGTGGGTGGTTCCGGCTGTCCGTGACCGGCCGGCGGACGTTCACCCACGACGCGGCCACAGCCCGCCGCCGCTGCGGGGCCAAAAAGTCCGCACCTGTGTAGAACAACGAGGGCGTTGCCGTGGACTGGCCGAAACACACCCGTCCGGGAAGATTATCCATACCGGGCTCCGCGCTTCGTCGCCAGACCTTGGCGGCGGGAGCCGTCACAGCCTTCCGAAAGGCACGGCCGTCACCCCTCCCCCCAGTGGAAGCTGGATGTCGCCCCCGTGGACCACGTAGCCGGGAAGCGCCTTCTCGCCAAGGTCCCTCCGAAATGCCTCGATGGACGCGGCCATGGCTGGCCGTGGCGTTGCGGAAAGCTTCACTTCAAGGGGCACGAGCCGGCCGCCCCATTCCACGAGAAAATCGACCTCCACGCCGGCCGAGGTGCGCCAGAAGTACACCTGCGGCACGATGCCCCGGTGGGTGAACGTCTTGACAATCTCGGCCAGGACAGCCGCTTCCAGGATCGGTCCGCCCATGGGCCCGGAAGCCGCATGGAGCGGGTCGCGCAGCCCGGCCAGGTAGCATAAGGTGCCCGTATCGGTGAAGTACACCTTGGGCGTTTTGACCAGCCGCTTGCCGACGTTCGCGAAATAGGGCCGGAGGACGATGATCTGGTGCGTCGCCTCCAGCACCGAAAGCCACGCCTTGATCGTGTTCACGGCCACGCCCAGATCCCGCGCCAGATCGGCCGCGTTGAGCAACTGCCCGGTGCGGGCAGCTAGAGCTCGCAGGAAGCTCTGGAACTGCGACAGGTCGCCCACTTGGCGCAGCGTGCGGACGTCGCGTTCGAGGTAGGTTTGCACGTAGCTTGCGTGCCAAAGCTGGATGTCCCGACCGGGCTGGGCCACCGGTTCCGGATACCAGCCGCGCAGAAGGCACTCCCACAACGGGCCGTGGGCAAGCGGCTCGGGCGATTCGCGCCCGGAATCGTCCTCCCACGGGAAGAGCGTCTCCCGCCGCCCTTCCGCTTCGCGGCGCGAGAAGGGCAGCAGCCGCAGCACCGCCGTCCGCCCGGCCAGCGACTCGGACACGTGTTCGGCCAACAGCAGATTCTGCGACCCGGTGACCAGGTACTGCCCCGGCCGATCCCGGCGCGCGTCGATTCGCTCCTTCACGTAAGGCAACAGCCCGGGCGCGTGTTGCACCTCGTCGAGGATGACCGGCGGCGGGTGCATTTCGAGGAACCCGCGGGGGTCGCGCGTGGCCGCGTCGCGTACGTCGGGCGTCTCGAGCGACACGTAGCCGCAACTGTCCCCGAAGACGTGCTTCAGGAGCGTCGTCTTGCCCGCCTGGCGAGGGCCGGTGAGCATCACGGCGGGGAACTCGGCCGCTGCTTTGCGGAGCACCGGTTCGATGGTTCGTTGGAGATAGGTGTGGCCCATGGCGTCCTCGCACGCAATTGTGCATTCCAAATGCATTATTGCACAGGTGCGCCCCTTGTCAAGGCTGGCAGGCCCGTAGGGTGGGTGGTTCCGGCTGTTCGAGACAGGCCGATTGACGTTTGCACGCAAGGTGGGTTTCCGGCGGTGGGACGGTTGATTCCCGTTAAACAGCCGGGTTCACCCACGCGAGCTCTCCCAGGAAAACGCGGCCGGACCATCCGCCGTACAGCGAACGCCTGCGTGAACCCGGCCGCTTGGACATACGAGACCATCCCCCCAGGAAGGGCACGGCCAGAGCCATCCACCCTACAGCGTGAACCCCCTCCTTAGGGGAGGCGTCTTTCCGGAAACCACGCATCCGCAAAAAATCAAAAGCCCCGTCACCCAGCTACTTGACACGACCCGCACAGGTTTGATAACATAGCTATATCATTCATGGACCGGCCGGAAACCCGCAGGAGGAAACCCCATGACCACCACCCTGAAACAGCGCGCATACAACCACATTCGCGGGCAGCTTATCGCCGGCCGGCTGTCGCCCGGCGCGCGGCTTTGCAACCGTACGCTCGCGAAGGAAATCGGGGTGAGCCTCATCCCTGTGCGGGAGGCGATCAGCCAGTTGGTCAGCGAGGGCTTGGCGGAACATCGGCCCAGGATGGGAGCGTTTGTCATGGAAATCGGCCGCGAGGAACTCGAGGAACTGTACGACCTGCGCGAGGCCCTGGAGTGCCACGCGATCGCCAAGGCGGTCGGACGGCTCACGCAGGCCGAGCTGGCCGAAATGGACGACTTTAGCGCCGAGCTGGCCAGCATCCGCCGCGACCTGCTCCAGGGCGACGGCCAGCACTGGACCGTCGAGCAGATCGACCGCTGGGTGATGGCCGACGCCGGGCTGCACATGACGCTGCTGCGCGCGGCCGGCAACCGCCGGGCTTTGAAGACCGTTTCCGACCTGCGGCTGATGACGCACATTTTCGGCCGCCGCTGGGACATCCGCCCGGTGGACGACCTCGAGGAAATCTGCCGCCAGCACGAGCAGATCGTGGCCGCATTGCGGCAGAGCGACGCGCCGGCCGCCGTAACCGTCATGCGAGAGCACCTTCGCCGCGGCTGCCGCCTGGCCCTGGCCCAGTTCGGCCGCCGCCGCATGGATGAAGCGGCAGGGCGTGCCGGAGCCCTGGGCGGCCCTGCCGGGCTGCAGGACCGCCTGCACGCGATGGAACGTGTTTCCCTTACCAACACGCGCGAGGGCGCGTAGCAACTGTTTCGCAAACCGCGGCCATCACGACAATTGCCATCCGAGCCACTCCCTATGCACCAAGGAGCTTCAGTCATGCATCGATCCATTTTTAGTATGAGCCTGGCAGGGCTGGTGTGTGTCGCTGCTTCCGGGGATGCCCACGCCGGGCTGATGGGCCAAGCCGTCGGCTATTGGGGTTTCGCGGAAGGCTCCGGCACCACGACGGCCGATCTCTCGACCACTTCGCCTAACATTCCGTTAACCCTCGCCGGGACCGCCCAGGGAAGCTGCAAGAACGTGCTCGACCCGATCAATTCCGGCCTGCCGTACAAGTTCAACGACGGCGCGTTCGGCAGCCAGCACCCGGGCGGGGCGCAGTTCGCCCTGTGCGACGGTTCCGTCACGTTCGTTTCCGAAACGATCGGTCATGCCGTTTTTCTGGCGACCGCCAGCCGCAACGGCGGCGAGATGTATTCCCTGCCATGACCCTACCTGCTACCATCAATGGAAGACTATCGGGAAGCGCCTCCCAAACCACGCCTCCGCCAGTTCCCGAAAGGAGATCCATCATGACTTACCTTCCGTTTTGCGTGCCTGGCATCGTGGTGGCGCTCGCGGCTGTTGCTCCGGCGGCGGAAGTCGTCCAGACCGACCTGTTCCGGGCCGGCGAGCAGGGGTACTTCATGTACCGTATCCCCGGTATCGTGGTGACCGGACGGGGCACGATCCTCGCGTACTGCGAAGCCCGCACCGGACCCGGCGATTGGACCCGGCAGGACGTGCTGCTGCGCCGCAGCGACGACGGCGGGCGCACCTGGAGCGCGCCGCGGAAGATGGCCGTCCGACCGCCCGATCTGAAGCCGAATCCCGCCGGCGTGGCCCAGGGGCTCGGTACGCACGACGACATGACCGCGCATAACGCCGTGGCCATTGCCGATCGGCAGCCGGGAGTGGTCCATTTCCTGTACCACGTGCAGTACGCGCGGGTATTCTACCTGCGCAGCGACGACGATGGGCTCTCCTGGTCGGAGCCTCGCGAGATTACCGAGGTTATCGAGGGCTTTCGCGAGCGTTACGACTGGAAGGTCGTCGGGAACGGCTGCGGGCACGGCATCCAGATTCACGAGGGGCCGCACCGCGGCCGGCTGGCCGTGGCCGTGTGGCTTTCGACCGGTACGGGCGGCCACGCGCACCGCCCCTCCGACGTGGCCGCCCTGTACAGCGACGACGGCGGGCAAACGTGGCAGCGCGGCGACTTCATCGCGCGCGACGGCCAGGCCACCGCCGCCGGCGAGAAGATCGTTTACCCGAGCGAAACGATGCTCGTTGAGCTTTCCGGCGGTCGGGTCATGGCCAACGTTCGGTCCGAGTCGGCGCCCCACCGGCGACTCCTGTCGGTCAGTCCGGATGGCGCGGCGGGCTGGTCGCAGCCCGAGTCCCACCAGGAACTGCTTGAACCGATTTGCATGGCCGGCATGGTGCGCCTCGCCGACGGCCGCATCCTGTTTTCCAACCCCGACAATCTTCTCGTGCGCGGCGAGCCGGGCCGGCCGGGCCGCAATCGCGACCGGCGCAACCTGACCGTGCGGATTTCCAGCGATGACGGGAAGACCTGGCCGATCGCCCGTGCCGTTGACCCCGGCCCGAGCGGCTACAGCGACCTGGCCGCGGCGCCGGACGGCACGGTCTACTGCTTTTTCGAGCGGGGGGCCGTCAGCGGGAACCACTTCCATACCGAAGCGCTCACGCTGGCGCGCCTGCCGGCCGACTTGTCCGACACGGGGCGAGCCGCGGCCGGCGCCGCAACCCCGCCCGCCGCGAAACCCTAGCCGTAGCGCCGTGCCGCGGCTCCCAGCTTCCCCAAGGACCTTTGCCAGGGTGCAGCAGTGGGCTCGCAGTTGGAGTTCACGCTTTAGCGTGCAAACCGGCGCTGTACGGTTTCCGGCGCGCGAAAGCGTGAACGCCAACAGGGCGCAACCACAAGTCCGTTCTTGCACCGCCTTTGCCAAGCCAAGCCCGCTACCGAAGAACCATTTCATTCAGGAGTCCACGCCATGAAAACGTCCGTCGCACTGCCTCTGTTTTCTCTGGCCCTCACTTCTGCCGCCCTCGCATCCCCTTTGCAGGAACCCGGCGAGCCCGGCCAGCGCGAAATCACCATCCCCACCATCGACATCTCGCAGGAGACCGACCGGCACGTGATCATTGCCGCGGGCACGGAGGATATCTACCAGGGGCACGCCACGACCCTGCTGATGCCTGACGGAAAGACGATGTTCTGCGTATGGTGCATCGGCCATGGGGGACCGTGCGGGCCGCTGAAGCGGAGCGACGACGGTGGAGCTACCTGGAGCGACCTGCTGCCCGTGCCCGGCAACTGGCGCCAAACGCGCAACTGCCCGGCCATCTACCGGCTGGTCGATCCCGAGGGGGCGGCGCGGCTGCTGGTGTTCGCCGGGCAGGGGCCGGGCGGCACCATGTACCAGGCGCGCAGCGACGACGGCGGCCGAACCTGGACGCCCATGACCTGCACTGGGCTGACGGCCGTCATGCCGTTCTGCGCCATTGAGCCGGTCGACGGCGGCAAGCGGCTGCTGGGCATGACGAATATCCGCCGGCCGGGCGAAACGGTCGAGAAACGGTCGAACGTGGTGGCGCAGAGCTACTCGGCCGACGGCGGGCTGACGTGGGCCGGCCCGTGGGAAGTGGTGCTCGACATCCCCGGCGCCGTGCCGTGCGAGCCGTGGCTGATCCGCTCGCCCGACGGCAGGCAGTTGCTGTGCATCATGCGGGAGAACAACCGCAGCTACAACGCCTGGATGATGACCTCCGACGACGACGGCCGCACGTGGAGCAAGGCCCGGCAGTTGCCGGCCGCCCTGTCCGGCGATCGGCACGCGTCGCGTTACACGGCCGACGGGCGGCTGTTCATTGCCTTCCGCGACACGGCCCAACAAAGCCCCACGCGGAACCACTTCGTGGGCTGGGTGGGCACGTACGACGACATCGTATCGGGTCGCGAGGGACAGTACCGCGTGAAACTGCTCCACAGCCACGCCGGCAGCGACTGCGGCTACGCGGCGGTCGAGCGCCTGGCGGACGATACCCTCATCGCCACCACCTACGTGAAGTACCGCCCCGGGCCGGAGAAACATTCGGTGGTAAGCGTGCGGCTGAAACTCGATGCGTTGGATGCGAAAAAGTAGGCCGACTTCCCATGCTCGACATTCTCAAGCACCTGCTCGACTACCTTTCCGGCATCGTCGATCCCGCGCGGCAGGCGGCCATCGAGCGGCGGCACCGGCAGGCGCTCGACGGCCAGCCGATGGACCGGCTGCCGCTGGTCGTCGCGTGCCCGCTGCCGGAGGACGCGCGGTTCAAACCGCTGCCCTACCGCGAGGCGTTCGCCGACCCCGAACGGATGCTGTACAACGAACTGGTCCATGCGTTCGATACGAGCATCGCCCTGCGCGACCGGCTGGCCGACGACCTGCCGCTGACGGTGCGGGCGAACTTCGGCACGGTGCTGATTGCCTCGATGTTCGGCGCCCGGGTGGAGCAGCACGACGACAATCCGCCTTGGGTGCGGCATAGCGATGCGGACATACCACTGGCCGCGGTTGCCGAGCGGCCATTGCCGGGCCTGGCGCGGGGACTCCTGCCCCGCGTGGTGGAAACCATGGAATGCTACCATGCCGTGCTGCGCCGCTGGCCCGGGTTGTACGAGCAGGTGCATATCGTGCTGCCCGACTTGCAGGGACCGCTGGATAACTTGGGCTTGATCCGAGGCAGTGTGCTGTTGATGGAACTCGCCTCCGCGCCGCGCGAGGTCGACGCGGCGCTCGCGGCGGCGGCCGCCGCGCAGGTCGAGGTTGCCCGCCGGCTGGCGCCGCTTGTGCGGGACGGCCCGGAGGGCTATTCGCACCAGCACGCGGTGATGATCCGCGGCAATATCCTGCTGCGGAACGATTCGGTCGTGATGATCTCGCCTGCGATGTATCGCGAGCAGGTGGCCCCGCACGACGAGCGGGTACTTTCCGCGCTGGGTGGAGGCGGCGTTCACTGCTGCGGGCGGTTGGACCACGTCGCCTGTGAGTTGCTGCAGCTACCGTCGATTGAGTGCCTCGACCTGGGCCAACCGGAACTGAACGACGTCGATGCCATCTACCGCGCCGCCCGGCCGAAGAACATTGCCGTCACCCGCGTCGTGCCGACCGCGGAAGAGTTGGCAGATTCGCGCATTCGCGACCGCTTCCCAACCGGCGTGATCCTCGTGTACCGCGCGCGTACGTTCGCGGAGGCGAACTACACCCTAGATACGCTGTAAACTCGGAACCCCGCTGATAGTACCGCCCCGGGCCGGAGAAGCATTCGGTGGTGAGCGTGCGGCTGAAGCTGGAGGAGTTGGACGCGAAGCAGTAGGTTGTTGGAGTTCACGCTTCAGCGCGCGAGAGTGAAAGCACAGCCGGAGCTTATGCAGTCAATGTTTCGATATCGGCGGGGATCTTGCTCAGGCTAACCTCGCGCAAATCCACCTTGCGACTGGCATTGTCGATGTCGATGCCGACGATGTTCCCATCGGCATCATAGTCCAGAAGCACACCCTCGGATATTTCCCTGGTTTCGGCACTCGGCTTGGTCGAGAGGTCGATATAGAGAGAGTCGGTGTCTTTGTAATAGTTTAGTCTCACGGCTTAAAGCCCCGATCGGGAAAGGCGTTATGTATAGTTCTCTGGTCTTCCAGCGTTACGACGCGCAGCACGCGCCCGCCCAACTCCTCGATTCTGCCCCAGAATCGAAAACGGTTATGTTCCTGACGTTCAACCCGAAGTGGCGTCATGCAGACACGTATGCACCATTCCTTGAGCAAGTACGGCCGCTTCCGCATCACCTCGTCTTCGAAGTAGTCCGTGAACCGGTACTCTTCCATGGTAGCCGCGACATTAGCTTGCCTGATTGACGGTCGGTCGTTGTTGCAGTATACCATACCACCGAGCCGTGACTGCGTCAAACCCGGGCGAAGAACACCGCGATCACCGGTGTCATGCCGACTCCGGAAGAGGCGGCAATCGGGCACATTCACGACCGCTTGCCGGCCGGCGTGAACTTCTTGTACCGCGGTGCTACCCTTGAGCGGCGCGGTAGATGTCTGTGAAGGGCATTTCGTCTACTTTTTTCCTGCTTCCCTGTAACTCTTCACCCGCCCGACGCGTCGGTAACGGAAGTCTGAAGTGAATCCACGTCGCCTTCAGGAGGGGACCATACTGCCCCGGAGTAACCATATCCACATTCAACCGGAGCCGAACTGCCATGATGACTCGATCTGCCTTAGTATCGCTGACTGCGATTCTCTTCCTTCTGTCCCGATCCGATGGTTCGGAGGCGGACGCTTCTCGCAAAGTGCCGCCGGACAAGCAAACCGTGCTGGGGCTCTACCTGACGGCGCCGGAGGCTTATGAGCGGTGGAAGGCCGATCCGGAGCGAGTGAAGATCATCGACGTGCGGACACCCGAGGAGTATGTGTTCGTGGGGCATCCGGTGATGGCGCGGAACATTCCCTTCAGCTTCATGACCTATGAGTGGGACGCCGCAAAGAAGAGCGTGGCCATGAAGCCCAACCCAAACTTCGTCGACCAGGTGAAGCAGGTGATCAAGCCCGGCGATACGCTGCTGGTCACCTGCCGATCCGGCCAGCGGAGCGCCCCCGCGGTCAACGCGTTGGCGGAGGCGGGTTTCGAGAACGTCTACAGCATTATCGACGGTGTCGAGGGCGACAGGGTCAGGGACCCGGAAAGCGTGTTCAACGGCCAGCGCATGCGGAACGGCTGGAAGAACGCCGGCCTGCCCTGGACGTACGACCTCGATCCGGAATTGATGTATTTGCGTGAGTAACGACGATCACCCCCGCCGGCCCCGCCCGTCGATCTCGGGTAATTCGATCGCGAGCGCCTTGATCTTCCGGTACAGCGTGCTGGCGTCGATGCCAAGGTCGCGGGCGGAGTCTTTCCGATTTCCTTTGTGGCGGCGGAGCGTTTCGGTAATGAGGAATCGTTCCATCGTCGCGAGGCTCATCGGGCGGGACTCGTCGCGGCGGGTGCTGGTGGCCGGGCGCAGCTCAGGCGGCAGGTGGCTCAGTTGGATCATGCCTCCCCGGCACAGGACGAACGCCTGCTCGATAATGTTCTCCAGCTCGCGGACGTTCCCGGGGTAGTCGTGTTCCATCAGGCGGGCCATCACCTCGCCGGAAACGCCGGCAATGTCCTTACCCTGCAAGTGGTTGAACTTGGCGATCAAGTGGTCGACCAGCAGGGGGACGTCCTCGCGCCGCTGCCGCAGCCCTGGTAGTTTCAGATGGACCACGCGGATGCGATAGTACAGGTCGTCGCGAAACTTGCCCGCCCGGACCAGCGCGGCCAGGTCCTTATTGGTCGCGGCGATGACGCGCACGTCGACGGGCAGCGTTTCGATGCCGCCGAGGGGCTCGACCACCCGCTCTTGCAGCACGCGCAGCAGGCGCACCTGCATGGCAGGCGAAACATCGCCGATCTCGTCCAGAAAGACCGTGCCGCCCTCGGCCAGCGCGAACCGGCCGGGCTTGTCGCGTTTCGCGTCGGTGAACGCGCCGGCCTTGTGCCCGAACAGTTCGCTTTCCAGGAGGGTATCGGGCAGGGCCGCGCAGTTGACGGCAACGAAACGTTTCCGCTTGCGGGCCGAAAGGTTGTGGATGGCCCGGGCGAACAGTTCCTTGCCCGTGCCGCTGGGGCCCTCGATGAGCACGGTACTGCTGCTGGCAGCGATTTGCGGAACGACCTCGAACAGCCGCAGCATGGCGGGACTTCGGCCGATAATGTCCTCAAACGTGTATCTGGCCTGAAGCTCCTTCTGAAGCCGCTCGACTTCGCTGAGGTCCTGGAACGTTTCAACCCCGCCGACTACCGACCCCCGCTCGTCCATCAGCAATGCCGTGGATACCCGAATCGGTATGCGGCGGCCGTGTTGATTGACGATGTGGGCCGTGGCGTTGACGATTGGCTTGCCGGTCGTCATGGTCCGGCGCAAGGGGCAGTTCGTTTCACACAGGTTGGCCCGGAAGACCTCGCAGCACGGGCTGCCGATAGCCATTTCGCGCGCCACGCCGGTAATCCGCTCGGCCGCCTTGTTGAAGGCGGTGATGCGCCAGTCGAGGTCGACGGTGAAAACGCCCTCGTTGACCGAGTCGAGAATGGCGGCTTCGCGTTGGGGGTGTTCGTGGGAAACGTGCATGGGTTTCCAAAAGAGACGCGGGATCAACCCTTCAGTATACAGGCCGATCCCGCGCCTCGCTACCGATGCTGGTGCACGGCTTCATGGAAGACATTGGCTGTCCGCAAACCTCCGCGGGTTGGCGGAGGCAGTTTTTCCCGTTGTATCCAGCGACAACAGCCCGGTCTTCACGGCGGAAACGGTGGCTTATCAACCCAAACACTTCCTGCGCCGCGAGAACTGGGACAGTCCCCCGCAAACATTCCGCCGCCTGCGTTACTTGAGCGGGCTCTTCTTCAGGCACATGAACCAGTCCAGGCACGTCACGTCCGGATCGGGCTTCTGCGTGCGGTCCTTTGCCAGCCCGCAGGAGCCGGGTGGCGGTACGATCACGTCGTCGCCGGGCTGCCAATTGGCGGGCGTGGCGACGCCGTGTTCGTCCGAGGTCTGCATGGCAATCAGCAGGCGCATGACTTCGTCCATGTTGCGGCCATTGGACAATGGGTAGTAGAGGATCGCGCGCACGATGCCCTTCGGGTCGATCATGAACACCGCCCGCACCGCCTGCGTGTTGCTGGCGCCGGGCTGGAGCATGCCGAAAGCCTTGGCAACGTCCATGGTCAGGTCTTCGATGACCGGGAACGTCACTTCGACGTCCTTCATTCCCTTGTACTCGATCTTTTCCTTGATCGTTCGCAACCAGGCGATATGCGCATAAATGCTGTCAATCGAGAGTCCAATCAGCTTGCAGTTGCGCTTCGCGAAGTCGTCCTGCATGGAGGCGAAGGTCATGAATTCCGTCGTGCACACGGGCGTGAAGTCGGCCGGGTGCGAAAAGAAGACAACCCAGCTTCCCTTATAGTCTTTCGGGAAGTTGATTTCACCCTGGGTGGTCTTGGCCGTAAACGACGGCGCAGGTTCTCCAATCAGAGGGAGAGTACGGACTTCTTCAGTCATGATAACTCCTGTCAGTGAAAGCCCCGTTCTCGCCGCGGCAGGCACCGCGATCCGATGGCAGTCAAGGCTTCAAGCCCGTTCTGCAGGACCGCGACGCCCGCCGGGGGCGAGTTCAGGTTAGTGATTCAACTTGCCTAGAGGCAGAGCAGGAACGCTACAAGGTCCTGCTTCTCCTGCTCGGTCAGCTTGGTTTCCAAAACAATGTTATGGAACTCGACGGTATCTTCAAGGGTCAGCAGACGCCCATCGTGCATGTAGGGCGGCGAATCCTTGATCCCGCGGAGCGGGAACGTCTTAATCGGGCCATCGCCGGTGGCCATGCGGCCGTTGTACTCGTGCTGCTCGAAAAAGCGTTCATTCCGGAAATTGTGCATCAGGTTGTCGGTGTAGTACGGCGGGACGTGGCAAACCGCGCAACGCCCCCGCTCGAAGAACACCTTCTGCCCGCGCATTTCCGCCGGGGTCGCCTTCCGCGAGTCGAGCGTGCCGAGCACGTTCAGCTTGGGCGCCGGGGGGAAGTCGAGAATCGACATGAACTCCGACATGAAGTGGACCTGGCTGCCCCGCTCCAGCACGTTCACGCCCTTCTTGGTAGCGATGACTGGATCGCCGTCGAAGTAGGCCGCCCGCTGCTCGAACTCGGTGAAGTCCTCGATGCTCTTCAGTCCCCGTTGCGAGCCGAAGAGCCGCTGGACGTTCACGCCGCGCAACGGCGGCGTGTCAAGCCGATGCCGGAACTGCTGCGGGCGGATGTCGCCCACCAGATGCGTCGTGGCATTTGCGTGCCCGTTGACGTGGCAGTCGAAGCAAGTCACGCCCATACTGGGCTTCAACGAACGGCGGTCGTCGGTGGCGTTGAACTGCTGCTGTGGAAATGGCGTGACCAGAAGCCGCAAGCCTTCCAGTTGCTTCGGGTTTAGGATGCCGTTGAACAGCCCGAAGTAGTTCTGCAACGTTACCACCTGCCCCTGGGAGACGTCGCCCAGGTCGGTCCGGGTGGTCAGGAAGATTGCCGGCGGAAACTCCGGCAGCAGGTGCTCCGGCAAGTCGAAGTCGAGGTCGAATCGCGTCAGGTCCCGACCTTCCTGCCGCTTGATCTCGTCGATGTGATGCTGCGGGAACAGCATGCCGCCTTCGGGATGGTTCGGGTGCGGCAAGGGCAGGAAGCCTTTCGGCCACAGGCCCCTTTTGCGAATCTCCTCCGGCGACATGGCCGCCAGCTCTTCCCACGAACTCACCCCGGCGGGCAGTTTCACGCGTACGCCCGCCTGGACCGGCTTTCCTCGCGACATGGTCGCGCCTTCCGCCGGCCGATTGCTCATGTCATAGCGCTGCTTCAGCAGTTGCATGTGGCGTTCAAGGATTTGCGGCTTGGCAGCCGACATGCGCGCCACGGTCTTCTGGAACTCCTCCTGCATGACAACCGGCGAGTAGCTGGTCGGGGGCTGCTGCGCCCACAGGGCCGCCGGGCGCCACAGAACGGCCCCGAGCAGCAACACGGCAAGAACCGCCATGGCGGTTCCACAAGGAATACGTTTCCAACTCATTGTACGACCCTCCTTCTTTGAAGTAACGGGAAACTACACACTACTCATCCTCACGCGACCTCTTGAAACCGTGCCCTCGGCGCACCACACACCGGGCACTTGTCGGGAACCTCTCCCACGACCGTATTCCCGCACACGTCGCACACGTGGATGGCGGCGGCGGGCAGATCGCTGCCGGCCGCAAGGCTTTCGAGCGCCTCGCTGTAGAGACTGTGGTGAATCTCTTCCACCGCCATGGCATTCCGGAACGAAATCAGCGCGGCCTTGTTGCCTTCCGCCTCGGCCTCCTTGATGAATCCGGGGTACATGGCCTTGAACTCATGCCCCTCGCCGTCGATGGCGACTTGAAGGTTTGCTTTCGTATCCTTCACGCCGCCCATCACGCGCAGGTGGGCGTGGGCGTGGACGGTCTCGGCCTCGGCGGCCGCGCGGAACAGCTTGGCGATTTGCGGATGGCCCTCCGCCTCGGCCTTCTTCGCAAACGCCAAGTACGTCCGATTCGCCTGGCTTTCGCCGGCGAATGCCTCTTGCAGGTTCTCTTGGGTTGACATGCGTTTGGTTTCCTCCTTTGGGGTTCCTGGGACACCTTGTTCGGTATTTGGAAAGGGGACCGTCCCCTCTGAAACGTTATCCGGCGGCGACCAGCCAATTCCGGCGTACTTCACGCCGGACAGGTCGGCCATGTCGCGCTTCCACGTCGTGATGTCGTCGCGGCTGAACTCGCTCAGCCGGGTATGCCCGCACGCGCGGGCCATGACCTTCATCAACTCCACCGAAGCCGTCAGAAACCGCGCCAGCCGGGCCGGCGACTCGTCGACGTCCAACCGTGCCCGGAGGTGCTCCTGCTGGGTGGCAATACCCGAGGGGCAATTGTTCGTATGGCAAATCCTCGCGCCCACGCACCCGACGGCTTGGATCGCGGCGTTGGCAATCGCGATGCCGTCGGCGCCCAGGCACATCGCCTTAATGAAGTCGGCCGGCGTTCGCAGCCCGCCGGTGATGATCAACGTAATGTCGGAGCGCCCAAGGCGGTCGAGATGGCGGCGTGCCCGGGCGAGCGCAGGAATGGTCGGCACGGAGATATTGTCGCGGAACAGCAGCGGCGCCGCGCCGGTGGCCCCGCCGCGGCCGTCGAGGATGATGTAGTCGACACCGGCTTCCAGCGCAAAGTCGATTTCGGCCTCGATGCGTTGCGCCGACATCTTCACTCCGATCGGAATCCCGCCGGTCAACTCGCGCACCCGGTCGGCGAATCGGCGGTAGTCGGCAGGCGTAGTCAAGTCGGCAAACGCAGGCGGCGAGACGGCCGGACGTCCCTCGGGCAGGTTGCGGACTTGCGCGATCTTGGCGGTAACCTTGTTGCCGGGAAGATGCCCGCCGGTGCCCGTCTTGGCCGCCTGCCCGGCCTTGAAATGAAACGCTTGCACCTGGGAAAGGACGGCTTCGGAGTAGCCGAACCCGGCGGAGCCCAACTCGAACAGGTACCGGGAGTTGGCGGCATTCTCTTCCGGCAACATGCCTCCTTCGCCGGAGGCAATGCCGGTGCCTGCCATCTCGGCGCCCTTGGCCAGCGCCGTCTTGGCCTCTTGCGAGAGGGCTCCGAAGCTCATGTCGGAAACGAAGATGGGGATTTCCAGCCGCAAGGGTCTCTTGGCGTTCGGGCCAATGACAAGCTCGGTGCCCACCGCGGCGTCTTCCGCGAGGGGTTTCGGCCTCAATTGGGCGGGAAGTAGCTGGATGTCGTCCCACTGGGGCAGCGTCGGCCTTGGAACGCCCATCGCGCCCATGGGACCGTGATGCCCCGTCTGCTGCAAACCGTCCCGCGCCAACGCATGGATGAACTCCAGGGTTGGTTCCATGGGCGTGTTCCTTGCGACGGGCGCCGATGGTGCGCCGGAATCGGCCACTGCCGGAGCAGGTTCAGCGGCGGAGGCGGCTGCTGTCGCTTCGCCTTGACCGCCTCCGGCTGGTTCCTCTCCCAAAGCGCTGAACAGGGACTTATCGGAACCGCACTGCGGGCATACCCAGTCGTCGGGCAAGCCTTCCCAGGGAGTCCCCTCCTGATCTTCGTCATACGTATAACCGCAAACGGAACACTCGTAGCGGGCCATCAAGTTACTCCTTGTGCCTCTGGCAGTCCGGGCAGGTTCCCGAAAACTGAACGGAATAATCGTCGATCTCAAACCCGTGCAGTTTGTGCTTCGGCATGGGCAGTTGGTCGAGGGCAGGGTCTTCCAGGTCCATCACCTTGCCGCAGCGTGTGCAAATCAGGTGATGATGGCGGTCGATATTGCGGTCGAACCGGGCAGCTCCTGTTTGCCGGAGTCGCCGAATCAGACCCATGTCAACGAAAGTGTCCAGAACACGGTATATGGTTGTCCGCGAAACCTGCGGCAGGCGAGCGTGCACTGCTTCGAAAATATCGTCGGCCGAAGGATGGTCTTTGCGACGCAGCACGGCCTCCAGGATGGCTCGCCGCTGGACCGTCACCGGAACCCCTCGCTGACGGCACCGTTCTTCGAGTGCCTGCAGCCTGACAACCACTAGCTCGTCTTCTTGCATATCACTACCACATGGCATATTTTACCATCGGCATGGAGGAAGTCAATGCCGAGAAACCAGCACTTTCAGGGGGTATGTGCTGCGTGCGATTTTCGAAGCGTTTAACGGACGAGCGTCATTGCCCGATTATCGCACATGGGCAGCCGGCTGCAAGGAGCGGTGTGTGCGGCAAGATTGGCTTTTTCGTTTCTAGGTGCAGGCCGCGGCAATGTAGCAGATACGCGCCGTGTGCCGTTCGCGAATTACGGCACACGGCGTGTGCCTACTACAATTTGTTCAAGTTGTTTCTCCGCGCACGCTTACCTTGCTTGATCGCACAACTCCTCAGCCGTCCGGAACTGGCCGAGCAGCAGGTGGCACACGGCCAGCAGGCGGGCAGCCTGCGGGTCGGGCGATAATGCCCAGCGGGACCTGGCGACCTCCAGGGCCTCGGCATGATGGCCGGACGCGAGCAGCCGCAGAACCTGCGCGTGGAGCCGGCGCTGCTGGTCGTGCACCGCGACCACCAGGGAAAGGTCGCACTTGCAGCGGCGGCATTGCAGCGAAGGAAGCTGCCACGCCTTGCAGGTAGGGCAGCGAAGCGATGTTTCCTGCACGGCGAGAAAGGGCTTCACGGCCTCAGGTATCTTCGCGCGCCAGGCGGCCTCCTCCTGTCTCGCGGGGGCCGAAGAGACCGTTGCGAAGCGCCTTCGGGCGGCACCTCCCGTTCCGCTCGCCGCAAAGACCGCAAGGCGCACGGCATGGCCGCTCACAAGACGCGAGCTGCCGGCAGCCCCGCGCCGGCCTCCGTTGCGCCTGAACGCCGCCAGACGGCCGGCGCGTTTTCGGGCGGGCAGGGGCCGGCGCCGGCACATCGCGGGGGACCGAGCCAGCCCATGCCGGGCAGTTGTCGGCGGCGTGCGCTGGCACCGCCGGCCGACGGCGGAACCGCTTCGCGACGGTGCCGATAACCGGGAGGCAGAGCCGCGGCGCCACCCCGGGGGCCAAACAGCGGCCGCGCGGTGCGGCAGCCGGCACGAGCCGTTCCGCGGCGCCGCCAGGACCGACCGCTCGCGTCGCAACGCAGTCATGGAAAGCCGGGGTGTGCGCATCGGTTTCACGCGTCCTGCAGGTAGAACACCAGATCGTCAAGCTGTTCACGAATGTCTCGGACTCCGTCCGCATCGCCCCGGGAAACGGCCTCCTGAAGCTCGCCGGCCAGTTTCTGCATCTCGGCGGCGTCTTCGGCGGCGGCCTCCTGCATCAAGCGCCGTGCCTTCGCAATCAGTTCGCCGGTCTCGTCGAACAGTTCCCGGTTGGGATCAACCTCTTGCGGCCGGTCCGTAATCGAATGGTCCACAAACGCTTCCGCGTCGGAATCGCAGAACATGGCGGCCAGCTTGGCCTTGGCCTCGGCCTGGCTCTTGGCGCGGAACCGGGTCACGGCGTTGTCGATGCGTAGCTGTTTCTCCAGTCCGGTCCTTCGCTCGACTGCCGTGACCGTGAGGATGCCGTCCAGATCGAGCTGGAACCGGACCAGGATTTCGTTGCCCTGTTCGGCTTCCTCGTCCAGGCCCTCGAGGCGAAAACTGCCGACCTGCTGGTTCAGCCGCACGTCTTCGCTCTCGCCCTGGTAGACGTCGATTTGCACGACCTCTTGCCCGTCGCAGGCGGTGCAGTAGATTTCCGACCGCACGGCCGGCAGTGCCGTATTGCGTTCGATGACGGGCGAGAAGACCTGGTTGGACACCATGCCGTGCAACTCGCCGAGAATCCGAATGCCCAGTGTATGCGGGGTGATATCGACGAGCACGGGTCCGACGTCCACGCCGGCGATCAGTCCGCCTTGCACGGCCGCACCGAGCGCCACGCACTGGTCCGGATCGATTTCCGAGTGGAGCTGCTGGTGGAGTTGCTCTGCGAGGAGTTGGTGCACCAACGGAGTGCGCGTGCTGCCGCCCACCAGCAGAACGCGGTCGATCTGGCCGGCGCTCAGCCTGGCGTCGTCGAGGGCGGCATCGACGCTGTTGAGGGTCTTCTTCAAGAGCGGCTCGATCAGTTCCTCATAATCCTCGCGGTCGATGACCATGTTCACGTGCAGCGGCTTGCCGGCCTTTTCCGCGATGAACTCTTCGGCGATGGTCGTGTAGGCCTCGAACGACAGCCGCTTCTTGGCCTCCTCAACGGCCTGGAGCATGCGCGACCGGGCCGTGGGAATTTCGCGCAAGTCAACCCCGTGCTCCTTAGCGAATGCGTCGCACACGTAGTCGAGCAGAAGCTCGTCGAAGTCGTCGCCGCCGAGGTGGGTATCGCCGTAGCTGGCAAGCACCTCGACCACGCCCTGCTCCATCTGGACGATGGACACGTCGAACGTCCCGCCCCCGAGATCGTAGACCAGCAACCGCTCGTTCTTCTGCGAGTGCGGTTCGTAGACGAGCGAGGCGGCGGTCGGCTCGTTAATGATGCGCACGACCTCCAGGCCGGCCATTTCGCCTGCCTGCCGGGTGGCCTCGCGCTGGTTCTCGCCGAAGAACGCCGGAACCGTGATGACTGCCTTGGTGCATGGCCGGCCGAGTGCCTTGGCGGCACGCTCCTTAAGGGTCCGCAAGATCATCGCCGAGATTTCCTGCGGCGAATAGCGGTTCCCCGCCATCTGCACTTGCCCCTCCTCACCCATCTTCCGCTTGATCGACTTGACGGTCCGCTCGGGAGCGACCAGTGCCTGGTTGCGGGCCTCCTGCCCGACCAGGAGCCGGCCTTCGGCATCGAGCCCGACCACGGAAGGCAAGATCCCCTGCCCCATTTCGTCGCACAGGACCTCGGGTTTGCCGTCCTTGATAATCGAAACCACGCTGTTGGTGGTTCCCAGGTCAATCCCCAGAATCGGATCCATGATTCACCCCTCCCTCTTCGTTTTCATTGGTAATGGTGGTTGCTCCCGCGCGGCTTGCCACCGCGCGCACTTCGGCAAATCGGATGACGCGCCCGTTCCAGCAATAGCCGGGCCTGACTTCCTCGACAACGGTTTCCGGTTCGGCTTCCGGGTTGTCGACCAGGTCGACGACGGTCATGGTTGCCGGGTCGGCGCGGCGGCCCGCCGTCTCGACCCGCTCAACGCCTTGATCGGAAAGCGCACGGCCGAGGCGTGCGCGAATCAGCGAGTAACCCTGGATCAGTTGCGAAAACTCCTCGTCCACGGTGCGTGCGATCTCCGCGCACGCGCGGTCGCACACGTGCCGATGCCAGCGGCGGGTGAACAGTCGCCGCCACCACGACCGGCCGTTGAACTCGGCGTCGAGTTCTGCGCGAAGGCGCTCGGGCGCCTTGGCGGCCATCTGCCGGTGTGCGGCCTCGAAGGCGCCCATGCCGCGCATCATGGCCTCATCGAGCCCGGCCAAGGCTTCGACCAGCGGCAACGCCGCACGCAGCGCCGCCTCGTCCTCCTTGGCTCGCACCGACTCGAACCGGCGGATCGCCTCCTGGAGCCCCTCCAGGGCCGCTTCCGCCGCGTCTTGCAGCCCGCGCTGGCTCTTCGTGTGCAGCTTGGTTTCCTGGCGGAGGGCCGTGAGGGCTTCGACGACCTGCAGGAAGCCGACCTTCGGCAGCGGCTCTTCCGGCACAAACGTGCGCGTCCCGGTCAGTCCGGCGGCCTTGGTAGCGTCGACGCCGGCCAGCGACTGCGCCTCGTAGCGGGTTTCGGCCAGCCACTGGCGCAGCCGCTCGATCATCGCTTCGTTCTCACGCCAGGTGCGCATCAGAGCTTCCCGATTGCAAGCAGGGTTTCCGTGGAGATTCGCCGGGCACGAAGGCTCGGCTGCACTTCTTGCAGCAGACTGTCAAACGTGTGCGGGGTTTCCAGGCTGAAAAGACGTGCTTCCAGGCTGACGATCGGGTCGCGGAGTGCGTCGTAGGCCTCGCGCACGGCGGCGAACCGCTCCGGCTCCCGCTCAGGCGAATGCCGCCGCACCAATTCGAGATAGCGCCGGCGGATGGCCTCCGTATCGGCGGTGTGCTCCAGTCCGAGCACCTCGTAGGGATCCGTCACGTTGTGGTCCTCCCGACTAAACTCGCCGCGTGCCATTTTTGCGCTTCTGTAGGATGGACATTCTTGTCCGTCCCGGTTTTGACGGGCTCGAAAGCCCATCCTACGGAAATGTGCAGTTTTAAGCCGCGGCGAGTATAAACTAGGGTGTTGGCATCCGTCAATCGACGTCGTAGCCCAAGTCTTCCATCGCCCGCCGGAGGGTCTCCAGCGCCTCCGGCGATATTTCTTCTGCAAGCTGGCCAAGGATCCGTTCGATAGCGTCGGGTTCCTCGTCGAACAAGCTCATCTGCCTGGATTCCGGGCCACGACGCTTGCGACCGGACGGGCGCCGGTCCTCCCCGCTGTGCGCGGCACGGTCCTCGTCGCGGCCATACCCGTCACCGCAATCATAATCATCGCCGTCCTCGTAATCATCGTCGTCTTCATCCTCTTCATCGTCGTGGTCATCAGCCCACGTGTCCCGGTGTCCCCACTGGCGTTGGAATTCGTATGCTTTGGACAAGGCGCGCTCTGCATGGGGCACAAGTGCCCGGTCGGCAGGATCGTCTGCCGCCCGCGCCAACTCAATCGCACGTTGCAGATGCTTGATCAGCCCCGTGTAATCGCTCCGGAACCGGTAGAGCGCGAGGTGGCCGCTAGCGTACCAATAGTGGAAATGCGCGTTGCCGGGGAAACGTCTTCCGCCAACTTTGGCCAACGTGACAAGCAATCCCGCTTGTTTTGGCAGGGTTTCCAGCAGGTGGCACACGGCCCGCAGGTCGGCCTCGGTCCATTCGAGGCCGCGTGTGCGGGCGAGAAACTTCAGGATCAACCGCTCCTGGGTTGCTCGGCCCGAATAGTTGCGTTTGCCCGCCTTCATGGACAACAGCAACCTCGCCAGCAACCCCGCGGCGCGGCCCGTCGGCTTCGCCTTCACCGCAGCTTTGAACCGGTTGTCGAAGTCCTTCTTGACGTCGCGTGGCAGGCGGTACTCGGCCGCGGCGGCGCTCATGGCCATCCACACGGCAATGGGCTCCCCCGCCTGGCCCAGCGCCGCGTCCAGATGGCGCCCATACGCGTCGTGATCGCCGCTCTTCAGCGCGATCGCCGCCCGGATGACGTCGAGCGTGAAGGGCTCGGTCCGGCGGGGATCGAGTACCTCGGCGGCATCGTCGACCTGCTGGAGGGCCTCCGCGAGTTTCCGGCTCATGACCAGGGCGCGAATGCGGGCTAGCCGCTGGTTCCAGCGCAGCGCTTCGCACTGGGGATCGCGCGGACGCAGCCGGAGCGCGGCCTCGACGTGCGGCTCCGACCTGTTCGGCTTGTTCCGCCCCAGGTGATAGTTCGCCAGCCACAAATGCGCGTTGAAATCGTTCGGTTCAACCCCGGTCAGCCGGTGCAGCACGGCAGCGCACTTCTGCGGCTCGTCCCGCTCTTCGTGGTACCGGGCCAAATCGCCGTAGGCCGCCGTCAGCCGGGGGCAGCTCTCAATCGCCTGCCGCAACCGGCGGGCGCCCAGCATACGGAGCTTTTCGGCCGCGTCCGGATCCGGGTTTTGCCACGAACCCCGGCTCGGCCAATCCGCCAAGGCCGCCGACTCAAGCAAGGTGGTGCCCTCCCGGTGGTAGACCAATCCGACGGCAATCGCCCGCTCCTCTTCCCGCAGCGTTGGAATCGCCGCCAGGTCGTCGATGTAGCGTTGCCAGGGAGAACGCAGCTCGCTGTCATCGGGGTCGGCATGGTAGTCGCCTCCCATCGCCCAAGCCCGATTCCATCGGGGATCCAAGGGCGGGGCCGGTCCAATCGCCTCAAGACGCTCAAGGATGCCGCTATCGCCTTCGGAGACTGCATGCTTCCATAACAGGTCGACGATCTTCTCGATCAGCGAAGGATGGCTCTTGGCGAACCGTTGCCGGAAACGCCGGTACTCGCGGAAGAGCGCGCGGAAGTCACCCGCGCGCCAGTGCTCCGCCAGTTCCTTCAATGGTCCGGTAGCCGGATCGGTATGGAGCCTTGCCCGCAACTGTGCCAGCGATTCGGTGACGTCGGCCTTGGCTTCTTCCGGCGGCATCTGCCCGTCAGCGACCAGGAGGGTCTGGGCGATCCGCAGCGCAGGTCGATCCGGGTCGAGCCGCTGCCAGTTCGCCCTGGTCCGCTCTGCGTCGGCCAGGTAGAACGCCGAGAGCCCTCGGACGAAGAGCTTCCAATCGCCGAGGGGTGAATTGCGGGGCAAGTCGCGGAGCGCCTCGGTTGCGGCGCCGTCATCGCCGCGTTCGACGGCCGCAAACGCTTCCCGGATGCGTTCCACGTGCGCGCCGATGCCTGCGTGAGGGGGAACCGGGGACCTCGGGTCGAGGACCGCTTGATCCGCCAATGTTGCCAGCAGGCCAGGCTCCCGTTCGAGCACGGCCGCAGCGTCGACCCGGCTGTCGCCTACGACCACCTGCAAGCGGGGTATTCGGTTGAGTATCTCCGGGTCGGTCGGCTTCAGATCGAGCAGCTTCTGGAGGGCAGCCCGGGCCTCGGTTGGCAGTCTCAGCCGGTGAAGCTGCTCGACCCGGCCCAAGTAAGCCCGTTCCAACAGCAGGCGGTGTTCCGGCCGGGAATCCTGCCGAAAGCAGGCTTCCGCGTCCTTCACGGCTGTCTTTGTGTTTCCTTTGGCCAGTTCGCGTTGGGCCCGCTCGAAGAGCTGTGTTCCACCTTGCGGCCGTTTCCGATTTCGGTTCTTTGCCATGGCACACGTCCGTGCGTACAGGGGAAACTGGGTATGGCAGTTCGGCCGGCAATGCCGCCGAAGGCACGTTCCCCGCCCAGGACGGCAAATAACCCGCCAGCCAACATGCGGCACATGGTTTGTTGCGCCAGCTACCTGTCAACCTAGCACATGTCACGCTGGCAAACCAGAGGGACTTGGGGGTGTGGCGGCAGGTTTTTCTGGCAAGCTGGAACGTGCCCCGAAGCGGCTGAGTTCGCCCAGCCCGGCGCAACGTCCCTCTCTCGCCCCCGCGCTGCAAGGACCATCGGGCGGATCGGCTCGCGAGAACGCGCCCATTGTAGTAGGCACGCGCCGAGCTTGTGAAAACATCAATAGTTGCATACTGGCATTTTCGAGAAAGTCACCGGTTTTTTGCGGGGCGCGGTGGCGCCCGCAGAGGAGAAC
>JAVEUP010000337.1:0-4754 GCA_034005525.1 Thermoguttaceae bacterium | reverse complement strand
TCTATTCCTCATCCGACATGTTCGCTTGTTTCACCAGGGGGCAACCGTCGCGTATGTACTGTACGGGGTCCGGTATGAGCCCTCTCGCGCGTGCGTTTTGGTAAAGCTCCGTCCCCGGGTACGTGACGATCATGCTGAGCTGCAATTCGTAATGCGCGAGACGTTTCCACCAATCGATGGTGTTGCGCGCCGTTTCAACGGTCTCGGCTTCGTCGCCCATTATGACGGCCCCCTGGATGCCCAGGCCGGCGCGATACACAATCTCCAGTGCGCGCTCATTGGCTTCAACCGTCGTTCCTTTCTTCATGCTCTTGAGGATGCGATTGTCGCCGCTTTCGATGCCGAAGCCCATCGCGGCACAACCGGCGGCCTTCACCATGGCCACCAGCTCGTGAGTGACGTCGGTTACCCGGAACTGTGCCCACCACTTCAAGCCATACGGCTCGATGCGCTTGCAGAAGGCCCGGACTCGCTCGAAGTTGCGGCCGAAGAGTTCGTCCTGGATGGCAAGGTAGCGGACATTGTAGGTGTGCACGAGGCGGTCAATCTCGGCGAACACGCTGTCCAGCGAACGTTCCCTGTAGCTTTGGCCGCTGGAATGAAAGCAAAACGTGCATCGGAATGGGCACGACCGGCTCGTGATGATCGACACCGTGCCTTCGTCGCTCATCCCCACGATATTCGGAACGGTCGCCAGCAATTCATCGAGTCCCAGTCCTTCATAGTCCGGCAACGGCAACCTCTCGATATCGATGGGCGCGACCTGCCCTCGACTGAGCGCGAAGCCCTTTCCGTCCCGGTACACAATCCCCGGCACTTCTCGGACGTCTCGAGAAGTCTCGAGTGCCCGGCACAACTCGGAGGTGATGATTTCTCCTTCACCGATGACGCCGTAGTCGGCCAGTTCGAGCGCCTCCATTCCGTGCTCCGGAGCACTTGTGATGATTCCGCCGCCCACAACGGTAATGACGCCGTCGGAAACGGCCTTCGTCGCCTCCAGAACCGCGCGTATTGCACCGTATTGTCCGGTCAGCCCCCCGGTCAGCACCACCTCGGCCCGGTGCCGCCGGATTTCGTCAGCGAGAATGTTCCGAACGGGGCCGTCCACGTGGTTGAGATTCACGGCGTGGACCGGGAAGCCGGCTTCGCGCAAGGCTGACGAAATGTAGGCGATACCCAGTGGAAACTGGTAGTATTCGCCCACACGGTTGACAATCCTGGGAACAACAACCAAGGAGTTCATGGGCGTTGAAGCGTCTCCGTATCAATCCTTCCGTCTTCCCCTTTTCCCCTTTTCTCTTCCTCTCACAGCACTTCACTCGGCTGAACAACTGCAAATCGGCTGGCCCGAGGTCGACCGCCTGCCATGCGTGCAGCCGCGCCGAAGCCGTGATCGTCTCCATCAAAGCTCCTCGTTACCGTCCGGGCCGGGCGGCAGGTTCACCCGCTGCGCGACCATGTAGAGGGGCCGGCCCTTGACCTCGTCAAACACTTTTCCCAGGTAAAGCCCCAGGATGCCCATGTTAGCGAAAAGCAGTCCGAACAAGAAGGTCATGAGCACCATAATGCTCGTCCATCCCGGTACGTCCACCGAAAGCATAAAGTATCGGACGATCAGCCAACCGCCGTACAAAAAGGAGGCCGCAGACAGGCAGAACCCAAACCGGATCGACAGGCGGAGCGGCTTGTTCGACTGCGATACAATGCACTGGATGGCGAAGTCGAACAGCTTGGACAGCGTATAGGACGTCTTGCCCGCGTAGCGAGCAGAATGCTCCACGTCGACGTATGCCTGCCGGAACCCCGCGCTGTGCAGGAACGCCGGAATGGAGCGGTTCCGTTCGCGGAACTGCCGGATGTAGCGGATGACGCGCTGTGACGAAAGCGAGAAATTGGCAATGGCGTTGTCGACCTCGATGTCGCCCAGGTAACGGTAGAGCAGGCTGAACAACCTGGAGTTCAGCCGCTTGGCAAGGCTGTCTTTGCGCTTGCACCGCCGGGCGAACACGATATCGTACCCTTCCTGCGCTTTCCGATACAGCTTGTCAATCTCCTCCGGCTGATCCTGGAGGTCGCAGTCCATGATCACGATCCACTTGCCCCTGGCATGATCCAAACCCGCCGTGAGCGCATAATGCTGCCCGAAGTTCCGACTCAGCTTGATTCCCTTGACGCGCTGATCGCGGTGAGCCAGTTCTTCGATCATCGGCCAACAGCGGTCCTCCCCGCAGTCCTCTACGAAGACGATTTCAAAACGGGGCGTTATCTGCTCAATCGAAGCGACGAGTCGCCGATACAGCTCGGGCAGGCAGTCCTCAGCCCGGTACACGGGTGTTACTACGGAAATGTCGATGTCGGTCTCAGTCATGTCGATTCGCCAGAAACTCGCGAACTGCCTGCACGACGCGCTCTTGTTCTTCGTCCGTGATGCCGTAGAACATCGGCAGCCTCACGATTCGCGCCGCGAGGTCCTCGGTAACGGGCAGGTGGCAGTCGGCACATCCGAGTTTACGTCCCATGGGGGAGCTGTGCAAGGGCACGTAGTGGAAAACGGCATGGATGCCCTTCGACCTCAGGTGCCGCAGCAGGGCGTCGCGCTGCCCGGCGGTGGGCAACAGCACGTAGAACATGTGGTGGTTGGTCGCACACTGTTCGGGTATGCCGGGCAGGCGCAACACTCCTTGGCGCTCGAACGGCTCGAGTTGCCGGTAGTAAGAACCATAGATGTCCCGGCGGCGGTGGGCAATGGCGTCGAGCACTTCGAGTTGTCCATAGAGGAACGCGGAGCACAACTCGCTGGGAACGTATGCCGACCCGAGATCGACCCACGTGTAACGATCGACCTCGCCGCGGTTGAATCGCTGGCGGTTGGTGCCTTTGTGGCGAAGGATTTCCGCGCGCTCGGCGAAACGTTCGTCGTTGACGCACAGGGCGCCGCCCTCGCCGCAAATGTAGTTCTTCGTTTCGTGGAAGCTGTAGCAGCCCAGGTGTCCAATGGCCCCCAGCGGCCGGCCGCGGTAATACGCGTTGACCCCCTGAGCTGCGTCTTCGACCACCAGCAGTCCGTAGCGCTGGGCCAATGCCATAACGGCATCCATTTCGCAGGCGACGCCTGCATAATGGACCACGAACACGGCCTTGGTGCGAGTGGTGACGGCCGCCTCGATCCTGGTTTCGTCGAGATTGAGCGTATCGGGGCGGATATCAACGAAGACGGGCTTTGCCCCGGTGCGTGCCACGGCCGAGGCGGTCGAAACAAACGTGTACGACGGCATGATCACTTCGTCGCCCGGCCCCAACTCGCACAGAACGGCCGCCATTTCCAGGGCAGCCGTGCAGGAGGGAGTCAGCAGCACCTTCCGTATGTCGAAGCGTTCTTGCAGCAGGCGGCTGCATTGCTCGGTGAACTCCCCATCGCCGGCCAGGTTGCCGTAGGCAACCGCCTGGGCGATGTAGTCCAACTCCTTGCCGGCGATGAAAGGCTTGTTGAACGGGATCATACATTCGATGGTTCGCTGTCGGCGGTCTTGCCGCCGGCGATATCCAATAGGTACTGGTGGTAGTCGTTGTGGACGGCCTCGGCCAGGCGGCGAAGCTGTGCGGCCGTGATGAAACCCTTGCGGAAGGCGACTTCCTCGATGCAGGCGATTCTGAGCCCCTGCCTCGCCTGGATCGTTTCAACAAAGCCGGCGGCCTGGTGCAGCGAGTCGTGCGTGCCCGTATCGAGCCACGCAAACCCGCGGCCGAACCGCTCGACGTGCAGGCAGCCGCGGCGGAGGTACTCGCGGTTCACGTCGGTAATCTCCAGTTCGCCCCGGGCCGAAGGTCGCAGGCCGGCCGCAATATCCACCGCCTGCCCGTCGTAGAAGTACAGCCCGGTCACCGCCAGATTCGACCGCGGGGCGTCCGGCTTCTCCTCGATCGATACCGCGCGGCCCGTGCCGTCGAGGGTCACTACACCGAACCGTCGGGCGTCCTTGACCGGGTAGGCGAACACAGTGGCTCCCTCCGTGCGGCTTGCGGCCCGGTCGAGCGTCTCCTGGAACCCCTGCCCGTAGAAGATATTATCGCCAAGGACCAGGGCTACCGGATCGCCGCCGATGAACTCGCGGCCGATCAGAAGCGCCTGCGCCAGACCCTCCGGCTCCGTCTGTACGGCGTAGCGGATGCTGATTCCCAAGTCGGTTCCGTCGCCCAGCAGCCGCTCGAACGCCCCGGCATCCTCCCGTGTGCAAATGACCAGTACCTTACGGATTCCGGCCAGCATGAGCACCGAAAGCGGGTAGTAGATCATCGGCTTGTCATACACGGGCAGTAGCTGCTTGCTCACGGCGCGGGTAGTCGGATACAGCCGCGTCCCTGCCCCGCCGGCCAGGATAATGCCTTTCTGGAAGTGGGAGATTAAGGAAGTCATGGGAAATGGAGGATCGGAGATACAAGAACGAAGTGCCAATTGCCAGTTACCGGTCGCCGGCAAGCGGTTGGCACGGGTGCGGGATGGACTTGCAGCGAGCTGGAGTCCCGCCTTTGGGCGGCTCTTCCAATCGGCTGAAGCCGGGACTCCAGCAGGGCCGGTCCCGCCTTCAACTGCAAGTCCGTACCTGCACTTGGTTGGCACTCAGAGGTTGTCCGAACGATTAACCCTGAGCACCTCCTACCCTTACATTCTACTACCGGATTATGCCCGAGCCTAGGGCATCGGGAGTTGCCGCGCACATCGCCTGAGCCGGTTGCGTTGTGGGATTTGTGGGCGG
>JAVEUP010000150.1:0-20710 GCA_034005525.1 Thermoguttaceae bacterium | reverse complement strand
ATGGTATCCGGATTACCGGCGGCGTCTTCCGGCCTACGGCTGACCAGAACTGGCTTTCAGACGGGGGGGCGCACGTCAGTGTGTCCGGCGGCGCCGTGCTCGAGATCGGCGCGGACCTCGGCGGCACGCAGGGCGATCTGTCCAACCCGGTCGGAGGCCATGGGAGTGGCATAAACATTACGTTCTGGGGTGACTCGGGCCTCAGCGCCTACGGCGCCGACCGCGTGGTTGGCTTCCGGACCGATGGCACCGGTTCACTGCAGTCGCTCACTTGGGGCGCGAACAACTTCCTCACAAACCCCAATAACGCCGGCGACGGCAACTACCGGCTGCTGCTTTCCTCGGAACACTCCAACGCGAAACTGACGCTCCAAAACAACATTGCCCTGGGCAGCCTGATGCGTACGGTCGACGTGGCCGACGGTTCGGCTGAGGTCGATGCGGTCCTCAGCGGCGTGCTGTCCGGGGCCGGAGGCATGGTGAAGGCCGGCGAGGGTACGTTGTCGATTTCCGGCCCGAATACCTACACCGGCGGCACGGTCGTCTCGGCCGGAACGCTGCTGGTCGACGGCGACAGTTCCGCGGCAACCGGCCCCGTGGCCGTCAACTCGGGCGGCACGCTGGGCGGTACGGGCACCGTCGGCGGCGCGACGTCGGTCAACGCCGGCGCGTTCCTGGCACCGGGAACCAGCATTGGAATGCTCACGTTTGACGACCAACTCACCCTGCAACCCGGCTCGACACTCTTGTGGCAGTTCCTCGAAGCGGGCGATGCCGGCCACGATTACGACTCGATCACGGGCCCGAAACTGGTGCTGCCGGACTCCGGGAGCGTCAACCTCAGCATCCTCGGGCTCACCGACCACCCCGACTACGTTCCCATCGTCGCTGGCGACAGCTTCACCCTATTCCACGGCGACGTGTACCAGGGGGCCGAGGAGTTGGCGCTAGCGTCCGGCTCGGATGTGACGGGACTGTTCGCCTTCGAGGACAACTTCAACTGGTGTGGCACGTGGCAGGTGACCGCCAACGATCCGGCATTCGGCCTCCCCGGCAACCTGATCCTCACCGCCGTGCCCGAGCCGGGCGCGGCACTACTGGTGCTGTCGGCCATGGCGTGCGGGCTTTTGGCCTGGCCGCGGCGGAAGCGGAGATAGCCAAGGCGGCTCGTTCATAACCCTGTTTGTCTCGCGACCTATTGAAAAGGGGCCTCCAAAATGAAACGCTTCTCAACTCTGACACTCTTGGTCGTTGCCATCGCTGCGTCGTCCTCTGGCGCACCCGGCTCCGTCTTGATCAACGTCGATTTCGGGCATCGCGGGCTCTATAACGGCGCCACCGAGGCGCTCCCGCTGTTGACCGGCACTTGGAACGGCGTGGCAACCACTACGGGCGCGACTTCGGGCAGTAACATCTCGCTGGTCGATTCGCAAGGCAACAGCACCGGTGTCACGCTGGCCTATACGGCCCAACAGGTCATCCAGGTCACGTCCCAGACCTGGAATATGCTGATGAACGACCAACTCGCGCTCAACAGCGGACTTGGCAACACGAACCTTCAAGTCACGCTGTCCGGGCTCGCGGAAGGGCTCTACAACCTGTACGTCTATGGCGGCTCGACCAGCAACTTCGAGAAGACCATCAAACTTTCCGTCGGTAGCGAATCTTTGGTGCTCGATAGCTCGGGCACCAATTTCCAATATATGGAAGGAAAGAACTGGGGCGTCTTCAGGGACGTTGCCGTTGACAACACAGGTACGTTGGTTATCAACGGAGAGAACATGCGGTCGGATGTCACCGCGGCGTTCAACGGATTCCAGCTTCTCCAGGGTCCCGAGCCGACCATCCTTGAGTTCATCGAATATCGCGAAGGGTTCGGCGTTGCCGCCGGTGCCCCATCGGACCAACCACTAGGCACCGTCGATTGGTACGGCCACTACGGATCGAACGCTACGAATGACTCTGCTTCGGCTGGTGTCCTCAAGATTAGCAGATTTGACGGCAAACCGACCGGCCTGGACAATATCAATGCGGGAGTAGCCGACCACACAAGCCGCGGGTACGCGTATAAGCTAGGTTCGGAAACGCCCGGCATCGCCTGGACCGACGAACATTCGATCCGAGTGGGTGAAATATCGTCGTTCAAGTTCCACTCTAGGAATTCGAATGGCGAGAATGAGTATCGTGTGGCAATTCGGATTGGCGAAGAAGACTGGTTCGCCTCGGCAACCACCTTCCATAGCGGCGGCGGTACCGGCACGTCGTCAGATTTTACCGACAATGCCATCCAGCACATATTGCTGTTTTCCACCGACGCCGATGCGTGGCACGACTTGGCGTTCATTCCGGACGTATCGCTAGAATTGGGTGACGTTCTCACCGACCCGCTACCTGCCGGCAATGTCACCGCGTTCGGGCTGTACATGGACGGCCCGTCTGCCTCGACCATGCGGTTCGACACGTTTGAAGTGTGGGTGGTTCCGGAGCCGACCAGTTGGTTCCTGATGCTTTGCGCCCTGGCCTGTGGGCTGCTGGTGCGCCGGAGGCGAGGGAAGAATTGAGTGCAATAACGAGGGCCTTACCCCGGGCCGGGCGAACCGAACTACTTCAGGGCGAAACACGCGCCGGGTCGACGCGGAGGAGAACGCATGAACATCGGCAATCCAAAATCCAAAAGCCAAAAGCCAAAATGGGCGTTTACGCTCGTTGAGCTTCTGGTGGTCATCGCCATCATCGGCATTCTTATCGCGCTGCTACTGCCGGCAGTGCAAAGTGCGCGCGAGGCCGCCCGGCGAATGCAGTGCAGCAACAACCTGAAGCAAATGGGCCTGGCCTTGCACAACTATGCTAATGTGTGGAAGGAGTATTTTCCACCCGCCGGCGCCGGAGGGTATAGGCACGCCCTGTTCACGTGCATGTTGCCCTACCTGGAGCAGCAGGCGCTCTACGATTCGATGATGGCCCTGGAGCGGGAAGACCCGAATAATTACAGCACATTCGAGGACGAAGCCCACAAGTTCACGGTCATTCCCGGTTACGTATGCCCGTCGTGGCCGCATCCGGCCGTCTATCGCGACTTGGCGTCGGCTTGGCCGTTGTACATCGGCGAAGGCGCCATTACCACGTATCAAGGCGTTTCCGGGGCCTACCCCGACAGGGAACCCTATGTGGACGGTGACGGACGGGTCCCTCAAAACGGCATGTTCGGCAAGGGCTACGTACGTCGCATGGGCGACGTGACCGACGGGCTGAGCAATACGCTGACCATGGGCGAGTTCGTCCACATCGATCAGGGTGAGAAAAGTTTCGGCAGCCCGCCCGGAAACGTGCGACCGTGGATCTTGGGAATGGGCCAGTCGAACCAAGGCATGTATACCGCCAAGGTGCTCGTCTACGCGCCCAATGCCAAGGTCGAACGCTTCATCGAGGGCATTCCGTACAATCACGTGCCGATGGGCAGCCATCATCCGGGTGCCATGAACGTCTTGCTGGGCGACGGCAGCGTCACCTCGCTGTCGGATAGTATCGACCTGACGTTGTACTTCCAGTTGGCCACCGTCAACGGCGGTGAGCCGGTCAGCATACCATAAGGGCGCGACCTGGCTGATGATGCCGGGGTAACGCTTCCACGTTTACATTTCTGCCGGCGCATTGCTTTCGTTCGTCGGTATCAACTAGCCCCTGGAGTTCCCGATTCATGCAGACGCTAAAAGCTTCTCCACGATTTGACCGAGGCCCTTCCATCAAGGTCCTTCTGTTCGCGTTGTCTCTGGTTGCGGCGGCTTCCGCCGGCTGTGGTGGATCGCAGCGCGACCTGGCGCCTTTGACCGGAAAAGTGCTCTATAAGGGTGAGCCCTTGCGATTCGGAAGTGTTATGATCGAGCACGAGTTCGGCCAGCCCGCTACGGCTGCAATCCAACCGGACGGGACGTTTACGGTGGTTACACGGGGTGAAGGAAGCGGTACCGCCGTGGGGAAGAGGCGTATCCGCGTTGCCTGCTATGAAGCGCAGGACCCCAACCGAGAGGCCATCGGCGGCGACGAAGATACCCTCGGAAAATCGTTGATTCCGGAAAAGTACACGTCCTTTGAAACCAGCGGTCTTACCGTGGACGTACAGCCCGGGAGGAACGAGCCGCTCATTCTCGAACTCGAGTAGCACGCACGCCGCGTCTCCCGACAACCGGCCTCGTTATTGTACGCAAGTCCGGGCCGTCACCGGCCGGTACGATGGTCAGTAGGCTACAAGCGGCGCCCGGACTCCCGAACTCAGAAGTTGTACCGAACCGACCACTGCAGGACAACGGAGTTGCCGGGTGTCCGCGGTTGAAGGTCGGCGTCGGGGATCAGGCCCGCACGGAGGTCCTGGTAATTCGTCTTCCACACACAGACTTCAAACCCGCTGACCAGCTTCTCGGTCACCTCGAACACGGCATTCCAGTAGATGAACTGGTTGTAGGTTCGCCCGAAGAGCAGGTCGTTGTTGTTCGGATCGTCGATGCCCCAGCCCACGTGGGTGCGCAACCGCGGGGTGATATCGTACCAGAGGTCAATCCAGCCGCCGGTCGACCGAATAGCCGTCCGCGTGGCAAGCGAAACCCCCTGGTCGATGCCGCCGTAGAACGTGCTGAGGTTCGAGCCCGTGAAAAACTCGCCTTTCACCCCCAGGCGATCGGTGATGGGTATGCGCATATCGGCGTTCAACGACCACGTCCGCACGCGCAAGTCGTTCTCCGGAGGCAGGTTCAATGGTGGCGGCCCCGTGGTGAGGAAGTCGAACCCGGTTTCACCGACGTGCCCCGAAACGCCCAGGGTGGCCGGCCCGATTCCACCGTCACGGTCGCCAAGCACGAATCCGAGCCGTCCTTGAACCACCGGCCAGCCGCCCGGCTCGCGCACCACGCCGCTGACGGCGGAGAAGTCGCGCATGATGTTCTGGTTCAGCGATCCCTGCAACTCGATCAGGCACGAATCGCTTGGGCGGAAATACCGCTCATAGCGGAATTGAGCACGACGATAGCCGATGTTGCCGCCGAAATAGCCAAATGAGTAATTCAACGAACTGGGAAATAGCGGGGAGATAAGATCTCTCCCGTGGCCCACCAAGATGCGAAAGTCGTCGTTCTTCGCCTCCCAGTACGCCAGCCGCACCAGCAGGTCGGGCCGATTCTCAATGACAAAGCTCCCGTGGAAGTCGATCTCGATCTTGGCGAAGCTCTTCGCATCGTTGAACAGGGGAACCGGCGGCCCTTCGACGTCAAACCCCAAGCGAGTGCGCCGGGCGTCGATAACGAAAGCCGACTCTCCATGCACTTCCGGTGAATGTGCGTAGAATGTGTAAGCTCCCGGGTGCACCCGCGCCGTGGCGTAGATCATGTCGGCCCAGAAGGCCCCGTAGGGGATGAACCGAAAGTCGCCTTTACTCCAGGCCAATCTCTTCATTTCAGCCTCGAGTTCACTTGAGATCACACCGGCATCGTCGACCGCTGGTTGCACCAGCGGCCTTGGCAGGGCCGGCCCCGGATACTCCACCTGCGGGTCCATTTCGATCTCGAGCTGGTCCAGACGTTGCCGAGTTCCAGGCGACGGGGCCAACTGCCCGAAACCGGGGGCCGTTGCCGCGAAGACCGCTGGGAGAATGAAAAAGAAAAGCGATTTGCGTATCACGCTGGGCCGGTGTGGGGGGCAAGCAGTGCAGTTGCGTTGATCCGGCGGGCACTGCAAATTGGAATAGCCCGGATTATTCACGACGATGTAGGGTGGTGACAAGCAAGCCGCGCCCCTGGTGGGCCTTCGGTCGCTTGGCCGGGCCTGCTTCCAGCGCACGGCGTGCAAACCATCCCGGGCGTGGCTTGCGGAGGCCCACCAAGGAATTACGCGACCTTGTCCCACCCTACGTGAATAATCCGGGATAGGGCAATCCTGCGTCACCACCCAAGTGGGTGGAATGCAGCGAGGTCCGACCACGGCCGTTCCCCGGCGAATCGGTCCACGCCTGCTTGCCGGGGGAGCATACAGCATTGCGTATTGCGGGGCAAGAGGGAGTTTTCGGCCGCATTATGCGGGCTGCATAAGTCCCTCTGTTAGAACGGCATCTACGGGAAACTGCCCCGATTCTCAGGAAGAAGCGGCTACGGGAGGCGAGCAAGCAACATCCATTCGCTTTCACCGAGCCTGTAGCTGGATGGCCCGCGTGGAACAGATGCCCGATGGCCAGGAGGACGACCAGGCGTTTGGCTACTGGTTCGACTTTGGCGACGACTGGTGGCACCAAATCAACGTCGTGGCAGTCGAGGAGAAAGTCCCCAAAGGGAAGTGCCCGAAGGTGACCAAGCGGGTTGGGAAGAGCCCCCCTTGCCCGCAGGTCTTGATCCGGTGTACAGTATTTCCCGGCCAACCAGGGTTGGGCGGAACGACCCCTGCCCCTGCGGCAGTGGGAAGAAGTACAAAAAGTGTTGTGGCAAGCGGGCGTGAGCGTACCTGGGGCCACAATATGGACAAGGACAAATAAGCTGCCTGTCATCCAATGCCGACAACGCGACAGATCCTGAAGGATTCCGCGGCGAGAATCGCGCGGGCCAAGTAACCTGAAACCGTAGTGATGATGCCAGACGATGCGCCGGGCATGATCGCTGATGGGCCGGGCCTCCCAAACAGTCAGACCACCGCCAAGGACGGGTATCGTTTCCTGTAGTATTGCCCCTTATGGCTTCGGAGAAGATAATCGAGCCAGTAGCCGGGCAGGTCGCCCCTCAGCAGAAACGCCGCCTTCACCGACTCTTCGCCATATTCTTCCAGCACTCGCCTGACGAACCTTGGGCTGATCGCGGGCGACCCGGCGGGGCGGGAAAATCGACGCTGCTTGGGGCGATTCTCGGGCTCCTGCCGCCTGATGTACAAATCGTCACGGTCGACGGATCCGACGTCATCCAGCAGGGCCTTGCCCAGCCCGCTGATGAGCAGGCCTGCTACCTGGCCCACGAGATCGGCTCGGGCCAATGGTACGGTTACATCTGGGGACAGGACGTGGCCGACTTCTTCTCGCTTGTCGCCGGGCGCCGCCGCATCGCTTCCTGCCTGCATGCCGACACGCTGGCAGAACTGACGGGCATCCTCCGCTCACCGCCGCTGCGGGTCAGGGAGGCGGCCCTGGAACGTGAACATGTCGGCCCGACGTGGGTCGCCGACTTCGAGGAGATCGACGACGATGAAGCTCGGGAGTTACGCAAGCGTGACGCCTATGAGCGTGTTGCGGGGCTGCTTGCGCGGCTTGGGATTTCCTGACTTGCGTCAGTTTGGGTGCTGTCGTGGAACCCGGGTTGGAGTCTACTGCGAGGCGAAAAAGACCGGCTTATTCATATCCGTAGGGTGGAGCAAGGTCGCGTGGGTCGTTGGTGGGCCCGCACAAGCCGCAACCAACCTGATTTACAGCCCGTCGCGTGGATGCACGCCGGCAGTAGCGACCAATGGCCCACCAAAGAAGCGGCTTGTTTGACCCACCCTACCTATCGTGAATCATCCGGGTTAGCAGTCCTAACAGTCTACTCAGATTCTCGCGAGCATCACCAAGCAGAAGGATGGCTTTCGGGTCGCTGTACAGCGGATTGTCGACACCCGAGTAGCCGGGGCGCAAGTCGAGATTGCAGATCAGCACCTGCCTGGCATCGTGGGCCGCGAGGACGGGCATGCCCGAAATCGGCGTGCCCTCGACGTGGATCGCCGCCGGATTGACCACGTCGCAGGCGCCCACAACCACCACGAGGTCCGTGGCCGAGAACTCGGGGTTGATATCGTCCAGGTCCACCAGCATGTCGGGATCGACGTCGGCCTCGGCCAGCAGTACGTGCATGTGGCCGGGCATGCGTCCGGCAATGGGGTGGATGCCGAACTTCGTGTCCTTTCCCGCGTTGGTCAGATACTCGGCCAATTGCACGGCAGGACCTTGAGCATTCGCCAGTGCCAGGCCGTACCCGGGCACGATAATGACCTTCCCGGCATTCCGGAGGGCATCTGCGGCGCGCCCGAGCGGCGAGGCGCCCGGCTCGGTCTCCGCGGCAGGCGCCGCTTCTTCATCCGGCACGTCGCCGGCACTCGCCGGCCGCGGCCCTCCGCCGGGTTCCGCTTCCCCCGCCCCGGCACGCTGCACAGTCTCCCCGGCCTTGGTGCCCAACAGCACGGAACGCCAACTACGGTTCATCGCGAGGCACATTGCGTGGGTCAGGATAAAACCCGAAGCCGCCACGGTCGCTCCGCAGGCGGTGAGCAGCCGGCTTCCAACCGCAACACCGCAGAAGGCGGCGGCTAATCCCGACAAGGCGTTGAGAAACGAGATCAGCACCGGCATATCCGCTCCACCGACACGGATCGACGCAACGATTCCCAACAGGACGGCCAGCACGGCAAGGCCGGTGGCAAGGGCAATTGGCGGCAGATCGCCCCGAGCCGCACCCCAGGCGGCGTAAACCGCCGTGACCGCCAGAAAAACCGATGTCATTGCACCATGCCGCGGAAGGATTGTGGGAACTTGGCGCAACCAGTTTGCCAACCGGCCAGTGGCGACAAGGCTGCCCGAAAAGGTCAGCGCGCCGATCGTCAGGCCCAAGATTCCAGCCGTCTTGCCGATCCCGCCGGTGGCCAATGGTTCACGCGTCAATTCGACTAGCGAAACCAGTGCCGCGGCCAGTCCGCCGGCGCCGTTCTGAAACGCCACCATGGCCGGAATGCGGGTCATGGTTACACGCCCGGCAGCGAGCCAGCCGGATACCGAGCCGACGGCTACTGCAATGAGAACGATCGCCGGCCCGTGAAGGGGCTGTCGAGTCAGTGCAATGGTCGCACCGCAAACCAACGCGAGCGCGATGAGCAAGCTGCCGGAACGGGCCGACGCGGGTTGGCGGAACCGCCAGATCCCCAACAGGAAGATCACGAGCATTGCCAGATCGACGGCCAGGTACCACGAGTCAGCCATGCCGATTGCCTCGCTTTTGGAAGAACCGGAGCATGCGGTCGGTCACCGCGAATCCGCCCACCAGGTTGAACGCCCCTGCCACAATGGCAATCGCAGCCAAGCCCGCGGTAAGGCCGCCGGTTTGCCCTGTGAACAGCAGCACCGCCCCGAGCACCGTAATGCCGGAGACGGCGTTGGTCATCGACATCAGCGGCGTGTGCAACCGGGGCGGAACGCGCAGGATGAGCAGGACGCCAACCAGAAACGTCACAATGAACACGGCAAGCAACAGCAGCAGATCACCCATGACGGCATTCCTCTCTCGAAGAGTGTTACGCCAACCCCATCGCTTTGCGCGTTCCCTGGTGTACGATATTGCCTAGATGCGTGATGAGCGACTCGCGGCAGATCTCGTCGTCGAGGTCCATGGTTTCCGGTCCCTTTTTGAACAGGTTCTTCACGTAGTTGAGCACATTGTGGCTGTACAGCCAGCTACCATGGACGGGCACTGAGCCGGGGATATTCCAGATTCCCAGGATCGAGACGCCGTGTTGCACGATCTGGCCGCCGCAAGGCGTGAGTTCGCAGTTGCCGCCCTGATCGACAGCGACGTCCAGGATGATCGAGCCGGGCTTCATGCCGGCCACCATCGGCGCGGTAACCAGACACGGCGCGACTTCCCCCGGGACCAATGCGCCGAGAATCACGATATCGCATTGCCCGACCAGCGGCGTCAGCGCTTCGCGTTCCTTTTCGAGCCACTCCGCCGGCAGCGCGCGGGCGCGGCCGTCCGGCCCGGCGACAAGTTCGGCCGGGACGTCGAAGCCTGCCACCTTGGCGCCCAGGCTGCCGGCCGACTGGCGAGCCTCCTCACGGACATCGACGGCGGTTACCGTAGCGCCCAACCGTTTGGCGGTGGCGACCGCCTGCAAGCCAACCACTCCCGTCCCGACGATAAGCACCTTCGCCGGCTTGACCGTACCGATGGTCGTGCCGGTCATCGGAATGAACTTGGGGAAATGGTTCGCGGCGATCAACATCGCCTTGTAGCCGGTAATCGTGCTCATCGACGTCAGTGCGTCCATGCGTTGGGCGCGCGAGATGCGCGGGATGGCGTCCATACTGAACGACGTGACGTTCCGCCGGGCGAGGGTCAGAACCATTTCGTGGTTGATCGGCGCGGCCGGATGCAGGAAGGCGATCAGGATCGCCCCTTCGCGGATCGCTTCGGCCTCGTGGTAATCCAGCCCTTCGCCGTGCCAGGGCTGTTTCACCTTCAGAATCACGTCGGCCGCCCGGAACAGTTCCCGGGCATCCTCGACGATCCGCGCGCCGGCGCTCGCATAGGCATCGTCCTCGTAGAGCGCCGCCCGGCCGGCCAACGATTGGACAAGCACCTCGAATCCCAGGGCGACATATTCCCGCACCGTTTCCGGAATCGCCGCAA
Organism: Thermoguttaceae bacterium; assembly: GCA_034005525.1. Taxonomy (GTDB): domain Bacteria; phylum Planctomycetota; class Planctomycetia; order Pirellulales; family Thermoguttaceae; genus PWXP01. The sequence continues at coordinate 10,316 of JAVEUP010000150.1, read as the reverse complement.
CCCGCCCTTCCTGTTCCAGCGTCTCCTTCGGCACACCGAGGATCATCATGCACCTCCTTCCTGTCGGCTCAGTATACACCCCGGCGGGCACAATGCGATAGGGCCGGAGCTGATACCGAATTGCGTGGGATACGCTTCCAGCCTGTCTATTCCGCCGACAGGCTGGAAGCCTATCCCACGTCTGCATCGCCCGGCAGCCTGTCGTCTTGCACTGGCTTATTTTGCCAAACTACGAAGGTGTTCCTTCAGAAACCCCTTCAAGTCGCCGCGTTTCAGGTCGTCGGCGTTGCGGAAGCGAAGGTGGATGACGTCGGCGTCGGGCCGCTCGCCGTCGAGTTCGGGCAGGTGGCCGAGGTCGCGAATGCGGCCTTGGGTGAATCGGTTCTTCGGACTGGTCAGGTGCAGATACACGGCGTCGGACTTCTTCGTCTGAACGACCGCCCAGGGCTCGGACTGGTCGAATAGATACAGCGGCACCATCTGCTTGTTGGTCCACAGCACGCGGGCGTCGGACGCGGTGTCGGTCAGGATGCGAAACAGGGCTTCCAGCAGTTCGACGTCCCACTTGGGCGACTTGCGGGCAGGGAACCCGCGCCGGGCAAGATGCCATTTCTGGCCGAGCTGCTTCCAGGGATGCAGGATGTCGGACTGCTTCTCCACCCGCTTGCGGAAGGCGGCGAAGCCCTCGACCGCCTCGTCGACAAACTGCCAGAACTCGGGCCGGTCGATTTCGCCGTACGTGTGGACTCTAAGCTCGATTTCCTGCCACGGCCCGCGGAGCTTCTGGACCTTCACTCGCGGCTCGCGCCCGTAGAGCGGCAGTTCGGGCATGTCGTTCAGCGGCTTCAAATCGAGCCGGGCCACGAGTTCGTCGGCCTGGAAGGTGTTCCGCCCGGTGCGGAACTTCATCTTCAGCAGCCACTCCTCGCCGGTAATGGCGTGGAAGAACCAGCCGTCGGCCTTCCTCGCCGCGCGGATTTCGACAATGGTGCGATTCTTCCAGTCGGTCTCGCTGAACAGGTCGGCCCGCTCCTGGATCCGGTCGATCGTCTCGGCAAGGATTCGCCCGTCCCATCGGCACGGGTTGCCGTTGCGGGCGGTGCGGTCGAAGCAGTGCCAGCGACGGCCGTCCACTTCCCACGGCGGGCTGGCCTCGGCGCCCACGTCGGTAATGTCGAGATCGTCGTCTTGCTCTTCCAGGTCGGCGGCGAAGTCATACAACGGACGTTTCTCGTGCGGGCCGGCGGCCAGCACCGGTGCGAGCATTTCGGCCGTGTAGGATCGCATTGATGGACGGCCCTTGGCATCGCCGGGTACGTCGGTTCCCTTTTTTCGTTTGGACCGACTTTTTGCAGCCGACGGCGCGCGGCATGTGCCTGCTACATTGCCGGCGCCGGCAACCAGGTCTTCCGGCGTGCCGGCCGCCACGACGTACCCGCCCTCTTCGCCGGCCTCGGGGCCGAGGTCGATCACCCAATCGGCCGTCTTGATTACATCGAGGTTATGCTCGATCACCACGACCGTATTGCCGAGATCGACCAGCCGGTTGAGCACGTCGAGCAATTTGCGCAGGTCCTCGAAGTGCAGCCCGGTGGTCGGCTCGTCCAGCAGGTACAGCGTATTGCCCGTGTCGGGCCGGGAGAGTTCGGCCGCCAGCTTCACGCGCTGGGCCTCGCCGCCGGAGAGCGTGGGAGCCGGCTGGCCGATGGTGACGTAATCGAGCCCCACGTCGCAAAGCGTCTTCAGGATGCGCCGGATTTTGGGAATCTGCCGGAACAGGCGCAGCGCCTCGCCGCACGACATCTCGAGCACGTCGGCAATCGACCGGCCGCGGTAGCGCACGGCGAGCGTCTCGGCGTTGTACCGCCGCCCGCGGCATTCGGGGCATTCGACCCACACGTCGGGCAGGAAGTGCATTTCGATTTTCAGTTGGCCATTGCCCTCGCACTTCTCGCACCGGCCGCCGGATACGTTGAAACTGAACCGCCGCGCGGTATATCCCCGCAACTTCGCCTCGGGCAGTTGCGCGAACAATTCGCGAATCAGTTCAAACGCCCCCGTGTACGTAGCCGGGTTCGACGTCGGCGTTTGGCCCAGTGGCTGCTGATCGACCCGGATGACCTTGTTGATGCGATCCACCCCATGAATGCCGTCGTGGGCGCCGGGAATGGTGGCGGCGCGGTGCAGCAGCCGCGCGAGCGCCCTGTAGAGCACGTCTTCGACTAGTGAACTCTTGCCGGAGCCGCTCACCCCGGAAATCACCGTGAACGTGCCCAGCGGAATGGCCACGTCGATGTTCTTGAGATTGTTCTGCCGCGCGCCGCGTATTTCGAGCCATCCACGGGGAGAGGCCGCGGGGTCTTCCTCTCTCGGGATATCTGAAGGGGACAGTCCCATTTTCGCGGCGGAATGGCGGGTTGATTGGGTACCGGACCCGCTATGCCGCGAAAACTGGGACAGTCCCCCGGCAACGGTTGCACTTATCCGGCGGTTGGTCGGCACAGGAATGGCCTTCTTACCGCTGAGGTACGGGCCGGTGACCGAACTGCGCTGGCGTGCGACGGCCTTCGGCGTGCCCGAGGCGACCACCTCGCCGCCCTGCCGACCCGCGTGCGGCCCGAAATCGAGCAGCCGGTCGGCACTGGCAACCACCTCGCGGTCGTGCTCGACCACCAGAAGCGTGTTGCCCAGATCGCGGAGCCGGTGCAAGGCATCGAGCAAGCGGCGGTTGTCGCGCGGGTGCAGGCCGATGGTCGGCTCGTCGAGCACGTACAACACGCCGCACAGGCCGCTGCCCACCTGGGCGGCCAGCCGGATGCGCTGCATCTCGCCGCCGGAAAGGGTCGGCGCGGTGCGGCCCAGCGTGAGGTATTCCAGCCCCACGTCCACGAGGAACTGCGTCCGGTTGCGAATCTCCAGGATCACCTCGCCGGCGATCTGCCGATCGCGGTCGCTCGGTTCCCATGCGGCCAACTCGTTGCACAAGCGGCCAAGCGGCATGCGGCAGTAATCGTCGATCGTACGGTCCCGAAACCGCACCGCGGCCGAATCGTCGCGCAGCCGGCTGCCGGCGCACGCCGAACACTCCACCTCGTCGATGAAATACTCCAGCCGGCCCCGCAGCGCAGGCGAGAGACGGCTGGCCTCGTCGAGCGCCGGGTAGAGCCCCTTGTACTGGAACTGCAGCCCTTGGGCAGCCTTGGTTTCCATCTGGAACCACTTCTCACCCGTCCCGTGCAAGATAAGCCGGCGGTGCCGGGCGCTGAGCTGGTTGAAGGGTACATCGGCCGGCACGCCCGTCCCGCGGGAAAAGGCCGTTGCCATCGCTTGCAGCAGCGGGCTTTCCGGCCGCGGCCACAGGGCCACGGCGCCGCCGGCCAGCGACAGCTCGCCGTCGCGCAGCAGGGCCGTCGGGTTGGTGCCCGTTTGCACGCCAAGGCCCTGGCACGCGGGGCACCAGCCGAGCGAACTGTTGAACGAGAAGTGGTGCGGCGAAAGCGGCTCGAAGCTGCGCCCGCACTGCGCGCAAGCGAAATGCTGGCTGTGCGTCTCGACCGGCCAGTGGGGCTCCGGGATATCTTCGCACGGCTCCACCACTCGCAGTACGCCCTTGCCGAGCGAAAGCGCCGCCTCGATGCTCTCGGCAATGCGCGAGCGGGCATTGGCCCGTATCGTAACACGGTCGGCGATGACCTCCACCTGATGATTGCGCCGCCGGTCGATCGCGGGCGGGTCTTCGAGCGAGTGCGTTTCGCCGTCGACGCGCACGCGCAGGTAGCCGCTGGCGCGCAGATCGTCCCAAAGCGCTTCGTAGCGCTCGCCCACGCGCACCGCGACCGGCGCCAAGAGGACCAGCCGGGTATCCTCGGGGCGCTCCATTACCTTGGCAATGATCTCGTCGGCAGTTTGCGTGCCCACCGGCACGTCGCAGTCGGGGCAGTAGGGCGTGCCGAGGCGGGCCATGAGGATGCGCAGGTAGTCGTAGATTTCCGTCACCGTGCCCACCGTGCTGCGCGGCGTGTGTCCCAGGTTCTTCTGCTCGATGGCGATGGCTGGCGACAGGCCCTCGATATGCTCAACGCTGGGCTTGGGCATTTGGCCGACGAACTGCCGGGCGTACGAGCTGAGGCTCTCCACGTACCGCCGCTGCCCCTCGGCATAGATCGTGTCCATGGCCAGTGACGTCTTGCCGGACCCGCTGGGGCCGCAGCAGACGGTCAGCCTGTCGCGCGGAACCTCGACGTCGACGTCCTTGAGGTTGTGCTGCCTCGCGCCGCGCACCTTGATGGCTTTGGCCAACTGCGCTTTCCGCGTCTGCGCTGCCCGGCGACGTTTACCGTCGGCGGCCGCTTTCGGTCGGCCGTCACCCGCAACAAACGGCTCCGCACCCTTCAGCAGGATTGGCTGCAAGGCGCGTCCGGTGTGTGAGTCGGGGCATTCGGCGACCTGTTCCGGCGTGCCGGTGGCAACGATCCGGCCGCCCTGTTCGCCGCCCTCGGGGCCCAAGTCGATAATCCAGTCGGCCGTCTTGACCACCTCGAGGTTGTGCTCGACCACGATGACCGTATTGCCGGCCTCGACGAACCCATGCAGCACGCGGAGCAGAAGCTCGATATCGGCGAAGTGCAGCCCGGTGGTCGGCTCGTCGAGCAGGTAGAGCGTCTTCCCTGTGCTGCGTTTGACCAGTTCGCGCGCGAGTTTCACCCGCTGGGCCTCGCCGCCGGAGAGGGTGGGCGAGGGCTGGCCCAGCTTCATGTAGTCGAGGCCCACGTCGTGCAGTGTTTGGAGCTTGTCGGCGATTTTGGGGATATTGCGGAAGTGGTCGAGCGCTTCTTGGATGTCCATCTCCAGCACGTCGGCAATCGACTTGCCCTTGTAGCGGATCTGGAGCGTCTCGCGGTTGAAGCGATGGCCCTCGCACACGGGGCAGGTCACCCAGATATCGGCCAGGAAGTCCATCTCCAGCCGGTTCGACCCGTTCCCTTCGCACCCCTCGCAACGACCGCCCGAGACGTTGAAGCTGAACCGCCCGGGCGTGTAGCCGCGTTTCTTCGCGTCGGGAAGCTGGGCGAACAGGCGGCGGATTTCGTCGAACACCTTGATGTACGTGGCCGGGTTGCTGCGCGGCGTGCGGCCGATGGGCGACTGATCGATGGCAATCATCTTATCAAGGTAGTCGAGGCCCTCGATCGTTTCATGTTCGCCCGGGTTGCCCAAGCCTGCGTTCAGGTCGCGTCGCAGCGCTTCGACGAGGATATCGCCCACCAGGGAACTCTTGCCAGAACCGCTTACGCCGGTAATGCAGACCAGCTTGCCCAGTGGGATTTCGACGTCGACGTTCTTCAGGTTGTTATGCCGCGCGCCGCGGACCACGAGATTGCGTCCGTTCCCCTCGCGGCGCGAGGGCGGGACGGCAATCCGCCGCTCGCCGATCAGGTATTTCCCGGTCACGCTGTCCGCATTGGCGGCCACCTGCTCGGGCGGGCCGTGAGCCACAATATGCCCGCCGCGAACGCCGGGCCCCGGACCGAAGTCGACCATGTGGTCGGCGGCGCGCATCGTGTCTTCGTCGTGCTCCACCACGACCACCGTATTCCCCTGATCGCGCAGCCGGACCAGCGTTTCGAGCAGCCGGTGGTTGTCGCGCGGGTGCAGGCCGATCGACGGCTCGTCGAGAATGTACAGCACGCCAACCAGTCCGCAGCCGATCTGCCCCGCAAGGCGGATGCGTTGCATCTCGCCTCCAGCCAAAGTGGGCGCGGCCCGGTTGAGGGTCAGGTATTCGAGCCCAACGTCGGCCAGGAAGCCCAGCCGGCCGCGGATCTCCTTGATCGCCTCGGCTGCGATGGTCTGCCCGGTCTCGTCCAGTTCCAATGCCGCGAAGAACTCGCGCGCGTCGGAGACCGGCAGCGAGCAAACTTCGGGGAGGGATCGCTCCGGGGCAGCGGCGAACGGCTTGGCCGCCGAGGTCAGCATAACCGCCCTCGCCTGCGGGTTGAGCCGCTCGCCGTTGCACTGGTGGCAGTGGATCACGCGCATGTACTTTTCAAGCATGCGCCGCTGCGGGCGGCTCTTGGTACTGCTGTACTGCGCGAGGAGCCGCGGGATGATGCCCTCCCAGGTACCGCCCCACTTGTGGCCCGACGGCCCGCCGCGCCACGTGTAGGTGATATGCTCGCTGCCCGTTCCCCACAGCAATGCGTGTTGCACGCGGGGATCGACCTCTTCCCACGCGGTTTCGAGCACGGCGCCCGGCGACAATCCGTAGCGCCGCTCGAGCGTCTCGGCTACGCCGCTATAGATATGCCGCTTCCACCGGCCTAGGTCGCGCCAGCGGCCCAGCAACTCGACGGCGCCCTGCTGGAACGATTTCGTCGGATCGGGGATCAGCCGCTCGGGATCGAACGAGTAGATCTCGCCCAGGCCGCTGCATGCCAGACACATTCCGTGCGGGCTGTTGAAGCTGAACAGTTGCGGGCTGGGGGGCTCGAAACTCAAGCCGCACTCGGTGCAGGCGTAGTCGGCCGAGAAACGCAGGTCGCCGCCGGCCAGGGGCGACGGCTCCGAGGGCGCAGGGACACGGCGGGTGGCCAGCGGTGAAGCACCGGCCGCCTCTTCCGCCGCTCGCCGTTGGCCTTCCTCGTCGGCGGCAACCATCAGATTGCCGCTGCCCACCCGCAGGGCAAGCTCCACCGCTTCCGCCAGCCGGCCGCGAACCCGCTCGCCTACGGTCAGCCGATCGACAACCACTTCGATATCGTGCCGCATCTGCCGGTCCAATCGCAGGTCGTCGGTAAGGGGCACCACCTTTCCGTCCACGCGGGCGCGTGCGAACCCCTGCCGCAGGAGGTCGCCGAACAGGTCGCGGTATTCGCCTTTTTGCCCTCGCACCAGCGGTGCTAGCACGAGCAGCCGCGTCCCGTCCGGCAGGGCGGCGATTCGGTCGATGATCTGGTCGCGGCTTTGCGCGGCGAGCACCCGCTTGCACTGCGGGCAATGTGCCGTCCCCACGCGGGCGTAGAGAACGCGAAGATAATCGTAAATCTCCGTGATCGTACCCACCGTCGAGCGCGGGCTTTGGCCGGCGGTCTTCTGCGAGATGGAAATGGACGGGCTCAGGCCGGCAATCAGGTCGACATCCGGCTTGGGCATTTGCCCCAAGAACTGGCGGGCGAAGCTGGAAAGGCTCTCGACGTACCGCCGCTGTCCCTCGGCATAGAGGGTATCGAATGCCAGGGAACTCTTCCCGGACCCCGAGACACCCGTGAGGCAAATCAGTTGATTGCGAGGCAGAACGAGGTCCACGTCGCGCAAATTATGCTCGCGCGCACCACGAACCAAAATATCGGAAACGGCCATGGAAACCTGTATGGCGCCGGAGTACTTCTCAAGGGTAACCGTTCACCGGAGACTGTCGCAATTTTCGCGGCACAGCGGGTGATTTGTCCAATCGGTCAAGCGTTCGGCCGCGAAAATGGGACTGTCCCCTTCGCATTTAGCGGAGAAGACCGCCCGCGCCGCCACCCCGTGAACGGTTGAATTACGGCGAACCCTATATGTTACGGGCATCCCCGGGCAAAGGACAAGGACCCAATCCTCCATTAAGGCTAACGAAACCCGCAAAGTCAGCCGATTCGATACAGAGGGTATAACCCTAATAATCGATATAGTCGCACACTCGCTGGCCCTATTCGGGGCAAAGACTTTTCTAATGGGGGGGTGTTCATGGCGTCTGCCGCTCACCGACTGCTCCTGGGGATGGCATTCTGTTGCCTTGTGCTGGGCACAACCGCAAAGTTGGGCGCGCAGAGCCTGGCGTACAACACGATTCAACCTGCGCCCAAGGTCCTCAAAGAGGCCGTATATCCGTTCTTTCTGCCCCTTTCTTACTTTGTCCAGATGACTCGGTGGGATTGGGAAGGCGGTCCCGGGGTGTGCGGCCCCGGCGGGTGTGGCGATCCCGCCTGCACCAATCCGGAGTGCCGCAGGCCGTGTTGCCCCTGTGGACCGGAAGGCCAGTTCTGGGCGCGTGCCGATTACCTCGTCTGGTGGACTCGCGGCACGAACGTGCCCGCCCTGGTCACTACCGGCTCACCCACCGACCCGGTGCCCGGGGCTCTCGACCAACCGAATACCGAGATCCTTTTCGGCGAGCGGGCCTACAACGGCGACGCCCGCCATCAGTATCGCTTCCAACTCGGCTACTGGCTAGGCCACTGCCGGCGTTGGGCCATTCAAGGCGACTGGCTCGATCTGGGACAAAGCAGTTCAGGGTTTTCGGATGCTTCTGCTGGCAATCCTCTCCTCGGTCGCCCGTTCTTCGACGTACTGCGTGATATCGAGGCCGTTCAAATGATCGCCTTTCCCGGTTTCGCCGAAGGGCAAGTCGATGCCAGCGTCAGCAGCGGCTTCCACTCTGCCGGAGCCAGTTTTCGGCGGAACCTGATATGCGGCTTTGCCGACGCCGGAACTCCGGATGGCGGCACGACCCTTGCCGCCGGCGACGTACCCTGCGGGCGGATGGACTTGATGGCTGGCTACCGGCACTACGCATTGTACGATGCGGTGACCGTTCATGCACATTCCACGCTGTTGCAGGGCGTTAACGGCTACGTGGCGGGCACGCAGTTCGACATCCGGGATTCTTTCCGCTCCCGCAACGAGTTCCATGGCGCCGAACTTGGCCTTATTACCCAGCGGTACCATGGCCGATGGTCCTTCGAATTCCTGGCCAAGCTGGCCATGGGAAGCAACCATCAGACAGTCGCCATCGACGGACAAACGGTTGTTACCGTGCCAGGACAGGCACCCTCTCCTCAGGGAGGCGGGCTCCTTGCCCTAGACAACACGAACATCGGCACGTACCGGCGGAACGATTTCGCCCTGATTCCCCAGTTCAATTTCGAGATCGGCTACCAGCTCACCACCCGCAGCCGGGTATACGTGGGCTACGACCTCCTCTTATGGTGGCACGTGAAGCGTGCAGGCAATCACATCGACCCCCGCGTGAACACGTCGTACATGCCACCGCCAGCCCCGGTCGGAGACCCTCTGCCCGAGTTCGCTTGGCGCAGCACCGACTTCTGGGCGCAGGGTTTCAACCTCGGGTGGGAACTCCGCTTCTAGCCCGGATAATGCATGACGAAGTAGAGTGGTGACAGGCAAGCCAAGACCCTGGTGGGACTTCGGTCGCTCTTGCCGGAGGAGCTTCCAGCGGGCGGCGTGCAAATGAGTGGGCCGTGGCTTGCGTAGTCCCACCAAGCACTTGCGCGACCTTGGCCCACCCTACATACTGCAATCTGAGATTTCGGATTCGGGATCTGAGATCTGGAATCCGTGAACGAAAAGACCCGCCTTGGTTTTCACCAAGGCGGGTCGGAAGTTCACTCACGCAGAGACCGGGCGGCTTACCTCAGCAGGGCGAGCACGTTTTGCGGGTTCTGGTTGGCAATCGAGAGCACCGTGGTACCCGACTGGACGAGCACTTGGGCCCGGGTCAGGTTGGCGGTTTCGACGGCGAAGTCGGCGTCGCGGATTTGGCTCTCGGCCTGGATCATGTTCTCCAGGGTGTCTTCCATGGTCTTGATGTTCGTGTCCATGGTGAATCCCTGCATGGCCCCGAGCCGGCCCCGCAACTCAGCCACCACGTTGATGGCGTCGAGCAGGATGTTGGCCGCGCGGTTCGGGTCGGACCGCATGTCGGCGGGGCCGCCGGTCTTCAGCTCGAACAGCTTGCCGTTCACACCGCCCAGCCGGGCCGTGTTCATGCTCTGGATGCCCATGCGGACCTGCTGGTTGGTGACCACGTCGGGACCGAGTTGGAACTGGGCCCCGCCGCCGTTGATATTGAACCGGAAATTGTCGGTCATTCCCGGCGTGACGTCAATCGTCAGGGCGAGCGTGGACGTGTTGATCCACATGGCGTTGCCCTTCGAGGAGGCCTGTACGCCGTTGATTGTGCCCTCGACGTCGGAGCCTTCCGCGCGGAACGCGCTGAGGCTGCGTCCGACCTGCCCCTTATCCCCCTCGCTGAGCACCGAGAAGCTCACGAAGGAGTCCTGCCCGTAGGTGGTTGAAAGGATGGTAACCAGGTCGCGGTTAAAGGTTGCTTCAACACCGATGGCATCGGCTACCTGAGTGATGGCGGTAGCCATCTGGTTCGAGGTGGTTCCGGCGTTGAAGGTGAACACCTCCATACCCTGCGGGCCTGCCACTTCGAAGACAATGTCGTCGAGTAGTGCATTGCCACCACTGGAGCCGGTGTTGCCGACGACCAGGGCATCAACCCCGCCGCCGAAGACTCGACAGATCGGAAG